>JAAYKP010000059.1 GCA_012522335.1 Bacillota bacterium
CTTCTTCTCCGGTGGCAGAGATGAAACAAAAGAGTCAATTTGTGCTTGATCAACCAGTTTTGTGACTTTTAGGTTACCTACAGTGAATTGGTCGGCCAATTTATTTACCCCCTATTGTTTTTTTTATTGTTCGTCTAATTTTCAATAATATACAAAGGGGGAAATCGCACGCACTTTAATTATTCTTTTAGTTTATTTAGTTCACTTTTTAATGCATCAACTTCTTTTTTCAGTTCCGCTATCTGGGAGAGGGCAGATATAGCAAAGACAAAAGCAATCGGTGCGAGGTAGGCAACATACTCCATAACCACTCCTCCTTTTCAACCTGGATTTTTTGAAATACATACTTTAGTTCGCTGAAGTTCATCAACAATGTTTGAGCCTAAAATTTTATCGCTTGCGGCATAGCCTCACAGATTTTAACTCTATTGTAATCAATATCTGTACTTATTTTCGCCTTAAGCACGGCACTTCCTCTGAATTAATAACTGTATATTACAATTTATTTTGTCTGCCGTATTATTGCTTAACATCTCTTATCAGCATGGCGCAATCCCTGTATGGCAGAAAACCGGCTGCAGCTCAGAACAATTATCCTTTAGAGTTGACAAAAATAGTTTAGCAATATATAATCTAATTAAGTTATTACTTAATTAGTAGGGAGAGAGGCGTAATGGCTGAATTGCTGGAAGTTCTAAGATCACTTGCCGATGAAACCAGATATAAGCTCATCAAGCTGCTTTTACAATATGATTATTGTGTCAGTGCTTTGGCGAAAAAATTAAACATCTCTGAATCTGCCGTCTCGCAGCAGCTTAAAGTCCTGCGCCAGGCCGGTCTGATCAAAGGTGATAAACGCGGCTATTATACCCATTATTATGTTGAGCGTCAGCTTCTACAGCAGGCCGCTCAAGATTTAGAACAGCTTGCACACTTAGCACCACGCAGTACTGCCTGCCCTCACCCTAATAAGGGCAGCTGCCGCTGTGAAAGGAGGGAAAAAGATGAGTAAAAAGCCTGATTGTGAACATCCCGAATTAAGACCGAAAGATGGAAAATGCAGCCCGGAACAAATTAGAAAATGCCACGGCAAAGATAAAAACCACCCCGCTCACTCAGATAAAAAAGAATAGTTAATTTTTGCTGTTTGGACATGAACAGGATACGGTCTTGTTCATGTCTACTTCATCATAAGGAGGTCGGATATTTGAGTACACCAATCATCGATGTCAGGGAGCTGAGCAAGCACTTTGGTGATCATAAAGCTGTTGATCAAATAAGTTTTACCGTTAATAAGGGCGAAATCTTTGGCTTTCTGGGTCCCAACGGCGCAGGTAAAACAACCACCATTAACATGCTTACCGGTTTAGCCAAACCTACTTCCGGCTCCATCTGCATTGCCGGTGAAGATGGGATTAAAGACATCAAAAAAGTCCAGCAGCTAATTGGTATTGTCCCGGATGAGAGTAATTTGTACGATGAAATGAGTGGTTTGGACAACCTGATCTTTTGTGCCTCGCTGTATGGGCTAGATAAACAAAGAAGTGAAAGCCGGGCTAAACAGCTGTTGGCCCAGTTCGGTCTGGCCGATACCGGCAAAAGGCCTTTTAAAGCTTATTCCAAAGGCATGAAACGAAAGCTGACCATTGCTGCCGGCATCATCCATCAACCACAAATCCTTTTTCTTGATGAGCCCACAACCGGTATTGATGTAGAAAGTGCCCGGCAGATAAGACACCTGCTGCATGAGCTAAACCGGCAGGGCACGACCATCTTCTTGACTACCCACTACATAGAAGAAGCAGAAAGACTCTGCCACAGAATTGGCTTTATCGTTAAAGGAAAGATTGTGCGTATTGGCAGACTGAGCGAGCTGATGCAGGATGCACAGCAAAACAGTATTGTTGAGTTTACACTGGAAAATGATAACCCCGCTCTGCTCAACACCCTGGCCAAAGAATTTCCTCAGACTAAAGTTACCAAAGCGGAACATGATAAAATTCGCATCAGTTCTGCCGACAGGATTGAGTTAATGCCCTTCATGAAATTCTTTGCCCAAAATCAGGTGCCGGTGTACGAAGCCAAAGTAATCCGGCCATCACTGGAAGACGTTTTTGTCAAAATAACCGGCCTCGAGCTGAGTGAAATGAAAAAAGAGAAGGAGGGGCGCAAAAAGTGAACAAGTTCATCGCCTTTTGGAGCATCCTGAAGAA
>JAAYKP010000060.1 GCA_012522335.1 Bacillota bacterium
CCTGTTCCAACCGCTTGTCTTCCAATGGAAAAACCTCCTATTTGGTTACTTACATTTATGAGCAAAGTTATAAAGAGCTTTTGCCCGAGAGATGCTGCACCTTATCATACACAGCAGAACCGGTAATTATAAGACTGTTATTAATTTAATTCTGTGGTATAATAAACTTAGGCAGTGTTTATCGGCAGCAGCAGAGATTAGTAAGAGTTTTGGCCCTCTGTGGTTAACAGGGGGTTATTTTGTTGATCATAATAGTTTTGCTTTAGTACCTTTTTCCGGGAAGCATAAAAGAGCAATAAGTAGGAATTATCCTAAAATTTAAGAGTTTCTATTTTATTATTGTAAGAGGTATAGTAGAATATAGTCAAAAAACAAGGAGTAATGTGATGGAGACTGCATTAACAAAGAAGTACGGTTTATTTACAGCCATTGCAATGGTGGTAGGGATTGTTATTGGCAGTGGGGTCTTTTTTAAAGCAGAGGCTGTGCTGAAGGCTACCGGCGGCAACATGCCGTTAGGTATTGCCGCCTGGAGTATCGTGGGACTGATAATGATTGTCTGTTCTTATACTTTTGCGATCATGGCCACCAAATATGAGCGTGTTAATGGTGTTGTAGACTATGCTGAAGCAGCCGTAGGAGAGAAGTACGGTTATTATGTGGGCTGGTTTATGGCAGTCATCTACAACCCTACAATTACTTCCGTGCTGGCCTGGGTTTCTGCCCGTTATACATGCGTGCTGCTGGGTTGGGATATTACAGGTGGTTCCTGTATGACAATTGCCTGTTTTTATCTGATCGGCAGTTATGCTGTCAACGCCCTGTCTCCTGTCATGGCAGGCAAGTTTCAGGTGGCCACTACAATAATAAAACTTATTCCCCTCACGCTGATGGCGGTGGCCGGAACGGTAATTGGTTTGTTAAATGGTATGACCATCAGTAATTTTACCCGCGTGGTTGATGCTGACATCGGTATCGGTGGTGGCTTATTTGCTTCTGTGGTAGCAGTAGCCTTTGCTTATGAAGGGTGGATTATTGCTACCTCCATCAATTCAGAACTTATTGATGCCAAACGGAATTTACCTAAAGCCCTCATCTGGGGTTCACTGATAGTTGTTTTTGTTTACATTTGCTATTATATCGGACTTGCCGGAGCTGTCAGTACAGAGGCACTGATGGCAAGCGGTGAAGCAGGGGCCAAGATGGCGTTTCAAAATATCTTTGGCTCAGTTGGCGGATCATTAATTTTTGTGTTTGTGATAATTTCCTGCCTGGGCACACTAAATGGACTGATGGTTGGCTGTACCCGGGGGCTGTATTCCCTCGCCGCACGGAACAAAGGACCGCTGCCGGAGATTTTCAAGCAGGTGGACAAGGTTACCAATATGCCTACAAATTCCTCAGTTTTCGGTCTGCTGCTGTGTGCCTTTTGGCTGCTCTACTTTTATGGTGCCAATTTAACAAAGCCCTGGTTTGGTCCCTTTGTCTTTGATACTTCTGAGTTACCCATCGTAACTCTGTACGGGGCATATATTCCTATTTTTCTGCTCTTGATGAAGAAGGAGAAGACGCTGCCCCCATTTAAACGTTATGTGATGCCGATACTATCTGTACTGGGCTGCATATTTATGGTTGTTGCTGCCTGTCTGGCGCACGGTCTGGCTGTTGTCTACTATCTCATTGTTTTTGTGGCAATTATGTTAATAGGGGTATATTATCAGGCCGTTCACGAACCAACTGTTGTTCATCCGGATAGTGTACGACAGCAGGCTGAGCATTCAGCTTAACCTAATGCTTAACACTTACACAAAGGTACAAAAAATCCTCCATGCGTTAACGGCATGGAGGATTTTTACTTAACTTTTGAACATAAATAAAATGTTAAGCTGCCGATTTTTGTCTTGACAACGAGGGCTGTTTAGGTGTATAAAAAAGTTAACCGTGGTTAACATATGGCAGAAACTAAGAGTTATTGGAGTGATTCAGTGAGTATTAACGAATCCATGGAAATGTATTTAGAGACGATATATGTTTTGGAAAATATTCATGGTCATGCCCATGTAGTCGATATTGCAGAGCGTTTAGGGGTCTCAAAACCCAGTGTTACGAAAGCTGCTAATTACTTGTCTGACCAGGGGTATGTAACAAAAGAAAAGTACGGGACAATTACACTGACAGACAGGGGGAGAGATGTTTCCAGAGAGATCTACGCCAATCATCAAATGATAGCATTATTTTTAGAACATTCGCTGCGGCTCTCACCGGAGGAAGCCAGTCAAAATGCCTGTAGGATGGAGCATTTTGCCAGTGAAGAAATGTTAGCAGCTATTAAGCGCTACTTAAAGGAGCATAATCTCGAGTGCAGGTATTTACCGCTGTAAAATGTTTAGTGTGTAAAAGCATGATTAGTAACAATAAACATAGGAGCGAGTCGAGTGATGAAAAGAAACGAGAAGGCAGCAGCCAGTTTAGCTGAGGTGCAGCTTAACCGGGAATACGTTATTCACGAGGTTAGAACTAATGACGAAGAGCTAAAAAACTTTTTATTTACTTTAGGCTGTTATGAAGGAGAAAAGGTGACACTGCTCTCAGTACTTAGCGGCAATTATATTATCTCGGTTAAGGACGCCAGATACTGTGTGGATAAGGAGTTAGCGGAAGCGATAATAGTCTGATTTTTTGCCATAAAGTTAGCCGAGGCTAACAAAGTCTTGCAGCTGCTGAAACACATTAATTAATCAGCGTAGTGAATTAGATTCTGATGAGTATGGAGGAAGGCCGATGAAAGTAGCATTAACAGGTAATCCTAATAGTGGGAAAACTACATTATTTAATGCCATTACAGGGAGAGTTGAACGTGTCGGCAACTGGCCAGGCGTAACGATCGAAAAAAAAGAAGGTGTGGTCAAACAGCGCCTGCATCAGGAAAAGAACGAGATTATTGTCGTTGATCTGCCGGGGGCGTATTCAATGTCGCCCTTTACTTCCGAGGAAAGTATCACCAGTGATTTCGTGAAAAATGAAAAGCCAGATGTAATTATTAATATTGTTGATGCTGCCAACTTGCGCCGCAGTCTTTTCTTTACCACGCAGCTGCTGGAGCTGGGGATACCGGTTGTTGTGGCGCTGAATAAAAGCGATTTGCTGAAGAAAAAAGGAATTGTGCTTAATGTAGAACTGCTGGCGAAAAGGTTAGGTTGTCCTGTGGTCAAAACGATAGCAACCGGCGGCAGCAATAGTGGGCTCAAAGAACTCATGGCTGCTGTAGTGGGGGCCAAGGGAAGGCAGCAGACAGCTCCTTTTAATGGCGCCGGAATGCAGCTGACAGATCAAGAAGCAGAAAGGGCAGTTGATAAAAAAAGATTTGCCTTTGTCGATAAAATAGTTGACGAAGTTGAAGAGAAAAAAATCAGCAGTAATGGCCAAACAAAACAGGATGCCGTAGATAAGATTTTAGCTCATCCATGGTTGGGTCTTCCCATTTTTGCACTGGTGATGTGGACAGTATTTTCTATTTCTCAGACACATTTAGGTCCTTTTTTAGCTGATGTTTTTGTGGGTTGGATTGACAGCTTTTATGTCTGGGCAGAAGGGTTGCTGGCTGCAGGAGTTTCCCCTGTATTAAGGGCGATTCTGTTGGACGGCATAATCGGTGGCGTCGGTGCCGTTGTCGGTTTTTTACCACTGATCATGGTATTATTCTTCCTGCTGGCACTGCTTGAAGATTGTGGTTATATGACACGTGTGGCTGTGGTGATGGATAGATTTTTTAAGCGGATTGGCTTATCCGGCAAATCAATAATCCCGATGATTATTGGCACAGGGTGTGCAATTCCGGGTGTCATGGCTGCCAGGACGATAAAAAATGAAAGACAAAGACGCACCACTGTCATGCTGACGCCCTTTATGCCCTGCGGCGCAAAACTGCCTGTCATAGCTTTATTTTCCGGTGTATTTTTTAATCATGCCGCCTGGGTGGGAACATTGATGTATTTCGTGGGTATTGCCATTATTGTGATTGGTGCTTTAATTGTAGTCAGAATTACCGGTGAAAAAAATGTCAGATCAGTATTCATTTTGGAACTGCCCGATTATAAATTCCCCAGTATTAAACGTGCTGCCGTTTCTATGTTTGCCAAGGCAAAAGCCTTTATTATCAAAGCCGGTACAATTATTCTGCTCTGCAATGCCGTGGTGCAAATAATGCAGACATTTAACTGGCAGTTTCAAGTTGTTGCAGAGGGAGCAGAGCATACCAGCATTTTGGCTGGTATTGCCTCGCCGTTTGCCCTCCTGCTGATACCCTTAGGCTTCGGCACCTGGCAGTTGGCGGCCGCAGCAATTACCGGTTTTATTGCTAAAGAAAATGTTGTGGGCACTTTGGCGGTAGTTTATTCCATCACAAATTTTATTGATGTGGAAGAGTTTGCTTTGGTTGGCGGAGCCACAACTGTGGCTGAGGTAATGGGTTTAACCTCTGCTGCCGCCTTGGCATATCTAATGTTTAATTTGTTTACGCCCCCCTGCTTTGCCGCCATCGGTGCCATGAATGCGGAGATGGAGAATAAAAAGTGGTTAGCAAGCGCCCTGCTCTTTCAATTAAGTACAGGATATGTCATGGCCTTTATCACTTATCAGTCCGGAACTTTCCTGACAACAGGCGCCCCGGGAACCGGCTTCCTGCCTGGTCTGATTGTGGTGGCGGCCATCATAGGTACAATGGCCTATCTTGTACGTAAAGGCAATCAAAAGGCAGCGAAAAAACTAGTATTAACTGTATAGGAGAGAACTATGGAAAATTTAATCGTCACCCTGATTATTGTAGTAATTGTTGCGGCGGCTGCAGGTAAAATTATCGTTGAAAAACGTAAGGGAGCCAAATGTATCGGCTGTCCTCACGGTCAGGCCTGCAGCAGTACTGACTGCAGCAGCAGCGATTTTAGTTAAGGCTACTGTTTGTTGAAGCTGTTTCGGTTGAAAACGAAAGGTCTGCTCTTGAAAAAGAGAGCAGACCTTCGTTTTGTTATGCCTGCTTTGATATCTCACGCTGCTGCTTTAAAGCGGGAAAGGTAATTGTTAAATTGCTGACTTACTGGTATGATATAAACATTAATAGTGAGGTAAAAAACTGCTATGAAAAATATAGTCATAGGCATCTTGGCCCATGTAGATGCGGGTAAGACGACATTGGCGGAAAGCTTGCTGTACCTAAGCGGCAGTATCCGTAAACTGGGCAGAGTTGATAAAAAAGATGCTTTTTTAGATAACTTTGAACTGGAAAGAGCAAGGGGTATTACTATTTTTTCTAAACAGGCCATCCTGAAAGCAGCTGAAAAGCAGTTTGTTTTATTGGATACCCCGGGGCATGTAGATTTTTCCACTGAGATGGAAAGAACTCTGCAGGTGCTGGATTATGCAATTTTAGTCATCAGTGGTATAGACGGTGTTCAGGCTCAGACAAAAACTTTATGGCGTTTACTTAACAGGTACCAGATACCCGTTTTTTTATTTATTAATAAGATGGATCTGCAGACAGCTGATCAGGATAAATTACTTAAGGATGTAAAGACACAGTTAAGTGAAAGCTGTGTCGTCTTTGGCCAGCCGCAGGCGGAAGATTTTTATGAGCAGGTGGCTTTGGCTGATGAAGCTTTGCTGGAAGATTACCTGGAAAGAGGGCAGATCGATAACCTCCATCTCAGGGAAGCAATCAGGGCGCGGCGGCTGTTCCCCTGTTTTTTTGGTTCGGCGTTGAAATTAAAAGGTGTCGAGACTTTACTGCAGGGGATGACTGACTATACTGTTGTGCCAGCTTATCCCCCGGAGTTTGCTGCCAAGGTTTATAAAATCAGCAGGGATGAACAGGGCAACCGCCTGACCCACCTGAAAATAACCGGTGGCAAATTAAAAGTAAAAGATGTTTTGGGTAATGGTGTTTGGGAGGAAAAGGTTAACCAGATCAGGATCTATTCCGGCGAGAGGTATGAAACTGCTCAGGAAGTAGAAGCAGGTATGGTCTGCGCCGTTACAGG
The DNA here is from genome assembly GCA_012522335.1 of Bacillota bacterium. Classification (GTDB taxonomy): domain Bacteria; phylum Bacillota; class Dethiobacteria; order Dethiobacterales; family Dethiobacteraceae; genus UBA9865. The sequence goes on from JAAYKP010000060.1 coordinate 6,033, forward strand.
ACTGACACAAACTAAGCCGGGTGAAGGTTTAGGCACAGAACAGAATTTAGTGCTGCCGCTGCTGGAGCCTGTACTGACTTATCAGATTGTCCTACCGTCAGGCTGTGACCCCAGAGCCATGCTGCCCAAGCTGCGCCAGTTGGAGGAAGAGGAGCCGGCCCTGCAGATCGTCTGGGATGAGCAGCTTCAGGAAATCCGGGTACAGGTGATGGGTGAGATGCAGTGTGAAATACTGCAAAAACTGATCCTGGCCCGCTTTGGCCTTGAGGTCACCTTTGCCGCCGGTAAGATTGTGTATAAAGAGACAATAACCAATGTTGTTGAAGGAGTAGGACATTTCGAGCCTGCAGGGCGTTATGCAGAAGTGCAGCTGTTACTGGAACCGGGAGAGCGGGGAAGCGGCCTGCAGTTTGCAGATAACTGCAGTGATGACCTGCTGGATAAAAAATGGAGGCAGTTAATACTGACGCACCTGCAGGAAAAGGTGCATAAAGGTGTACTCACCGGTTCAGCCATTACAGACATGAAAATTACCTTAACAGCGGGACGGGCGCACAATAAACTTTCAGACGGCGGTGATTTTAGAGAAGCTGTGGATCGTGCCGTTCGTCAGGGACTCATGGAGGCCGAATCTCTTTTGCTGGAACCGTATTATGCTTTTCAGCTGGAGCTGCCTGAACAGATGGCAGGACGGGCGCTGACTGATATTGAGAGAATGTCCGGCACCTGCCGCATTGCGCATCTGACAGAAGAAACAGCGGTCCTTACAGGGACGGCGCCAGTTGTTGAACTAAGGCACTATCAGCAGGAGGTGCAGGCTTATACCGGTGGCCGCGGCAGACTCTACTGCAGTATGCAGGGTTATGATGCCTGTCATAATCCTGATGAGGTTATAGAAAGGATAGGCTACGATGCTGAGCAGGACACGGCTAATCCTACGGGTTCTGTCTTTTATGAACATGGCAGTAGTTTGGTTGTGCCTTGGGATAAAGTAAAAGATTATATGCATGGGGAAAGTGTGCTGCAGTCCCGGCCAAATGTTCCATCTTTAACGGCAGCCGCAAAAACGGCGTATCAAGGGCAGAATTGGTTGGAGCCGGAGGAGGTTGATAAGATCCTCCAGCAAACTTATTTTGCTAACCAAGGCAAAAGCAGCCAGGGACAAAAACGCAGGCCTGCTGCAGAAAACGGCAGCAAAACAAATGAGATCATGAGGGCAGAAAAAGCAGATAAAGCAGAATATCTTCTGGTAGATGGCTATAATATTATCTTTGCCTGGGATGAATTAAGGGAGCTGGCCGCAGATAATCTGGATGCGGCCAGGGCAAAACTGCTTGATTATTTAAGTAAGTATCAAAACGTCCGCAAAAATATAATTCTTGTCGTCTTCGATGCCTACCGTGTGCCGAGGCAGACTGAGGAAATCATCGATCATGATGAACTCCGGGTGATTTTTACCAGAGAAAATCAAACAGCAGATCAATATATTGAAAAGTTCGCCCGTGAGAACCAGGAGAAATATGAGATAACTGTGGCTACTTCAGACAGTCTGGAGCAGATGATTATCCGCGGTGACGGTTGCACCGTAATCTCCGCCGCCGAGCTGAAAGAAGAAATAGACAGCACTAATGTGAGAGTTATGCAGGTGTATCGGGAAAAGCAGGTCAGCAAACCAAATCGGTTAAAAGATGTACTGTCAGAAACAAGCCAACAGCAAATGGCAGAGTTTATAGGAGACCAGGGTGAAGCAGAAGAGTAGCCTTTAATTATCTTGTTATATTACAAGTCATGGCAAAAAGTGAAAATAAATGGTAGGTTGTAGCAGGAAATGTTAATAAAAGCACGAACCTTATGATTGTAAACACAGGGAAACCTGTAATTTATCATTTGGAGGTGCTGTTTTGAGCGGGTTGTATAGAAAGCAAAGGTGGTTATTGCTGCTGGTTTGTGTGCTGCTGTTGTCTTTTTGTGGGGCAGCGTATGCCGCAAATCTTGAGATCAGTGGTGATCCCTTAATGCTGCGTGCTGAGAACGATGGTACAGTTAGTGCATATCGTTGGGAAGGGGATCGCTGGCAGCATCAGTATTACGGTGAAAACTGGTGGGGGTCAGTTTTAGTTTTAGATGGTGATAGTGAGACTAAACGCATTTTCAGCAGCTACAGTGACGATTTTTTTGACGACATAGATGAAAAATTTCAACCTGTTTCTCATGATAAGCCGAATGATTGGACAATCGTTACAGTTTATAACGCAGGGGATTCAGGGGTACAGATTACACAAACCATATCGTATACCAACGGCAATTCTTATTACCGGAAAAGCTGGACAATAAAGAATAACAGCGATGAGCAAACCTTCAATAATCTGCGTTTCCTTCACGGCGGTGATGCCTATTTTGCCGGCGATGATAGATCAGAAGGACACTGGGATCCAGGTCTCAGAATGGTTTATCTGACTAATGAAAACATGGGGATCACCGGGATTATGGGGTTCTACGGTGCTTCTTCTACACCGGCAGATCATTATTTTGAAGGTTACTATAGTGATGTAAAGGACCATATGGAGAATGGTCAACTGCCTGATACTGTACATTCCAGCTACATAGATTCCGGTTACGCACTTCAGTGGAACCGTGACAGTCTGGCTCCCGGGGAAAGCTGGAACATTGTCAGCTACGAGAAATGGACAGAAGCTGGTTATGTACAGGTACTGGCACCATCCAACGGTGAAGGTGAACCAGGCCAAAAGGTCCGGTATGAGTTTACCGTTGCCAATGAACAGAGTGAAGAAGTTACCTACAACCTGGATGCTGTTTCTTCAGCCGGCTGGGAGGTTCAGCTTGCCAACACCGCTCTGACCATTGCAGCAGGTGGGTCTGCCACAGTGGAGGTAGAAGTAACTGTGCCGGACGATGCAGAGGTAGACACCGTGGATACATTAACTGTGACAGCCACGGCTGCAGACGATGAGACCATTAGCAACTCCGATAGTGTGACAACGAAAGTCATACCCTTAACAGCAGGCTCCTTAACGGTAACAATTGAGCCGTCTGAAGCTGTTGCTGCCGGGGCCCAGTGGAGACGGACAGGAACAGCAACCTGGTTTGACAGCGGGGCAACTGAAGAAGGTATTCCTGTAGGCAGCTATACAATAGAGTTTAAAACCATTGATAATTACGTGAAACCTGCTGATCTTCAGGTAAACATTGTTCATGTTCATAATACGGCAACAGCCACTTACAACGCTTCTGTGGTACCTGTAAGTGGGATCAGCTTAAATAAGACCCAGGTCACACTGACAGAGGGCGGTAATCCAGTTACTTTAGTAGCCACCGTACAGCCCGCTAATGCTACGAATAAAAATCTTAACTGGACATCAAGCGATGAAAGTGTTGCCAAAGTGGATGCTTTTGGGAAGGTTACCCCCTTGGCGGCAGGAACTGCAATCATAACTGTGTGGACAGTGGATGGGAACTTGACAGCTACCTGTACAGTTGATGTTAATGCTGCTCCGGAACTGCCGCGCACTGCTGGGCAGTCGGCAGCAGCAGTCTGGGGTGCAGTTATGCTGCTGAGCGGTGTATTGCTGTGGAGAAAGAAAGAGAATTAACGAACATACAGCAGTATTATCAACAAGATGCTGACTGTGTCTGCAGTCAGCAGGTAGTGTAAACAAGAGTTAGCCACAAGCCTTTACCCTTAGGCTTGTGGCTAATTTCGTTTCCTATGCCCCTCCACCATTACTCTTTCAACCTATTACTAACTTCTAATTGTATCTGTAAATATTAGATGCTACAATTAGTATGAAAGTAATCAAGATAAGCAATAGATAATACAGAAACCACAAAGAATATAGGTGAAGAAATGAAAAAATTTTTTGTCATTCTGATAACTAAAATTTTATATTTAATAGGATATCTTATGGGGCGGGGCAGCAGTTTGCCGGGGCAGATTGCACTTAAGCTTTATCCCGACATTTTGTCACAGCTGCTTTTGCCTGAGAATATAGTTTTCATCACCGGCAGTAACGGGAAAACTACTACGGCAGGCATGATTAATGATGTGCTGGTTGAGAATGGTTTTGCTGTCGGTTACAATTTTGAAGGTTCAAATCAGATTGAGGGTATTACTACTTTACTGCTTAGAATTTCCGACTTCACCGGCAGGATTAAAAAGGATGCTTTGGTTTTAGAAGTTGATGAGAGGTATACCAGGCATGTTTTAAAATATATTACGCCCAAATATTATGTTGTCACCAACCTCTATAGGGATCAGCTGACAAGGAACGGTCATCCTGAGGAAGTTTACTCTATTATTGCACAAGGAGTAACGGATAATATGCATCTGGTACTCAACACAGATGATCCTTTATCCTCCATGATGGGTATGAACAGAGAAAATGTTACTTATTTCGGGATAGAAAAAAATTCTCTCAGTCAGGAAACAAGCTCCAGCGTTTATAATGACGGAGCATATTGTCCTCACTGTAAAGAAAAAATGACCTATGATTATTACCACTATAATCATATCGGCTCATACAAATGTTATAGCTGCGGGCATCAAAGGCAGCGGCCTGATTTTTCTGTGACAGCCATAGATTTTGCAGAGAGCAACTTTACCATCAACCATCAATATAGAATCGAGCTTAATTTTAAGAGCTTTTATAATATTTATAACCTCCTTACAGCTTTTACCGTGGCCAGCCTTTTAGGGGTAGAAGGAGAAGCAATATGTGCCTCCCTGAATAATTATGTGCTGAAAAAAGACAGGGTCATCGAATTTGAGTTTGCCCAAAAAAAGGGCATGATGATTATCTCAAAACATGAAAACTCTATTTCCTACAATCAGTCTTTAATGTTTATCGCCAACCAACAGGAAGAGTGCACCGCTGTTATTATTGTAGATAGTGTCAGCAGAAAATATTATACCAGTGAAACATCATGGCTTTGGGATATAGATTTCGAGCTGCTGCAAAATGATCATGTCAAAAGAGTAATTCTGGCAGGGAAGTATGCCTATGATCTGGCTGTCAGGTTCGATCATAGCGGCATTGATGCAGATAAGATCAGCATTACCCCGGACTTGGACAAGATGATGGAGGTAATTCGCGATACTTCTGTAGGAAAAATATATGTCTTGACTTGTTTTGCGGACAAGAAAAAATATACGGATAAGGTGAAAATATGATACTAAAGATACTGCATTTATATCACGATTTATTAAACCTGTACGGTGAGGTTGGCAATATTAAGATCTTGGCAAAACATTTAATGGAGCAGAAGATAGAAGTCATTGTTGAGCGCAGCACTGTTGGTGATGAGATCAATTTTTCTGATTATGACTTTATTTATCTTGGTTCCGGCACGGAAAAGAACCAGCTGGTAGCGTTGAAGGATCTGCTGCGCTATAAACATGAATTAAGTAATGCCATTGATGACGGCCTGGTAATGCTGGCAACGGGGAATTCTCTGGAAATATTCGGCCAGTATATTCGTGATCTTGACGGTCAAAAGCATGATGCTTTAAAGATCTTCAGTTTTTATACAGAAAGAAGTAAAACCAGGACAGCAGCTGACATTGTTTACAGCACAGATTTTCTGACAGAAAAGATAATTGGCTTCGTTAACAAAGCAAGCATGGTGTATGCGATTGACAATTATTTGTTTAAAGTGGAATTCGGTATCGGAGCAAATGAAAGCAGTAAGCAGGAAGGTCTGCGGGAAAAAAATTTTTTTGGCACCTATGTGATCGGTCCCCTGTTAGTAAGAAACCCCCACTTTCTGCATTACCTGGCGAGACTTATCTGCAGGAGAAAAGATCCTGCTTTTGACTATCAGGAGATAAAAGACGAGCATCAGTATCTGGCCTATCAGACTGCCCTCAGAGAATTATCCAAAAGAATGGTTTAGCTTTTTCACAATTGATAAATTTGACTTTGTTGACATTTTCCTGCTTGTCATAAAAAAAGTTATGTGCTACAATATAAATGTCGAAAAGTCGGTAAAAACTACATTAAATCATAATATGCAGGCTATACTAGCTAAAAATGGCTGTTTTTAAGAAGAAGCGCTTGCATATAGTGTTTAAGGGTGAAAGCTTGGTTCTGTTTGCATAATTTCAACGATTTATATTCAAGTGAGAGTAAGGTGCTCTATATAATTATGTTTAGAGTACCTTTTTTTTCGGTGAGGAGGAAGCTGGCTTGAGTAAACAGCACAATAAAGATGAGCAATCTAAAAACAATGAAACTTTGCGTGCTTTAGCCAACTTCTCGCAGATAGGAATTACTATGGCAGCAACGATCTTCGTTGGTGTCCTGTTGGGCAGGTTTTTGGACAGCCTGCTGGGGACGTCGCCTTGGCTGCTCTTGATTTTTTCTCTGCTGGGTGCAGGGGC
>JAAYKP010000061.1 GCA_012522335.1 Bacillota bacterium
AGCAGGTAAATTATACTTGCAAATATTTCTCATCTACAGTATTATAATTAGAATAATCATGTGATAAAAATCACATGTCTTAAGAGGTGAATCCACACATTAAGCTTGTAACTGGAAGGCGCCTTTGGTATCATGGTTTTACCATGTGCGTTAAAGCAATAAACAATTAACCCTTTACAGCGTAAGGAGGAAGAAGATGAGAGTTTTAGTCAGTGATCCCATCTCTGAACTTGGTGTGGCCATACTGCAGGAAAAGGTCCAGGTTGATGTTAAAACCAATCTGACGGAAGAAGAACTGACAGCCATTATACCCGAATATGATGCCCTCATCGTAAGAAGCGCCACTAAAGTAACCCGCCCGATTATTGAAGCCGGTAAAAAACTGCAGGTGATCGGCCGCGCCGGTGTAGGCGTTGATAACATTGATGTGGAAGCAGCTACAGAACACGGCATTATCGTCATTAATGCGCCGGGCGGCAATACAATTTCCGCTGCGGAGCATACCATTGCCCTGATGACGGCTTTAGCGCGGAATATTCCCGCTGCTTTTCATTCGTTAAAAGCCGGAGAGTGGAAACGCAGCCAGTTTATGGGCGTTGAACTTTATAAGAAAACTTTAGGGGTCTTTGGTACGGGGCGTATTGGCAGTGAAGTAATAAAACGTGCCAAAGCAATGGGGATGAAAATTCTGGCCTATGACCCCCATATTTCTCCCGAACGGGCTGAACAGCTGGGCATCACCTTAACTACGCCGGAAGAGATTTACCGTCAGGCAGATTTTATTACACTGCACACCCCGAAAAACAAGAGTACCTTTCACATGATTGGTGAAAAGGAAATTGCCATGATGAAAGATGGCGTACGCATCATCAACTGTGCCCGCGGCGGCCTCATTGATGAAAAAGCACTTTGTGCCGCTCTACAGAGCGGCAAAGTTGCCGGCGCAGCCCTGGATGTATTTGAAGAAGAACCGGCTATCGCTAATCCGCTGTGTGCACTGCCCAATGTTATTGTTACTCCCCACCTGGGAGCCTCCACGGAAGAAGCGCAAATTAATGTCGCTGTCCAGGTTGCTGAGCAAGTCATCAGTATCCTGTCCGGGAATGCTCCCGTAACAGCCGTTAATGTACCCTCTATTCCGCCGGAAACAATGTCCGAAGTCAGACCCTTTATCCCGCTCATGGAAACACTGGGCTCTTTTTACGCACAAGTCTTTGGCGGTCAGGTAGACGCCATTGATCTCTACTTTAACGGTGAAATAGCCAATTATACCGTGGCCCCTTTATCAACCGCTTTTCTGATTGGCTTTTTATCAACTTTCCTCGAGGATACAGTGAACTCTGTTAACGCTCCGGTACTGGCCAAACAGCGCGGCATTAAAGTGCGTGAAATCATCAGCACCTCGGTGGAAAACTTCACCAGCCTGATCACGGTGAAGGTAAAGCATGGTCCCGAAGAACACACCCTGGCCGGCACACTTTTTAACAAGCATGATCAGCGCATTGTACAGATCGATAAGTACCGCATTGAAGTTATACCCTCACGCTACATGCTGGTCACAACACATCTGGATGTACCCGGTGTCGTAGGGAATTTAGGTGTTATTCTCGGGCAAGAAAACATTAATATTGCCGGCATGCAGTTAGGGCGTCAATCTATTGGTGGTGAGGCTGTCATGGTTTTACAGATTGACAGTCCGGTGCCGGAAGAAACGCTTACTAAAGTCAGGAATCTGGAAGGAATGTTTTCCGTCAAGTTTGTACAGCTCCAATAAAAAAAGGAAGGCGGTTGCCTTCCTTTTTTTTACTGCCAGAATCACGTTGGCAATAAGTAGAGCTAACTGCAGCAGCAAATTAGCGTTTATAAGACTTCTCTTTCTGCTAAACGCTTATATTTTGCACCCCTGTCTTTAGCATGCTGTTCTGCCAGCTCAAACAGGTGTTCTGCTCTTTCCGGGAAAACATTCATTAATTGTGAATAACGAATTTCACCCTTAATAAAGTTTTGGAAATCTTGTGCAGGATCTTTAGAATCAAGGATAAAGGGATTCTTGCCCTGGGCACGTAAAGCCGGGTTATAACGATAGAGATGCCAATAGCCTGCTTCCACTGCTTTCTTTTCTTCCGCCATGCTTGTACCCATACCACTCTTGATACCGTGACTGATGCAGGGTGCATAGGCAATAATTAAAGATGGTCCAGGGTAGCTTTCAGCCTCTAAGATAGCTTTCATAGCCTGGTTCATATTGGCTCCCATGGCAATCTGCGCCACATAGACATAACCGTAGGTGATGGCCATCAGCCCCAAATCTTTTTTACGGACACTTTTACCGGCCGCGGCAAACTTGGCAACGCTGCCTGTAGGTGTAGCCTTGGAACTCTGCCCACCGGTATTGGAATACAGCTCTGTATCCATAACAAAGATATTGATATCTTCTCCGGAAGCTAAGACATGGTCTAACCCACCGTAGCCAATATCATACGCCCAGCCGTCTCCGCCAACGGACCAGATAGATCTTTTCACCAAGAAATCCTCTCTGGCCTTAATCTGCTGCAGCAAACTGTTTTCTGTCATGTTTGCCTTTGCCAGGGCTGCCCGTACTTTGGCTGCAGCCGCTTTGGAAGCCTCGCCATTGTCTTTATCTTTAAGCCATTGTGTAAAGGCTTCTTTCAATTCCGCCGGCAGTTCCGTCTGCAGGGCCTGCTCGATCAATCCCGCCAGCTTTGCCCTGCTCTGCAGTACACCAACAGCCATACCAAAACCAAACTCTGCCGCGTCCTCAAAGAGAGGATTAATCCAGGTTGGGCCCTTACCTTCCGCATTCGTGGTGTAGGCAATGGAAGGGGCTGAGGCACCCCAAATCGAAGAGCAGCCGGTAGCATTGGAAATCATCATCCGGTCGCCAAAAAGCTGTGTCAGTAAACGAATGTAAGGTGTCTCACCGCAGCCGGGACATGCGCCGCTAAACTCTAACAGCGGCTGTACAAATTGAACGCCTTTGACTGTATGCGGGTTGATTAAATCTTCTTTAGCAGTTACAGTCAGGGCAAACTCCCAGTTGTCCGCCTCTTTTTCGATCATTTCCGCCGCGGGCTGCATAACCAGAGCTTTATCCGGAGCCGGGCAGACATCGGCACAGTTACCACAGCCGGTGCAGTCTAAGGGTGAAAGCTGTACACGATACTGCAGATGTCCAAGGCCTTTTCCTACCGCCTTTTTAGTTTTAAAACTCTCCGGAGCGCGCTTTACTTCTTCCTCATCTAATAAATAGCCTCTAATGGTAGCGTGGGGACACACATAAGCGCACTGCCCGCATTGAATACACTTGTCAATCTGCCACTCCGGCAGCTGCGGAGCAATACCACGCTTTTCATAAGCAGTTGTACCGGGCGGGAAAGTACCGTCTTCCATACCTGTAAAGGCACTGACAGGCAGTTCGTCACCTTCCTGTCGGGCCATCGGCCGCTGTATGTTCTTAACAAAATCCGGCTCCTCTTTTTCAGGAAGCACTTCATCTGCCGCATCCTGCCACGACTGCGGCACATCAACTTTAACTAAAGCTTCTAAAGCATTATCTACGGCGGCGTGGTTCATCTTCACAATGTCTTCGCCTTTTTTACCGTACATCTTAACAATGGAATCCTTCAGCAGCTGTAAGGCTTCGTCAACAGGAATAACCTGCGCCAGTTTAAAGAAAACAGCCTGCATGACCATGTTAATCCTGTTGCCTAAGCCTACTTTGTTGGCGAGGGCCAGGGCATCAATGATGTAGAAGTTAATTTTATTTTTTGCCAAATATCTTCTCAGTGCCGCCGGCAGATGCTCCGCCAGCTCCTCTACCGGCCAAGCACAGTTCAAAACAAAAGTACCGCCTTTTTTCAAACCCTTAACCAGATCATACTGGTGCACAAAGGCCGGGTTATGACAGGCTATGTAGTCAGCATCATAGACCAGATAAGGCGCATGTATCGGCTTTTGCCCGAATCTTAAGTGGGAAACTGTGGTACCACCTGACTTTTTACTATCGTATGAAAAGTATGCCTGTACATGCAGATCTGTATGGTCACCGATAATTTTTATCGCTGACTTATTGGCACCAACCGTTCCGTCCGAACCCAGACCCCAAAACTTGCAGCTAATGGTACCGGTCGGAGTTGTGTTGATAATCTCTTCCTCCGGTAAGGAAGTGTGGCTGACATCGTCAACAATACCAATAGTAAAACTGTTTTGCGGCTGCGGACGGTTTAAGTTGTTAAAGACGGCCAAAATTTGTGAGGGCGTAGTATCCTTAGAGGATAAACCATAGCGTCCGCCCACGATGACAGGTCTGTGTTCAGCATTATGCAGCGCTTTTACCACATCTAAATACAATGGCTCGCCAGGTGCCCCCGGCTCCTTGGTGCGGTCTAAAACGGCAATCTTCTGTACCGTCACCGGCAGAGCCTGCAGGAAATGACGCTCGGAAAAAGGACGATAGAGATGTACCTTGACAAGCCCTACTTTCTCGCCCCGCTCCAGCAGATAGTCAATAGTTTCGCTAATTGTATCACAAACAGAACCCATCGCCACAATAACTCTGTCAGCATCCTGGGCACCATAATACTCAAAGATTTTATAATGGCGACCTGTAATTTCAGCCAGCTGATCCATATACTCCTGCACAATCTCCGGTACCGCGGCAAAGAATGGATTCTGACTTTCCCTTTGTTGGAAATAAATATCGGGATTCTGCGCCGTTCCCCTTACTACCGGGTGTTCCGGATTTAGAGCCCGCTGACGAAATGCCGCCAGTGCCTCCTGATCTACAAGGGATTTAATATCCTCATAATCAAGCACATTAATCTTCTGGATTTCATGCGAAGTCCGAAAACCATCAAAGAAATGAATAAAGGGCACCCTGGCTTTAATCGCCGACAAATGAGCAATACAGGCTAAATCCATCACTTCCTGGACATTGGAAGAGGCAAGTAAGGCTGCTCCTGTCTGGCGGCAGGCCATTACGTCTTGGTGATCACCAAAAATAGATAAGGCATGTGTAGCAATTGCTCGCGCTGCCACATGCAGCACTCCTGGCAATAATTCACCTGCCATTTTGTACAGACTCGGAATCATCAGTAATAAACCTTGGGAAGCTGTGTAAGTTGATGCCAGTGATCCGGACTGTAACGCCCCACGCATTGCAGCGGCAGCACCGGCTTCAGACTGCATTTCTACTAATTTAACGGGTTGACCGAAAATGTTCTTTTTGCCGTGTGCTGACCATTCGTCTACCCCTTCGGCCATGGGCGTTGATGGTGTAATCGGATAAATAGCCGCCACTTCCGTAAAAGCATACGAGGCATAAGCGGCTGCCTGATTACCATCCATTGTTTCATACTTTGCCATTTTCTACTCCCCTTCCTCTTACTTAACTAGTTTAAATATTATATCATGCCTACTTACAATGTATCAATAAATATTTAAGATGTACTGTGCCGGAGTAACACTATTAACTCTTAGCGATTACTCCAGCAGGTGTTTGTACTCCCCGTATCCCTCTGCCTCCATTTTTTCATAGGGAATAAAGCGTAAGGCCGCACTATTGATACAGTACCTGAGACCTCCTGCTTCCGGTGGACCGTCAGGAAAGACATGACCTAAATGCGAATCTCCGGCACGGCTGCGAACTTCTGTGCGCCGCATGCCAAAACTATAATCTTCTTTTTCCATGATTGCCTCCGGCTTCAGTGGGCGGGTAAAACTGGGCCAGCCACAACCGGAGTCGTATTTAGCCGTAGAAGCAAACAGCGGTTCTCCCGTCACAACATCCACATATATACCCCGCTCATAGTGATTCCAATATTCATTGGCAAATAGCGGCTCAGTGGCATTGTTTTGTGTTACATTATACTGCATTGGTGTCAGCTTTTGCTTTAGTTCTGCGGGACTGGGTTTCCCGTATTTTGCAGCTTTGTCAGATATTTGCGGCAGTAAGGAAAAGTCAATATGGCAGTAACCGCCGGGATTCTTTTCTAAATACCGCTGGTGATAATCCTCTGCTTCATAATAGTGCTGCAGGGGCAGCACTTCCACCACCAAGGGCTGCCGGTACTTTTCCTGCTCTCCGGCAACCACCTTTTTAATTACGGCTAAATCAGCTGCATTTTGATAATAGATACCTGTTCTGTATTGTGTACCAACATCATTACCCTGCTTATTTACAGCAGTAGGATCAATAATGCGAAAAAAATAAGTCACCAGTTCCTGTAAACTTACCTTTTCAGGATCATAGCTGACTTCGACCGTTTCGGCATGACCGGTTGCAGCAATTTCATGATAAGCAGGGTTATGGGTTTTACCATTGGCATATCCCACACTAGTTTTGGCCACCCCATAAATACGGGCAAAGTAGGCTTCCACACCCCAAAAACAGCCACCCGCAAACCAAATTTTCTGCAGTTTATCCTCTTGATAAGCTATACCTTGATTAGGGTTCTCCGGCAGTGCGCTTTTTCTGGGGAAAACAGGCATAGACATCACCTCAAATCGTGTTCTGCCCTTATCTTCTCCTAATTTTTGCTTCCTATAGCCGTTACTTCTACAAGTCTACTGCACTACCTGGCAAAAGTTAAGCAGGCTGATGATATTTTAAGAAATTAGTAAGATTTAACTTTGACATATTTCCTCTACGCTTATATAATGCTAATATACCCCCTTAGGGTATAATCCATAATAAAAAAGCCGGAGGATAAGAATGAAAAAAGATAATTACCTGAAAACAAATCGTGCCTTTAGCGTAGTGCGTAAATATGGTTGGTTGTTTACTGTGCTGGTAGCAGTGGGAGGCTTGTGGCAGCCCAAACTGGGACTTTTAGTCATTCTTATTATGGCAGCCTTAACCATTACTTCTTTCTTTACCGGCCGCTACTGGTGCGGCAATTTTTGTCCTCATGGCAGTCTCTTTGATGTTATCATGCTGCCGCTCAGCCGCAATAAAAAAATCCCCGACTTCCTTTACTCCAAAGCAATGATTGTCGGTTTTTTCATCTTTTTCATGTTTAATTTTTCCCGCAAAATCTTAAAGGTGATGCAGCTGTGGGGAGAGATGGTTTTTCTTGATCGTTTAGGTTTTGTCTTTGTCACTACTTATTTAATGGTCTTAATCGCCGGCGGCCTCTTAGCCATTTTTATCAGCCCCAGAACATGGTGCCGGTTTTGTCCCATGGGCAGTATGCAGAAGATGTCTTTTAACCTTGGCAAGGCGCTGGGTATCGCACAAAAGACTGAGCGCAGGCTCACCATCACCAATCAAGAACAATGCCTCTCCTGCGGTAAATGCGCCCGCGTCTGTCCTTTCCAGCTAACTCCCTACCTGGAGTTTTCCGGGCAAAACCAATTCGATAACATTGACTGTATTAAATGCGCCACTTGTGTGGCCCACTGTCCTGTCGGTATTCTTTCCTTTACCAAGGATCGCTCCTCATAGTCCGGCGTCCCGTAGACATCTGCACCGCTGCATAAAAGTGATCAACATAAAATATTGTCTCTGCATATAAAAAACCATGGAAGTGACAGACTTCCATGGTTTTTATACTCATATGGTGGAGATGAGGGGAATCGAACCCCTGACCTCTTGAATGCCATTCAAGCGCTCTCCCAACTGAGCTACATCCCCATTTGCAGTGACAAGATATATTATACTGCTATCCCCTACTCTTGTCAACCATCTTCGGCAGGTAAATGCTGGTCTCATGCCGCGGAAGACGATAAAGCAGCGCTTTACCAGACTTCGGGGAAAGCTACATTCACATAGAGATTTTCAAGTTCAAATTTATGGTTCTTTTCCATAGCGGCCAAATCCTCAAAAAGCTGTTTGTGCTGAGAATTTTCCGCATGATTGGCCAAGCTTAAGTACATTCTCATTGCTTCTTCTTCTTTCTTCATAGCCAGGGCAATAGCCTCGGCAGGTTTCATATCCAGGGAAAGTCTTGGCATGTCCACAGTTTCCGCAACCTTGTAATCGGGCATTGTTTTAATGTCCAGAGATCTGGCTTCACCTTCCAGGAATTCCTCTAAAAAATGTTTATGCTTTAATTCTTCCTGAGCAAAATTGGTAAAAATAGCTTTTAAGCTGCTGTCAGCAGTTTTTTCCGCAGCGCCTTGATAAAACTCGTACGCCTCAATCTCGAACTCGATGGCCGCCGCAATTATTTTTCTGTAAGCATCTGTGTTCAATAAAATTCCCTCCCGCTAATTGTTACTCCTATATTACTACTATAGTGATGAGGGAACAACAACAAATGAACAAATCATTAAGACTGCTCATTAATTTTCCCGCTGACGACTTTTTGGTTCTAAGCCGGGAAATCGCCGGAAACTTTTGGCGCATGAGCCCATAAGCGTTCCAGATTGTAGAAATCACGTTGTTCAGGTTGGAAGATATGAACCACGACTGAACCATAGTCTAAAAGGACCCACAGACCTTCCTCGTAGCCTTCTTTATGTAACAAAGCATATCCTGCCTCTTTTAGCTTTTCCATAATACTATCAGCAATGGCATGAACCTGGATTTTTGTCATGCCGGTGGCAATAATAAAATAATCGGCAACAAGAGATACTTTGCCAATCTCTAAAACAGTTAGATCCTTGGCTTTCTTCTCCTCTGCCGCGTCCACTATCAGTTTGACCCCTCTGTGGAGATCCTGCTTCAATAAAACCCCTCCCTATTCACTACTCTTATAGTTTTTCCCCACTATGACTGTTACTAATACTTCCGCATCACTAACTTCTTCTTTAATTAACTGCGCATTTGGAATCAGAACAGCCACTTCCTTGGCCGGTTCCATATCATTAGTGCGGCAAATAACCTGAGAGCGTTCATAGGCAAAGTTATCGGCATTGGTAACCCGTGTTACCGTAAAACCTTCCTGGCGCAGTATTTGTGCCACTTGATTAGCCAAGCCCGTGATGCCGCAGCCATTGAGCACTTCCACCGTGATCTGCTCGCGCGGCATTTGCGGACTGGCGCTATCCAGCCACTCTATCAGTGCAGGAACACTCTCGGCATCGACATGCCAGTAATTTCCTCCGGTAGAAACTGCCACACTACCCGGCAGGGAATAGATTTTTACCGTTTCACTAAATTTTGCTTTAGCAAACGATTTACTTAACTTCAGCAGATTACGCCAGGTTAAACTGCTTCTCACTAGGGGGGAAACATGCCGCAGGCGTAATATTTCCTGCAAAAAATTACCTTGTATAATGTGGTCCGCAAGGGCAGTTAACACTTGACGGCGGCGCTCTGTTTGCTGTGGTGCCGACAGTTCAGCGTCATAAATGTAGTCAAGTACATCCAGAGTTTTAGTTTCTGCAGTAGTTAGCTTGAGGGCAGCTGTTACCTCTGGTAGTTGATCCTCCTTAATCTCCACAAAAGCATGAATATCTGTCTGCAGTAAGTCTGCAGCAGATGTAACTAAAAATTCTCGCCCGTCCAGCTGATAAGCAGTTTCTACCAGCGTCTCCTTTTCGCTGCTGCTGTTTAATAAAGTCTCAGGAGGGATGTGCACAGCATGCACTGCCTGCCGGTCAGGATGAAGTGAAAACAGATACATGGTAGTAACTTGCTCTTCGTTAAGTGTATATAGTAAAAAATGCTGAGGCTTGCCCCTGCCGGCTCTGGGCAGACTTTTAGCCCAGTCTGAACGATCCTGCAGCTCCTGTAAGCTGCCTAAGAAACGTGCTGTAAAAAACAGCAGCAGGATAAAAGCACTGACAGCCAACAGAAACAGGAGACGGCCTTTTTTGAGACGACGGCGTTTAGTTTTCACTCTATAGTAAGCAGGCACTCTAACACCCCTCTCACTAACTTACTAACCAGTTCCAAAAAGCAAGCGCCTGCGGATGAATTGTCTGACGTTTCTCCAGCAGATAGCGCAGAGAATTGGCTGAGGCTTGGGTTAAGGCCTGCCGGAAATCTGTGCGAGCTAAGCGCCGCAGCTCATCTACGCCAGGATAACAGCGATTCGGTTCAATTTTATCAGCCAGGTAAACCAACTGTTCCAAAGTGGTCATCCCGGGCTCACCTAAAGTATGTTTGCGAATAGCTGCCAATATTTCCTCATCTGTAATCCCCCACCCTTTTACCACAAGTGCGCCTACGGGTGCGTGCAGAATAACCGGTGCCTGCCGGGCATACAAATCTACTTCAAGCTGATGTTGGGCAGCAAAGGCTAATAACTGCTCTGCCGGCCACTCCCGGGCACAGTCATGCAGCCAACCGGCCAAACGGGCTTGCTGAGGATCACAATCAAGCTGAACTGCTAGTTCAGCCGCTGTTTGTGCCACCCCTGTACAATGGGCATAAAGGGCGGGCGAAAGTATTTCTTTAAGCTGCTGCAGCAAATTATGCTCGGACATCTCATCACCACTGAGCTATATTCGTTAAAAAGGTAAGCTTTTCCTGCCTACTGAGCGGCTAACAACCAAATTACTATCTAAACGACCCAGCAAAAAAGGCAACTGACGTTGCCTTAGTGCGCGTTCATTATGTTAGTATTCAGGACGAGGTTTAGCCTCATTAATAACCAACTTTCTGCCGTCCAGCTCGCTGCCGTTCATTTCAATTATGCGCTCTGCATCTTCTTCGGCTACTTCCACAAAACCGTATCCTTTTGAGCGGCCAGTAGCACGTTCCGTTATGATACGGGCATTGTAAACCTGCCCCTGTTCACTAAAGAATTCCTTCAACTGGTCCTCTGTGGTTGACCAGGGAATATTGCCGACATAAATGGTTTTTACCACGCTCGTGCTTCACCTCACTTTCAGGCTTTATCTGTAGTATCTGAAAAATTGCTTGATTTATACTTACTCCCGTGCATGACGATAAAGACCGTTTTTATAGATATATTGTGTTACTGCATCAGGAGTTAGATAGCGGATCGGTTTCCCCGCAACAACACGTTGACGAATCAGGGTTGAAGAAATCTGCATGGCCGGTATTTCCAGAACTTCAATGCGGGATAAAGCCTGCGGGCAAACTTTACCTATAGTTTCTTCTATGTTTAAATTGTAACCGGGCCTGGTTACAGCTATAAAGTGGCAGAGTGAAAATAACTCCCCGTAGTCTTTCCAGGATAAAATATCCATGATGGCATCAGCCCCGGTGATAAAATAAATCTCGGCTTTACCCTGATAATAATTATTAAAAAACCGCAGTGTGTCAATGGTATATGTTAGTTCATATGCCCGGTCTATTTCTACTCTGGAAACAGTAAAATAAGGATTATTAATAGTTGCCAAAACCGTCATTAAATAACGATGTTCAGGATCTGTAACTTTACGCTTTGCTTTATGTGGCGGGTAACCGGTAGGTACAAAAATAACTTTATCTAATTCATATTGAATCCGTACTTCCTCCGCAATAACTAAATGCCCCAAATGAATAGGATCAAAGGTTCCCCCCATAATTCCCACACAAAGCCCGTCCCTGCACTCTGGTAACTGTAGTGTCATTGTCCCCACCCCGTTATTAGTCATCCTCTTCCTGCCAAAAAGTAAATTCAAGATCGCGAATTTTTACAGTATCCCCGTTTTTCGCTCCGGCTGCTTTTAATGCATCCTCGTGGCCCTGGAGGCGGAAAATGCGTTGGAAACGTTTCACCGCAGCTTCATTATTAAAGTCAGTCATGGCTACCAGTTTTTCCAGGCGGGGACCCTGCATAAAAAAGACATCATTTTCTCTGGTAATGGTTACTTTTTCCTCAGCCTCGTCGTCTGCATCCGGTCTGAAAACTGCAGGTTCTTCGGCTATTGGTGTTTCCTCCGGTAAGGACGCCAGCAGCTGTGCTGTATGGTACAGCAGTTCCTTAACACCGGCTCCGGTAACAGCAGAGATAGGAAAAACCTTTTCTGCGCCTAAGGCACGCTGCAGCTCGGTCAAACCTGCAGCAGCCTGAGGTAAATCAGTTTTATTGGCTACCACTACTTGAGGCAGACCGGCTAAACGCTCATCATATAAGCGCAGTTCTTCGTTAATTTGCCGGTAATCAGTCAGCGGATCGCGCCCATCTACGGCAGCGGCATCAACAATATGCAGCAAAAGACGTGTTCGTTCTACATGACGCAGAAAATGATGTCCTAAGCCAACCCCGGCATGGGCACCGCTGATTAAACCAGGAATATCTGCTATCACAAAAGGTTCTACACCTTCTAAAGCCACAACACCTAAATTGGGAGAAAGAGTGGTAAAAGGATAGTCAGCTACTTTAGGACGGGCTGCAGTAACACGTGCCAGAAAAGTAGACTTGCCGGCATTAGGGAAGCCTACCAGTCCGACATCAGCAAGCACCTTTAATTCCAGCCACACCCAACGCTCTTCTCCCGGTTCACCCTTCTCACTAAAGCGGGGAGCCTTATCGGCGGGACTGGCAAAACGAGCATTGCCGCGACCGCCGCGACCACCTTTAGCTACCACAAATGACTGTCCTGCTTCAGTTAAATCGGATAAGAGAACATTACTTTCGGCATCTCTGACTTGTGTTCCCGGCGGCACCTTAACAATTTTATCTTGGGCGCTCCGGCCATGCTTATTGCCGCCCTTACCATGTTCACCACGTTCGGCACGTAGATGCTGTTGGTAGCGAAAATCTAACAGTGTACGCAGGTTGGGATCAACGACAAAAATCACATTGCCGCCACGTCCGCCGTCGCCACCATCGGGGCCACCTAAGGGAACATACTTTTCACGACGGAAAGAAACTACACCGTTCCCTCCGTCACCACCCTTAACATAAATTTTGGCGCGGTCGACAAACATTCCTACCACTCCTTATAATTCTCTCTGCCTTATTTTTCTCCCGTCGAATCGCGCTTATCCAAAAGTAAAATATACTCACCATTTTCCTGGTCCCATACTGCCTGTAAATTATGGCGCGCAGCAGCTAATAAAGCCTGCTGCCAATCTACAGTCAACTCTTCCAGCAGGCTTAAGCGCATTTGTGACTGCTTGTCCCCCTCAAGGTAAAGACAAACAGTATAATCTTTTATTTTTGGCAGACAGGATAAAATCGCCGTTAAGATCTCCGGTAAAGCCTGCAGTGTCGCGGGTGATAAAAGCGGCAGCTTACCCTTAACCTGTAAAATATAATTACCCGTTAGCTTTTGCAAAAAACTTTCCAGTACTATTAAGGCAAAGCGGCTGTCGCCGCAGTTGATAAAATGACCGAATTGCTGTACCTCCGCACTGGCTTGTTGTATAAAGGCCAGTAAACGTTCCGTTTTATGTAACTGTGCCAGTCCACCCGCTACCTGCAGAATATTGAGAAAATCATGACGATAATGCCGCACAAGCTTATCCATGGCTTCCATTACATCATTCATGACTATCACCCTGTTCAGATAACATCCTGGTATAATTCGGGGAGGACATGATAAAATCCTTTATTTCCAAGGAAAAAGCCTGTGCTTTCAGTTTTTTACAACATCCTGCGGATAGGAAAGAATAAACCGGAGTGAGACTCCGGTTTATGGTTTCTCCTTTAAACAGCTTCACCATTTGCGTAAACGCTGACCTGTTTTTTGTCACGACCTTTACGTTCAAAGGCCACCACACCATCTATCAGAGCAAACAGGGTGTCATCTTTACCTCTGCCTACATTGACGCCGGGATGAATTTTGGTGCCGCGCTGGCGCACTAAAATGCTGCCGGCTGAAACGGTTTGCCCTGCGGCTCGCTTAACTCCTAAATATTTGGGTTTGCTGTCACGACCGTTACGGGAACTCCCCACACCTTTTTTATGTGCAAATAATTGCAGATTCATCAACATCTTCAGAGTTCACCTCCTATTCTTCGCTCACTTGCAAAAAGCCCGGATAACTTCTATCGATCTCAGTTAAACCTACCAGCGTACTCTCCGCTAATAGTGACACCTTTTCCTGTACCGCCGGAGCTAAACCGGAGGGAATGGTGAGGCTGAAGTAGCCATCACGGATCTCCGCTGTCACGTCCAACCGCAGCAGACGCTGCAGGCTAAAAAGATATGTCTGGACCAGGGCAGAAACGGCTGCACAGATAATATCTTTTCCGTGTGGTGCGCTGCCGGCATGACCGCTGACAACTAATTTCGTCACCTGCCCGGCCACCCGTTTAATGCGCACATTAATCATGGCTACGCCTCGATTTGCTCAATTAGTACCCGGGTATAGGGCTGGCGGTGACCCTGTTTACGCCGATAATTCTTTTTGGCTTTATACTTGAAAACAACAATTTTTTTGCCTTTGCCATGTTCTAACACTTTGCCCCGCACTTTAACATCCGTTAAATACGGTTGTCCTACCTGGAGCTTGTCATCTTTTTTCAGAGCTAAAACATGCTCAAAATCTACTTCTGCACCTGCTTCTCCCTCGAGGCGCTCTACATCGATGATAGAACCTTCCTCGACGCGGTACTGTTTACCGCCTGTTTCAATAATTGCGTACATGAAAATTTATCACCTTCCTGTCAAGACTCGCCGGCAGAGGTACCTTACGGTTTACAACCTTTACCGAGCGGTTACGATGGCCGCCTAGTTATTCTAGCACAGCAGTATGCCCTTTGTCAATTCGTAACAACTTTCGCCCGGGCAAAAGTTTTTGTAACCTCTAATATCTCCACACTTATTTCTTCGCCAACATAGGCGCCGCCCGCCTGGACATCAATGATAAAACCGTTGAGGCGTGCGATACCATCATAAGGGTTATTGGTATGGGGCTCCTCGACCTTTACCTGGTGAATTTCCCCGACAGCAACGGGAAAGGCCTGTACTCGCACTTCTGCCTGGCTGCCAACTGCCAGGATTTTATATTTTTCTACATGAATTGTGTCACTGCCGCGAATATAGATAATCTTGCCGGTATCCTCTTCTAATTTACGCAGATAGGAACCGTTAGGACCAATCAGGAGTCCTGCTACACTTTGGTGCAGCTCAACCAAAATTGCTTCGGCGTCAAGGCCCGCCAGGAAACTGCGCAGCTGTCGTTCTGTGCGGGCACTGATCACATCGGCAGCTAAAACTTTACCGCGACCGCTGCAGTAAGGACAACTCTGCTGCAGAACCGCATCGAGACCTTGGCGGGCCTTTTTACGCGTCATTTCCACCAGTCCCAGACCGGTCATGCCCACAACATGGGATTTGGTCCTGTCTTGTTTTATTTTTTCAGAGAGCAGAGCTAGGACCTGCTGGCTGTCTTCCTCCCTATCCATATCTATAAAATCAATAATAATGATGCCGCCAATGTCACGCAGGCGGATCTGGCGGACGATCTCTTCCGCAGCCTGCAGATTTGTTTTCAGCACCGTATCAGCCAGATTTGTTTTTCCGATATATTTACCCGTATTAACATCAATAACAGTGAGAGCTTCAGTATGATCAAAAACTAAATAACCGCCGCAGCTTAACCAAACTGTTCGCGACAGTGCTTTTTCTATTTCGGCTTCGATGCCGTAAACATCAAAGATAGGGGCTTCCCCCTGATAAAGCTGTACCCGCTCCCTTAATTGGGGACCAATAACATCCAGTGTTTCCAGGATTTTTTCATATTCATAGCGCGTATCTATCAGCAGCTGATCAATTTGATCGGTAAAAAGATCACGCAGTATACGGTAAATTAGATCCAGATCCTGGTATATCAGGGCAGGCGCTGATTTCTGCAGGTAGCGTTTTTGCGTTCGCTCCCAGAGTGACAGCAAAAAAGTCAAATCCTGCTGAAAGGCAGACGCATCCTCACCTTCGGCTACTGTCCGCACAATCAACCCCATATCCTCCGGGCGCAGCTGGGAAGCCAGCTGGCGCAGCCTTTCCCGTTCAGCAGCATCTTCAATCCGCCGCGAGACACCGGTATAGTCTGCCCAGGGTATGAGCACCAGGTGACGCCCAGGAAGGGTAATCTGCCTCGTCAAACGTGCTCCCTTGCTGCCAAATGGCTCTTTGATCACCTGCACCATAATCTCTTCACCCGGCCGCAGGAGCTGTTCAATAGTTTTTTTGCCTTTACCTTTATCTGTTTCCTCGTTGTTCAGCTGGGCATCATCTACATACAGAAAGGCATTACGCTCCAAACCAATATCGACAAAGGCAGCCTGCATACCCGGTAAAACATTAGCCACTACGCCCTTGTAAATGTTGCCTACCACCCGCTGGTAGACAGGACGTTCCAGGTAAATTTCCACCAGTTTATTATCTTCCAGCACTGCCACCCGGGTTTGTTTATTATCGCAGTTGATAATAATCTTTTTCTGCATTAACAGACACCTCTTTTTCATTTAACAACACAGCAAGCGGTGACTGTAAAAACCCATTAATTTGTAATAGCGTTTCTATACACCGCACATTACTATGTGCCTGTAAACCTAATAATTCTAAAACTTCGCGGGGTTTGGCACTGCCCGCATTTCCCGCCGCCAGCAGCATCTCCAGACTGTCTGCCGCAGCTATTTCCAGCCGGTAAATATACGGTCTCAAATTGATTGTTTTCACGCCTTTTTTACGCTGCCGCTGTACAGGCAGTTCTGCGGCTTGTAATAGCTGCTCCAAACTCGTTTGTACAGCAGCGGCTGACTCGATCGTTACCTGCCAGCGTTGTGCGCCGACCATGGCCATCAGTGTTTTCGCCGCGGCAGGAACAGGGCGCCAACCTTTGATCTGCAGCCCTTGGGGCAGCACACTCTGCAATTTGTCTATCTCTACGTCAGTAATTTTTTGAGCGAAGTGAATATCTGTATATTCAGCCTCACTGGTCACACCTACCGGCAGCGCCGCCGCAAATGAGATTTTGGGATGAGGATTAAAGCCCTGACTATACTGCACCGGCAGACAAGCACGACGAAGAGCCCGCTGCCATAACCTCAGCAAATCCAGATGTGATAAAAACTGTAACGGCTGATCTTTCGCAAATTTAATCCATATCCGCACTTGCACATACTCCTTTATCTTCCTCGTCCAGCAGGACTGCCATACCGCAGCCCAAACAACCCTCACGACAATCTTTTGTTACCTGACCGGCTAAAGCGCGTTGATATTCACGCAGCAGATAGCCTTTACTGACGCCGGTATCAAAATGATCCCAGGGCAGCGGGTCCTCTGCCGCATATGCTCTTTGCGCACAGCTTTCCAGATCCAGCCCATTTTCTTTAAAAGCCTGCTCCCACAATTCGTACGCAAAATGCTCGTCCCAGCCATCCAGTTTACAGCCCAAAGCGGCGGCACGGGCCAGCACCGGCACTAGTTCGCGTCCACCGCGGGCGAGGGCAGCTTCTAACATACTGGTTTGGACACCATGGTATTGGAACTGCACGCCGGGAAGACGCAAAGCTTGCTTGAGCAGCGCCTGTCGACGCAGCATCTCTGCTTGAGAAATCTGGCCAACCCATTGAAAAGGCGTATGTGCTTTCGGGACAAAGACGGAGACAGAAACGGTTACACGAGCCTTGCCGCGGCCGCTGCTCTGCTGATAAGCCTTTACCACCTTGCGCGCCAAGTCAGCTATACCTAACAGATCCTCATCTGTTTCCGTTGGTAAGCCTAACATAAAATAGAGTTTTACACTGTTCCAGCCGGCGGCAAAGGCTTCTCGCACCGCCTGCAGCAGGTCTTCTTCCGTAATATTCTTATTGATTACATCCCGTAAACGCTGTGTACCTGCTTCCGGGGCAAAAGTCAGACCGCTTTTACGGACACGCTGCACCTGTTCTGCCAAGTCGCCGGAGAAAGAATCCAAGCGTAACGAAGGCAGCGAAAGTGAAACACCTTCTTGTGCCAGTTCAGCCCCTAATTCACAGACCAACTGCTCAATGCCGCTGTAGTCACCGCTGCTTAAGGAACTTAAAGCCATTTCTTCGTAGCCGGTAGACCGAACCATCTGCCGTGCCAATTTCTTCAAGGTATCCACCTGACGTTCACGCACCGGTCGGTAAATAATCCCCGCCTGACAGAAGCGGCAGCCGCGTGTACAGCCGCGAAACAGCTCCAATACTAAACGGTCATGCACTATCTCCCCATA
The DNA here is from genome assembly GCA_012522335.1 of Bacillota bacterium. Lineage (GTDB taxonomy): Bacteria > Bacillota > Dethiobacteria > Dethiobacterales > Dethiobacteraceae > UBA9865. The sequence goes on from JAAYKP010000061.1 coordinate 18,013, forward strand.
TGGCACGATAAAATCCGTAGGATAGGGAGCCTGATCCAGATCAGTAACCACGGCACGTTTCACTTTAGCCGGCAGGTCGGCAGCTGCAGCGACAGTACCCAGGTATTCTCCGGACTTACTGCGCTGTTCCCGGTAAAAAGAGGGCACATATACACCCGCAATCTCTGCCAGTAAGCGCAGTTTTTCCCCTCGGGCCGCCGTTTTATTCTCCGTCAGCAGCTCTAAGATCTGCGGCAGTGCTTCTTCTGCATCACCAATAACAAAAAAATCAAAGAAAGCGGCTAAAGGTTCCGGGTTAAACGCAGCCGGTCCGCCTCCCACCACCAGCGGATCGTCTTCACCCCTGTCAGCAGCTGTCAGCGGAATGTTGGCCAATGTCAGCATCTGCAGTATTGTTGCATAGGACAGCTCATACTGCAGGGTAAAGCCGACCAGGTCAAAGGCTGCCAGCGGTGTAACTGTTTCCAGCGAACAGAGCGGGAAAGACAGTTCCCGCATCATTCTTTCTGCATCGGGAGCAGGCATAAAAACACGTTCTGCCAGCCACTTCTCCTCCTGGTTGATGATATGATACAAAATCTTCAGTCCCAGGTGAGACATACCTATCTCATAGAGATCAGGAAAGGCCAAGGCTACACGCAGCGCAACTTCCTGATGATCCTTGACTACAGCGTTGACTTCATTGCCGAGATAACGGGTCGGTTTCTCTACATGTGGTAATATATGCTGCCAAAAATACTGTCGGTAATTGTTTTTCATTTTTCCTCCACCAGTTTGGACAAATATACTTATCGCTTATTTTTCCCCTTACTATAATTTTACATGAATGCAGTGTTTCCCTGCCTATACTTTCCATAATCAAAACTCCCCTGCCGCAGCCTTAGAAAAAAGCGCCCTGCCTATTTATGACGCAGGGCAGTCCCAATGGTGGCATAAAGTCCCTCTTTAACAATGGTCTCTACAATTTCATCTTCCATCACTTCTCCTATAACCCGACCTTCTTTATTGATTATCAGGACACGATGGAACTTTTTCATAGCAAAGTGCCGCAAAATATCTTTCATCGGGGTATCGCGCAAAGAGAGCAGGCTAACTAAGGGCATCACGCCCTGTTCATAGAGGATCCTTTTCTTTCTGCCCAAACCGCGAATAAAAGCATACATGGCGGCCGTTTTTTCTTTTTCGGAGGCGAAATATAAAAAAAAGGCGGCCGCCAGCAGTGTAAGGTGCAAATCACCTAAGTAGAAGAGATAGAGCGCCAGCACAAACAGCAGCAGTGCCAGTAATTGACTAATCCTGATGGCCAGTTCTGTTGCCTGTCGAAAGCCAAGCACCCCACTGAGACGGGCACGCAAAATCCGTCCGCCATCAAGGGGCAGAGCAGGTAACAGGTTAAAGAAACCTAAAGTTAAATTACTGCGGATAAAAAGCAGTAACATTTTATGCTGCTGCCAGGCAGGATATTTAGCGTAAAGCAGCAGCGCCAGCGCTGCCAGTATAAAATTAAAAATGGGCCCGGCCAACGAGACCACACTCTCCACTTGTGGGTCTAACTCTAACACATCCTCCAGTTTGGCAACACCACCAAAGGGAAACAATTCTACCTCGCTCACTTCTAGACCTTGGGCCCGGGCTGTAAGCAGATGTACCAGCTCATGGGCTAATACCAAACCAAATAACATCAGCGTTTCACTAAAATAACCAAAAAAGGCCAGTAAAAACAGCAGCACAACAAACAGCCAATGAAAGCTAAAAGTAATACCGCCAAGCCGGAACAGTTTCAAGAACAGGCCTCTCCTTTAGTTGGTTTGATTGAGAAATTGTTCAGGATCTATCGGTTGTTTTTCCTGCCAGACTTCAAAATGAAGATGGCTTTCCCCCTCAACGGCTGCGGCGAGGCGGGCAATCTCTTCGCCTTTAGCCACCTGGTCACCGGCTTTAACAACAGAGTCTGTGACGCGGCCATAAATAGTTACTGTATCATCAGCATGCTGGATGTAAACAGTCTCACCATAAACAGGATGGGCAGGATCTACCAACATCACCGTACCAGCCAGCGCTGCATAAACCGGAGAGCCGGGCTCTGCGCTGACATCAATGCCATAGTGCATTTCCACGTCATTAGTACCGGGGATGATTCGTACGCCATAGGGACTGAATAGTTCACCGTTAACGGGCGCAGTCATCTCCTCAGGCGCAGTAACTGTTTCCTTAGACAAAGGATCTTTTCCGTCGCTCTCCCGCTGCCGGCTAAAATCTCGCAGCGACTGCAGCACAGGCTGGACAGAAGCAGCAAGCTCTGCAGGATCTGTTTGCCTGACCGTCAGCTGGTAGGCCCAGTCCACTACACGATTTGCCAAGGGTGTGTTAAATAAACTAAGGACACCTAAACAGATCACGACAATAATAGCCGCCACCGTTTTTTGAAATTGATTTTCCCACCAATGTCTGGGCAGCAAAGCAGGGAGCTCCGGCACACGAGCTGCCCTGGATGTCTGCGCATAGCCATTGTAATAAGCGGCACTGCTTCTTGGCCGACGTTCCCGGCGCTGTTCCAGACGTTCCCGCAGACCAAATTGCGGTGCCTGCCAGCGGTGACCGTTTCTCACTATACTCCCCCCTTAGAGGTTTGTCCTGATCCATGTATATTAACTTGTCCGCCAAGATATACATGTTTTTGTGGATAAACATCATTAAGAAATCCACCTGCTGCCAACGGGTGGATTTTTATGTGCCAATTATGCCGTTGTTGTTTAAAACATTAATTTCTGCCGCCGCATACCGATATTGAGGACAACACCAATGGCCATCATATTCATCATCAGTGAACTGCCCCCATAAGACATAAAAGGCAGCGGAATTCCTGTGACGGGCATGATACCAATTGTCATGCCGATATTCACCAGAATATGAAAAGTCATCATTACTGCCACACCAATGCAGACTAACATCCCAAAAGTATCCTTAGCCAGAAAAGCCAGGCGGAGAATGCGGAGAATTAAAAAAGTGTAAAGCAGAATTAAAATCACACTGCCTACAAAGCCTGTCGCCTCAGCATATGCCGAAAAAACAAAGTCTGTATGCTGCTCCAATAAAAAGTTTAAAGCATTTTGTGTGCCGGGGGCAAAAAGTCCCTTACCCTGTAACCCACCGGAACCTACAGCAATTAACGACTGGATGATTTGATAACCGTCATTGAGAGGATCAAGGTAGGGATTAATAAAGATAATCAAGCGTTTTTTTTGATAATCCTTAAGCAAAAGCCACAGTGCCGGGGCTCCGATGGCCAAGCCAATACCGGCATAGGTCAGTAAATGCTGTACTCTGAGACCGGCCATATAAAGCATGCCAAACAAAATGACAGTAAAAACCAGTGAAGTGCCTAAATCCGGCTGCAAAAAAACTAATCCCATGGGGAGGGCAACATGAAAAAAGGCCGGAATTGCACTGGACATATCCTCAAAATTTCCTTCCTGTGCTGATAATAAGCGAGCCAGGGAAATAATGATACCCAGTTTGGCAAACTCGGACGGCTGCAGCTCAAAAAAACCTAGATCTATCCAGCGCTGTGCGCCGCCGCCTTTAGACCCGATGAAAAGCACGGCCACAAGCATCGCTACTATAGCCAGATACATAATGGGTGCCAGGCGAAAAAAATAGGTGTAATCAATACTTAAGATAAACAGCATGGCTACAAAACCAACGGCAAAGCGTATCAGCTGTCGCTTGGCAAAATATAGTGGATCTCCTGTTATATTAATGGTAGTACTGGTAATAATTAGCAAACTGACTGCTACAATAGTACACACTAAAATCAGCAGCAGCCAGTCGAAATTGCGCAGCAATCTGCGGTCAAACACATTCCCACCTCTGATCTGTCTATACATCTATAAAAGTTGGGAAAAAAGCAATTCAGGGCTGAGATAATTTCCTGTCCGAGAAAAAATAAGTGCAGGTAAACCTGCACCTTTATTATACGGCAAGTTAATCATTACGTAAAGCGGAAGCTGCACCTTACAACATTTAACTACACATTGCGACGTATCGATTTGATAGCTAAATTTGCTTCTAAAACAGCTGTGCCCTCACTACGGTGCATTTTAATCTGTGTCTGCTTTTCATCAATATCCATATACTTGGAAATAACCTGGATCATCTCTTCTTTTATCTTATCAAGGAACTCCGGAGAAACACTGGCTCGGTCGTGGACAAGCACCAGTCGCAAACGCTCTTTGGCTACATCTTTACTGTCCTGTCTGCCGGTTAAGATGTTAAGCAAAGCTCTCAGGTTCATATTCCACTTCCTTTCTACCCACCAAAGCCGATCAGCCTTTTCAACCGGCTAAAGAATGAGTGGTGCTGATGCAGATCTAAAAACGATACAGTTTCACCCAGCAGCCTTTGCACTACATTACGGTAAGCTTGTCCTGCCAAAGAGTTATTATTGGTGACCACCGGTTCACCGCGGTTTGTAGAAATGATTATTTTTTCATCGTCCGGGATAACGCCGATAAGTTCGATGGCTAAAATTTCTACAATATCATCAATATCCATCATGTCACCACGTTTAACCATGTCTGGCCGCAGCCGATTAATCAGCAGCCGTGAAAGCTTTATTTCTGCTGCTTCCAGCAGACCAATAATCCGGTCTGCGTCACGAACGGCAGAAACCTCCGGGGTAGTAACGATAACAGCCTGATCAGCCCCGGCGATAGCATTGCGGAAACCCTGCTCGATACCCGCCGGGCAGTCTACCAGAATAAAATCAAATTCTTGCTTTAATTCTTCACACAGCTTTTGCATCTGCTCAGGGCTGACTGCATTTTTATCCCTGGTCTGGGCTGCCGGCAAGAGGAAAAGATTATCATGACGTTTATCACGAATTAAAGCCTGTTTAGTGCGGCAGTTCCCCTCTACCACATCTACCAGGTCATAGACAATTCTGTTTTCTAACCCCATAACCACATCCAGGTTCCGTAACCCGATATCGGCATCAATCAGGACTACATTCTTGTTTTTCATGGCTAAACCAACGCCCAGATTAGCGGTCGTGGTAGTTTTGCCTACTCCGCCTTTACCGGAAGTAATGACAATCACTTCACCCATATTTTCCACTCCTCTTCAGATGATCAGACTTGGCTAGGAACCCAGCTTGGTTGTAACTGCCGCAATCATTATGCCTAAGTCGCTAACATACGCATATTCGGGCTGCTCCGGCAGCTCGGAATCATCCGGCGCCCGGGAGATAATATCGGCAATGCGCAGCTGTGTTGGAGCCAGGCGCAGAGCCACCACCGAGGCGCCGCGGTCTCCATTGACACCGGCGTGAGCAATCCCCCGCAAAGTACCAAAGACAAAGATGTCCCCGTCAGCAACTATTTCAGCCCCGGGATTCACATCCCCCAGTACAATTACATGACCGGGAAAGCGAACATACTGCCCTGAACGCAGTGTGCGTTTAATTACTATAGCACGACCTTCTTTAAAACCGTCCAGGCGCAAATCATCCGTTTCACCCTGCCTACGTGCCGCTGCCACGGCAGGCGGACGTTCGGCAGCCGATTGTATTGCTGTTAGGTGGAGACGGCTGTTTTGCTTAATTACATCACATAGTGCCTGTTTCTCTGCTTCTGTTATTTCTCGCTGCCCCACATCAATACGTACAGGAGCCTCGCCAAAAAAGGCAGCTCTTTTTTTAAGGCGTTTCGCCAAGTCAGACAAAATGTCGCTAAACTCTGCATGGTCTAAGCAATAAATAGTTACACCGTCTCTATTACCCTTAAACTCCACCGTTTGCTTACTCATAATTTCCTCCACTGCACTAGCTGTGTCACAGATAGTTTTTCGTCAATCATTGTCAAATTCCTGCAAAACCATTACTAAAAACCACGGGAGAGTCCCGTGGCTGCTATGCTTCTTCCTCCTGGGGTGCAAAATATTCTTCAAAAATAAGTTTTGCTACAGGAACACCACCATCTCCACCAAGACCGCCGTTTTCCACAATAACAGCCAAGGCCACTTCCGGCTTTTCTGCAGGTGCATAACCAACAAATAAGCTGTGGGAGATCTTTCCCGGGCTTACTTGTGCCGAACCGGTTTTACCGGCAACCTTAACAGGCAGAGTCCGTAAAACAGAGCCGGTACCGCCGATCTCCGTTACGGCTTCCATGCCGGTGCGTACAATCTCCCAATTCTTCTCGTCATAGGGCAGAGTCTTAAGCACCTCAGGTTTGGCTTCATAAACTACTTTACCCTGACTGTTGACAGCCTTATCTACCAAATAAGGGCGGTAATGAGTACCACCATTGGCAAAAATGGCCGCGTAATTTGCCAGCTGCAGAGGCGTAATGGCATGACCCTGACCAATGGTAGCCGTTAGCACATCGCCGGGCATAAAATTGCTGCGCCGTTCCTTAGAATCAATGACCCCGGCCACCTCGCCGCGCAGATCAGTTAGTCCGGTAACTTGACCAAAACCAAAATCCTTGGCATAAGCCGCTAAACGCTCGATCCCTAAACGATAACCCATTTCATAAAAGAAAATATTGCATGATTTTTGCAGCGCCCCGACAACATTTAAACTGCCATGGGCAGTGCCGGCATAGCAGCGGCGGCGGTCGCGGCCAAAGAAGGATTTCACACCTAAACAGGTGACGCGTGAATTACCTGTAATCACACCTTCTTCCAGAGCGGCCATGGCGCCGACAAGTTTAAAAGTAGACCCTACCGGATAAGTGCCCTGGATAGCCTTGTTAACTTCCGGTTTATCGGGATCGGCTTGAATCTCATTATAATCCTGAAAAAATGTATTGGGATTAAAGGCAGGATAACTGGCTATGGCTAAAATGCCGCCTGAATTAGGGTCCAGTGCCACCACAGCACCCCTACTGGCCTGCGTATTGCCTTTTTCCCGCAAATCAGCAATCACCTGAGCCAGTGCGCGCTCAGCAATATCCTGCAGCCGTGCATCTAAAGTCAGTATCAGGTCGCTGCCGGCAACCGGTTCCGTTCGCTCTAAAACACGTACCCGATTACCGAAACGATCAGTTTCAACACGCAAAATGCCGTCCTGACCGCGCAAATACTGCTCGTATGTTGCTTCCAGTCCTGCCTGACCAATAATATCTGTAAAGCGATAGCCTTCAGCTTTCATTGCTTCATATTGATAGTCACGAATGACGCCAACATAACCTAAAACGTGCGCCGCTAAGGTCTGTAAAGGATATTCCCGGACCGGCTGCGTTTCAATAATTACACCAGGTAAATCCATCGCCCTTTCCTCCAGCTGCGCCACTATTTCCGGAGAAACATCATTGGCGATCCGAATCGGGGCAAACCTTTTATACTGCTGCTTTAATATTTTCTCCTGTATTTCCTCTTTCTCGATCCCCAGGGTCTGACTAAGATAGTCAATCACCTCAGCTGCCTTTTTGCGATCCAGATCCAGCAGAGAAACAGAAAAACCAGGCCGATTAGTGGCAAGACTGATGCCGTTGCGGTCACGTATTTCACCACGGGTTGCAGTTATGGGTAAATCGCGCAGACGGTTATTTTCTGCCTGTACCAAATAGTGATCGTATTTATATATCTGCAGCCAAGCTAAACGTGCCGTTAAAAGCAGAGCAACGAAAACAACAGCAAAAGTAAAGACACGCAGTCTTTTTTGCAGCGATTTGCTCATCGTTTCACTCACTCCTCAACCTCGCTCTCCGCAAACAGCAAACTCCGTTTTTGTATACGAAAAAGATGGGGATAAATAATTCCCATAATCAAAAAATGCATGGCAATACGGGGTAAGGTAACCTGCTGTAGATAGGTCAAAAAGGGCAGCGTCGCCGCTATTTGGAAAAGCTTTAGCAGAATTAAGCAGAGAAAATCACTGAAAAGTGTAAAAAGAGGCATTAAAACCATGGCGGACCACGTTAATTCTTTATTGATATCAGCTGCCAGTAAACCGGCTGCTGCCCCTACCAACATTTTGCTGACCGCAAAAAAGCCCAGCGGAGCGCCAAACAAAATATCCTGGCATAAACCAGCACACATGCCGACAATGGCACCCCGACGCAAATCTGCTAATAAGGCTAAAGCAACCGTGACTACCAGTAAAATGTCAGGCTGCACACCAGCCGGGCCTGCTAAGGCTAACACAGATCCCTGCAGCGCCAGGCTGATTACAAATATGACAAAAATCAAGAGCGGAGCCATCAGAAATTCTCCTCCTCAGAGTCGGCAGGTAAACCGTGCTCCGAGATAACCACAAAGACTTCCTCTAAACGATAGAAGTTGGCAGCAGGCTGCAGGCGGGCATACTGGGTAAGGCCCATTTCATCCTCTGCCGTTTCCACTACATAACCAATCAGCAGTCCCTTAGGGAAAACTCCTCCCAGTCCGGAGGAAATAACAGCATCACCGGTTTGAATATTGGCTTCACGCGGCAAATCTTTCATCCGTAGATAAGCAGCGTTCTGCGGATCATATTCTACCACACCCACTTCACCAGGTTCACGTGACCGCTGTACCAAAGCACTGACACGTCGTCGCGCATCGGTTAAAAGCTGTACCTGTGCTGAATTAGGAGCGGCTGAGAGGATGCTGCCGATGAGCCCCTCGGTTGTGATAACAGCCATGTTTTCCCTGACACCGTCTTTTGTTCCCTTATTAATAGTAATAATATTAAACCAGCTGCTGGGATCTCGCGCAATTACTTCTGCCGCAATCAGCTCATATTCACTGGCTTCACGAAGCTCCAGCATACTGCGGAGGCGGTTGTTTTCCTGGCGCAGTTCGGCAATTTTTGTCTGTAAAGCAACGGCTTCGGCTAATTGCTGACGCAGTCTGTCATTTTCCTGCTGTAAATGCCGATAATTGCTTACCGCTGCAAAAAAGCTTTCCACAGAACGGGTTAAACGTTGAAAGACCCCTTGTACAGGGGCCACAACATACCGCAGCATTTCTTCCGGCCATGCAGCACCCTGTCGGTTAGCTGTCATACCAATAAGTAAGAGCAGTACAGCGAGTGCCAGGACCAGAAAAACTACCTGTCTATTCTTCTGTTTGCGGCTATTTCTCTGAACATGCACGGGCATCACCTTTCGCATGTGCCCCGCCATGACTAATTGACTCGACGCGGGGCTAAAGCTACTCTGCGTAACAATTCTATTTCGCCCAGTGCTTTTCCTGCCCCCATTGCCACACAATCTAAGGGGTTTTCCGCGATATAAACTGGCATCCCCGTTTCTCTGGCAATGAGCTTGTCCAGACCTTCCAGCAGCGCTCCTCCGCCGGTCATGACTATGCCTTTATCCATGATATCAGCCGCCAGTTCGGGCGGAGTTTTTTCCAGCGTAATTTTTATTGCTTCTAAAATACTGGCTACGGGATCGGCTAAAGCGGAAACAATTTCATCAGCAGAGATTTCCTGCGTCTTCGGCAAACCGCTCACTAAATCACGACCGCGAATATCCATCCGCTCCGGTTCTGCAGTATCGCGAAAGGCAGTACCTATTTGGATTTTAATTTCTTCGGCTGTACGTTCACCGATCATTAAGTTATAGTTTTTCTTAATGTACTGCACAATAGACTCGTCCATTTCATCTCCGCCCACACGAATCGAACGGCTCGTGACTATCCCGCCTAAGGAAATAATCGCCACTTCCGTTGTGCCGCCGCCAATATCCACAATCATGCTGCCTGTAGGCTCTTCCACCGGCAGCCCTGCGCCAATAGCTGCAGCCATAGGTTCTTCAATTAAAAATGCTTCCTTGGCACCGGCCTGCTTTGTAGCATCAATGACTGCCCTTTTTTCCACTTCAGTGACACCGGAAGGCACACAGACTACAACCTGCGGCTTAAATATAGAAGTACGCTTATAAGCCTTATTAATAAAATGGCGCAGCATCGTTTGCGTCACGTCAAAATCAGCAATTACCCCATCTTTCATCGGGCGAATAGCAACAATATTACCAGGTGTACGCCCAATCATCCGTTTAGCTTCTTCCCCGACTTCCAACAGCATCCCGGTATCCCGCCGGATAGCGACCACAGATGGTTCACGGAGTACGATACCTTTACCTTTCACAAATACTATCGTATTGGCAGTTCCCAAATCGATGCCAATGTCGCGGGAAAAATATTTCGTTACAAAGCGCATTGGAGCGTCTCCCTTCCATCAATAAAATCAACTATTAAGTATTATATCAGTTTTACCGGTCTATACAATACACAAGTTTGTCTTTGCAAAAATTGGTTAACGGGCAATCAAACCTCTTTCCCGGAAACTTACAAAGCGGCCGTCGCCAATAACCAAATGATCCAGCACTTCAATCCCCATTAAACGTCCTGCTTCTACCAGCCTTTTTGTTACTTCCACATCTTCACGACTTGGTGTCGGATCCCCACTGGGATGATTATGTATTAAGATCACACTGGCACAGGCCTTGCGAATCGCCGGGCGAAAAACTTCGCGCGGATGGACTAAGGAAGAATTTAAGCTGCCTACAGAGATATCTTCTATGCCCAGTACTTTATTTTTCGTGTCCAGTAAGAGCACACGAAAGTGTTCCCGCAGTTTATGCCGCATCTCCTCCATCACCAACCCGGCAGCATCACCTGGTGAAGAGATTGTAACTGCTTCATAACGGGTGCGGTTAGCCAACCTTACTGCCAGCTCTGCAGCTGCCAGCAGAGTAAGTGCCTTGGCCGGCCCCAAGCCTTTGACCGACTGCAGCTCTTCCAGACTGCTGCGCGGCAGCTCTGTCAAGCCCCCTACCTTTAACAGTACTTTTTCGGCCAGCTGTACAGCCGTTTCCTGTGCCGTTCCACTCCTTAACAAAATTGCCAGCAGTTCTGCATCCGAGAGGGTGGTGATGCCGCTCACCAAAGCCCTCTCCCTAGGCCTTTCACTTGGTGGTAACTCCTTGATGGTCAGGCGCCGTGTCTTCATTGCTCCCAGCTCCTTCCCCCAATTTAATTCCTACAGCCGTTAACAGCTGCCATAGGGCAGCCAGCGGCAGACCCACCACATTAAAATAGCAGCCTTCAATTTTTTCGATAAAAACAGCTGCCTTGCCTTGAATGCCATAGCCACCGGCCTTATCATAAGGCTCCCCGGTATTTACATACCACTTGATTTCAGCCTCTGTTAATTTACGCATATGAACAGCAGTAGTCTCCACATGCGTCCGTACTAAGCCGGCAGGTTTGCTGAACACAGCCACTCCTGTCAGTACATGATGGACATTGCCCGCTAAACGCCGCAGCATGGCAGCGGCGGCTTCTTTTGTTGCCGGCTTACCTAAAAGCTCACCTTCGCTGCTGACAATGGTATCAGCGGCAATGATAATACCTTCATCTACTTTTTCCGCCACTGCCTGTCCCTTGGCACAGGCCAAGGCTAAAGCCAGTTTAGCCGGATCTGTCTCACTGCTTGTAGTTTCATCCACAGCACTGACCTGCACAGTAAAAGGCAGACCAATTTGACGCAGCAATGCAGCGCGCCGGGGAGAAGCAGAAGCAAGAATAATTCTGGTCATCAGTATTCACCTAACTGCGTTCAAGATCTGTAATTATTTTTGTGAGCGCTTTTTGACTGTACATAACAGCTAAGCCGGTAAAGAAGCCGGTAGGTAAAGCCAGCAGTAAGAGGATAGGCAGATAAAGTCTAATCAGATTGGCATTACCAATGATCGCACTAGCCACCACAACCTGCGTCGTATTATGCGCCACTGCCCCTAAGACGCTCACCGCAATTAATGATATTTTGCCTCGACGCCAGAAGTACATACCTACTGCCATGATCAGGGTGGAAACTATGGCACCGGAAAAGCTTAAATAAAAGCCAATAGCTAAAAAGGTCCCGGCAAACATACTACCTAACAGAGTCCGGCAGACAGAAACAAACATTGCTGCTCCCAAACCGTAGAGGACAAAAGTTAATAAGGTAATCACATTGGCCAAACCTAGTTTGGCCCCGGGAATAGGCATCGGGAGTGCGGACTCCACTGTATGGATCACTAGAGCAAAAGTTATCAGCATTGCCAAGTGCGTCAATTTCTTTGTCTTCATATTTTATTTTTCACCTTTCAGTTAAGCTCAGGAACAAGTTTATCTGCCATCAGTTTATCATGGAAAGAACACCACCGCAACAAATGGATAAAAAAAACAGCCAAGCAGTTTTAGCTGCTTAGCTATTATTGTTAACGAGAATGACTTGTAAAATCCCTTGCTTTACCCTGATTTCTGGCTTCACGCAGTGGGGCTATCCAGCGCCTGAGGACTGCACGCAGCGGCTGATAAAACAGATAGTCGATACTGAGCCAGCGGGGAAACTTTACGGCAAAGAAATTGAAACGATCCATTGCCCAGAATAAAACGGCGGCTAAAGCTATAATCACCAGCATGCCCTGAATGTCATGCCAGTTCCAGACATTAACTACATAAAGGTGCTCAACCTGATGCGGGTCAAAGGTAAAACCGGACAGCGCCGGGATGATCAATTTATGCAGCAGAAAATGCGGAAAGAGTCCGACAGCAACAATAATTACTCCTAAAATCAGCAGCGCTGTGTAAACAGGCCAAGTAAAACGATACTGCCTTTGATCATACTGTTCAGGCACGTCTCCCAGAAAGAGACCACGGAAGAATTTCGTAAAATAGCATAAAGTCATGGCACTGGTCAGCACAAAGATCTTTTCCGCCACCAGAAGCGGCCAGGCTTGACTATGTTCGGCGGCTTCCACCAAGGCGTGATGCAGCAATGTTTTGCTGACATAACCGTTAAAGCCCGGAAGACCGCCAATGCCGGCAAAAGCAATGAGAAAAATGACGGTAATCAGTGGTACTTTCTTTGCCATACCTCTTACTACAGTAATATCCAATTCATGCGTAACCATGTAAATGGCCCCGATAACTAAGAACAAGCAGGCTTTAAAGAATGCGTGGTTGACAACATGGTACAAAGCTCCGGCAAAGCCCAGTGCCCCTGCCGGACCCAGATATGAAGCTGCGCCAATGCCCATGATAATATATCCCATTTGCGAGATGGAGCTGTAAGCAAGAAGTTTTTTGGCGTGGTTTGACAATAAAGCCATGAAAGCTCCAAAAAACATGGATACAATCCCTACCCACAGCAGCAGATAACCAAAATTCATTGCCGGCAGCAGGGTAGTTAAGTTATGCAAAACTTCGGTAGGGGTAAAAATCATGTCAACAACCCGCAGGATACCATAAACACCGGTTTTGATAAACAGGGCACATAACAGAGCACTTACCGGCGCCGGTGCCACCGGGTCTACTTTCGGCAGCCAAATATGCGTCGGTGTCATTCCGGCTTTAATCCCAAAACCGATGGTAAAATAGATGAGCAGCCAGTAGGAATTAAGTCCGCTCTGCGCAATCTGATCAAAGAGTGGTTTAATTTCCAGCGTACCAACACCGGTGTACAGGTGATAAATTCCCAACAGCAGGAAAAAGCTGCCTATAATCCCCAGGTAAAGCATTCCGTTGCCCGCACTGTTAGCAGCAGGTGTATGCTCGTGCGTAACTAAAATGTGTGATAAAAATGTTACAGCTTCGTAAAAAACAAATAATGTTATCAGATCGCCTGCCAGAACAAAGCCCAGACAGCTGCCTAAGGTTGCTACTAAACAAATAAAAAAGCGGTTCTGCTCATGCTCATGGGCCATATAAGCAGTAGCATGCAGAGTAGCCAAAAACCAAATAATTGAAATAATTGCAGCAAACACAAAACTAAATAAATCAAGACGCAGAAACAGCTTAAATTGCGCTGGCCTGAACAGAACAAACTCCACTACCCCTTCCTGCAGTAGGGGATAGCCGGACATAACAGCTGCTGCAGTTAGCAGTGTCACCAGTACAGCACAAGCATTACGCAGTTTGTCACTGTACCGGCCGCACAAATATGTTAACAGTGCACCCAGTAAGGGTATCATAATGAGAGCCAGTGGCAGCAATGAAGTCATAACTTCTGTAGTTGTCTTCACTTCCTGTGCAGCCGCATTAAGCATTTTATACTCCTCCCCTGCCTCAAGAAATCAGCAGCCAGATATGAATCTACCTTCTTTTAGTCGATCCTTATGCTTGCTGACATTCATTCTCACTACCAATTTCCGGCACAGATAAAAGGGTTATCTATACCATACTATGCTAGTGAATGTGCTAACTTTCACTTATTATTTCTGTTACAAAAAAAAGGGGAACGGGGTGCGGAGGTAGCCCTCCGCACCTCTGTTCTAAACAGCAGTATTTTTGACAATGGTATTCGCGACAATGGTATTCTGAGGACAGACTTCCACACAAATACCACAATTATCGCACAGTGACCCATCGATTACAGCGTAATTATTTTCCAAGCGAATGGCGTTTTGCGGACATTTCTTAACACAGAGGCCGCAGGCAATACAGCCGCGCGCACAAATAGAACGCACCTGCTTACCTTTATCCTGTGATCTGCAGAGTACATAAGGCTGCTCTACTGCCGTACTGACCATCTCAATAACCTGGCGTGGACATTCACAGACACAGTTACCACAGCTGATGCACAAATCAACATCAATAATCGGCAGTCCGTTTTCACCCATCGTAATGGCGTCAACAGGGCAAACTTTGACGCAGTTGCCCAAACCAACACAGCCAAAGCTGCAGGCGCTGGGTCCGCCGCTTAAGGCGATGGCTGCTTTACAGTCTTTCACGCCATGATATATATGCTTTGCTTTAACAGTATTACAGTCACCCAGACATTTTAACTGCGCCACAAAACGTTCCTGCTCCTCAGGCGCTTCCAGGCCAAGTATTTCCGCAATTTGTGCTGCTACCTTGCTGCCGCCGGGGGTACAGCCGCTGATGGGGGCACGGCCGGCTACTACTTCTTCGGCAAATTGCGCACAACCGGCACAGCCGCAGGCTCCACAGTTAGCGCCCGCTAATATTTCCTGCACCTGTTCAATTTTGGGGTCTACCTCAACAGCAAATTTCTGTGATGCAAAGGCTAACAAACTACCAAAAACTAAACCTAAACTTCCCAGACTTACAACTGCTGGTATGATCATTTACTACGCCTCCTACATCATGCCTTGGAAACCCATAAAGGCAATAGATAGTATTCCTGCAATGATTAATGCAATCGGTACGCCGCGCATAGCTTTGGGAATAAATACTAACTCTAAACGCTCACGGATGCCGGCCATAATAACTAAAGCCA
>JAAYKP010000062.1 GCA_012522335.1 Bacillota bacterium
CCCTGCAATTCAGGCTGTATCATTAACCGAGCAGGAAAACAACTTACTGACTTCGGTTGGTGTAAAACGTTATTTTGTCTTTGACATCGATCGTAAGCAAATTGAATTTGACAATATTGAGTTTAAGGTGGATTACTATGTAAATGGCGAGTTTAAGGAAACTATCACCCTCTTTGAGGTAGGAGGATTTTCTCCTTCAGAGCAGACTACAGAACGTTTAGTATGGTCTCAATTAAGTACAAATAATGAGCAAGAAGAGGTTTGGAATTTCGTTTTCGCCGGCGGCAGAACAGTCCAGCTGGTGCAGCTTGATGAAGAAATAAAAGGTTTAATGTGGACATACAATCAACTTATCCCTACGGTTAAAGTAGGCGAAGAGGTGTTGTTGGCAGCAATTGTAGGAGATAATACGGGTAATGGTATTCGGTCGCCAGGAATAATTTTTGACCAGGATGAAGGCGGTGTCGTTGCTCTTAAAGAATATGATTTGGCATATGTGTTGAAGGTAATCTTCTGGTAAAATGGTACATATTGAGCTCTGTCCGAAATATTGTGATAATTATGAATTATTGTTGATGAGCTGTCTTTGCTAGCGGCATTATTAACGGAAAGGTGACAATCTTTAACATAGCATTATTGATGCGAACTGCCTTTAACATAGCATTATTGATGCGAACTGCCTCTATTAATTTATTTTGAGAAAGGAGCTGTTAAGCGAGAATTTTCACTAGTAAAGATAGGACAGTTCATAAAAAAATGTTAGGGGTGTGAAAATTAAATGAGTGAAGAAAAAAGTCTACAAAATGAAAGAAATCAGCTTTTCAGGGACATTCACCAGGGTAAAAAACCAGCAAGAGTACCAATTACTGCCGGCATTTCTGTAGAAGCTGCTCTAGAAACACTGGGCTATTCTCTCAAACGTGAATTATACAGCCCAGAAAAGGTTTTTGAAGCTGCGGAAGAAATGGCACGTCGTTTTGATTCAGATACTTTACCGACAATGCCTTTCACGCAAGCTGCAGTATTTCGTTATGTTGATCAAAAATTTATGCAGCCGGGTGCCGATGGCTTTTTCCAGCATCCTAATATTGCTCCGTTGGAGTATGATGAGTATCCCGAGTTTATTAAGGATCCCTTTGAGTTTATCGTTAAGAAGATTCAGCCGCGTGTCTTTGGCATTTTGCAGGAGGATCCGGAGCTGGGTCACGTTAAGATCAAAATTGCCCGTGATGTGGTTGCTTCAAAGTTTGCCGGAATGGGAGAAACGTTAGTACAGAAATATCAACGGGCTAATGTTGAAGCACACTGTGCTTTGTTGTGGGCACCATTTGATTTCATTGCTGATTACATTCGCAGTTTTTCCACCATTTTAGTGGATATGAAGAGAAATCCTCAATGGGTCTTGGATGCTTGTGATGCGGTGTTGGAATATGAAATCAGACAGATTAAAAATACACCACGCCGTGGTGAAATTCCCATCATTGGCTATCCCCTGCATATGCCGCCTTATATGCGTCCAGCTGAAGTGGAAAAATTCTGGTGGCCCAGTTTCAAAAAATTAATTATTGCTACTCAAGAAGCTGGGTTTGTACCTTCCATATACTGTGAACATAACTGGGACCCCCTTTTATATTTGTTAAACGATTTGCCCGGTACTGTGATGATTGGCTTTGAAGCTTCTAATCTTAAATTAGTTGCGCAAACAGTTTCAACCCGTCATATCTTTAGTAATGGCTTCCCGTCCATTCTGTTAAAAACCGGTACTAAAGAGCAATGTGTTGACGAAGCAAAAAGAGTCATTGATGAAATAGCAGGGGGCGGCAACTATATTTTTGCTACCAACAAGCCTGCCATTCGCGGTGCTGACTTTAAAACAGAAAACCTACAGGCTGTTATTGAGTGCCTGAAAGAGTACGGCAAATATTAAGCCGTAATTTACTGCTAATAAATAGTGAAAGGATGAAGCAAATGGACAAAAAATATGGTAGTGTTCTTTCACGCGAAGAATTGATTGAAAAATACAACTTGTCCGAAGATGACCAGGTATATCTTTTGGATATCTTTGAGGATATTGAAAAAGAGATATTTAGATTCTTATCTTATCACCTCTAAATCTATACTATGAGAAGAGATAAAAATAATAAATTGTACCACTTTTGCTGAAAAGGTGGTACAATTTTTGTGTGTTTTCCAACGTACAGGTTAGTAAATTAAAAAAACACTTTTTCGTTGATGACAGTTATAGCTTGTTGATATAGAATATTGAAGTGATTATCACATTATCGCAGGAGGAATGTTGTGAAGAAAGCTTTTCAGTGCGTTAGCGGTTATATGGCAAAATGGCTCTCCATTGCCATTTTGGCCGGCTTGGGTGGAGGTCTATGTGCTGTACTGTTAAAAAAATCGATTCAGCTTGCAGCCGGCGTCGCAGGAGTGCTGCCGCTCTGGCTCACTCCTATGCTGGGCGGTTTGTTGGTCTGTTTTATTTATCGCTGGGATAATAAAGCTGCAGGTTTTGGCACAGACCACTATATACATGCTGTTAATGTCAAGCGTGGCCATCTTAAAGTAAAAAATCTGCTTAGTAAACTTGTTGCCACTGCCGTTACGCTTGGTTTTAATGGCAGCGGTGGCGTAGAAGGTCCGATGCTTGTGATTGGCGGCAGTCTTGCCGGCACCATCTCCAAGATTCCTCTTGTCGCGAAGAATTTTTCGGAGGAAGATCAGCGTATCTTAACAATCTGCGGCGCAGCAGGTGCTGTCGGTGCCATCTTTCACTCACCATTAGGTGGAGGCATTTTTGTGGTCGAACTCCTTTATCGTTCGACTTTACATTATGCTGATCTGTTTCCCGCCATTCTTTCTTCAAGTATGGGATTTGTTGCCTATAGTATGTTGGCTGAAGCAGGACCGTTTTTTGATATTCCTGCTTATCTGCCAACGGTCGTAAATATACCTTACTTTATCTTGGCAGCTGCTTTAGCGGGCTTGGTTGCTCTGATTTTTATGGGCATTTTTGCCGCAGCACAAAAAGTATTTGCACATTTACCGTTAAACAATTATCATCCGCTGATAGGAGGGGTTATTACCGGTTTAGTTTTAATGTTAATGCCGTATGCCGGCGGCACCGGTGCCAATATTATTCAATACTTAATACTTAATGAAAGCAGGTTTATGTTTCTGCTCTTTTTACTGGCAGCTAAAATTTTGGCTACTTCAGCGACCGTTGCTTCTGGGGGAAGTGCAGGTCTTGTGATCCCGGCGCTGTTTATAGGTGCTATTGCCGGTAATTTCACAGCGCTTCTTATACCTGATGCCGGTCACGCACTGACTGCTTTATTAACGGTGACAGGTATGGCAGCAAGCTTGGCCGGTGTGGCCAATGTGCCTATAGCTACTTCTGTCATGCTGATTGAAATGGTAGGCTTAAGTATGGGAGTGCCTGCTTCCGTTGGCAGCATTATCGGCTATGCTATTGCGCGCAATAAAGTTATTTATAATCTGGATAATGGGAATCAGACAGACATTAAACTGCTGCGTGAAAAAGATTGTGAAAGAGGACACTAGAAATAAAAAAACATTAAAGGAGCAGCTTGATGCGGAGAAAAGACAGGGAAGTAACAGAAATCAGAGAGATTATTGAAATCATTGAAAAATGCGATGTCTGCCGCGTAGCACTTTTTGCTGAGCAATACCCCTACATTGTGCCGCTTAATTTTGGGTTTATTTATGACGGAGCAATGCTGACTCTTTATTTTCACGGGGCTAAGAGCGGCACTAAGCTCGAACTAATTAAGCAGAATCCTCATGCCGGTTTTGCCATGGACTGTGCTCACCGCTTAATAGCACGTGAAAAAGCGTGTAATTATTCGATGGCATATGAAAGTGTCGTCGGTTATGGTGATATCGAGTTTGTCCTCGACATAGAAGAAAAACACAGGGCGCTGCGGCAATTGATGGCTCATTATGTGCCCGAGCAGGAGTTTGACTTTGACACGCAGGATTTGGCAGCAGTTACAGTGTTTAAATTGATTGTCAGGCAGGTTACCGGCAAGCGTGTCACGGTTAGCTAAAAAAGGAAATTGCATGCGGATGTAGAATATTGAAGTTTAAAAATAAAAAAGCATTATACTACGAGGAGATTTAGATGATCGAGATTAGAGAACTTACCAGAGATGAAGAAATTGTTAACACTGTCTCACATGGTGTTGGTATTTGTTTGGCGGTTCCTGCTTTCATACTGTTAGTAAAGTATGCCAGAAGTTATGGTGATTTGTGGCACCTGATTTCTTTCACTGTTTTTGGGGCAACGCTGGTGATGCTATATACTGCCTCGACTCTTTACCACGGATTCCCCAAAGGTGAACTAAAGAGAAAGCTGAAAATTTTTGATCATGCCTGTGTTTATCTGTTAATTGCCGGCACCTACACACCCATTACGCTGCTGGCTTTAAGAAACACTCTTGGCATAACTATCTTAAGTATTGTCTGGCTAGCAGCTGTCACCGGCATTATTGTTAAAATATTTTACATTAATAGAAATGTTGTTCTGTCAACTCTTGTCTATGTTGGTCTGGGAGGGCTGATTCTCGTCGCCATCAAACCACTGCTGGCAGCGCTAAGCAGCACCAGTTTCCGCCTCTTGGTGCTGGGAGGAATCTTTTATGCCGTGGGAACCATATTTTTTGCACTACAAAAAATAAAACATAACCACGGTATCTGGCATCTTTTTGTCTTAGCCGGGAGCATCTGTCACTTTTTTACCGTTCTATATTTACTGCCAAATTTTTCGGGCTAGATAGTATAACAACTAATAACCGTACAGTTATTTGCAAGCAGATGAGAAAGTACCGGAGAATAAAAACAGACCCCGCAGTTAATGTGGGGTCTGTCACTTTAAAAGGATTCATAAAGCACAAAGTCAGACATTGGTTTACGCTCCTGCTCATGTCTGTCTGCAGCTTTAACCGGGCCTGCAGCATAACCGATGCCCAGGATGTTAATGGGTTCCACTTCCGCCGGTATAGAAAATTCATTTCTCAGCACAATAGGGTCAAAGAAACATACCCAGATTGAGCCGAGACCAAGTTCGGCTGCCTGCAGCATCATATGGGTAGTAACAATGGTGGCATCAATATCGGCAGCATCTTTACCATCAAATGGTCTTTTCCAGCTGCTCTGGTGATCAGCACAGACAAGCATTGCCAACGGGGCGCCGTAGACATTTGCTGCCTTCTTTAGTTTCTCCAGGCCTTCTGCTGATTGAATGACAACAATGCGCTGGGGTTGCTTATTAGCAGCAGTAGGTGCTACTCTGCCGGCTGATAAAATCAGATCAAGTTTTTCCTGCTCAACCGGTTTGTCCTGATATTGACGTACAGAACAACGCTTTTTTGCCAACGTCAAAAAATCCATAACTTCAACCTCCCCGATTGTTAATCTTTATCATAGTATACCAAATTGTCAGGTTAAGACAATTAGTTTTTATTATTTAATTGCAGATGTGCCATTTGTTGGTGTAGAATAGAAATAAATATTAGCAGTTAAAGGAGAACAGCAATGAGGCATGTTTATACCGGCAAAACTAAAGATATTTATGCTTTAGCTGATGGAAATTATCTGCTTAAATTTAAGGATGATGTTACCGGCGAAAACGGGGTATTTGATCCGGGAGCCAACACTGTAGGTTTGTCCATTGCGGGCGCGGGGCAAGCCGGTTTGAAACTAACCAAGTATTTTTTTGAATTACTTAATAAAAAAGGTATACCAACCCACTTCATCTCAGCCAATATTGATGATGCCACTATGATCGTTAGACCGGCAGAAGTGTTTGGTCAAGGCTTGGAAGTAATTTGTCGCTACAGGGCAGTAGGTAGTTTTTTGCGCCGCTATGCAAATTACGTAAGGGAAGGCCAGCCCCTGGACGCTTTTGTTGAGATAACGTTAAAAGATGATGCGAAGGGCGACCCTTTTATTTCGGAAGATGCGCTGGTTATGCTGGGTATTCTTTCCTCTGCAGAATACCAGACCCTAAAACAACTGACTAAAACAATAGCTCAAATCATAAAAGATGATCTGGCAGCAAGAAACATTGAACTGTACGATATCAAACTGGAGTTTGGCAGAATTGACGGTCAAATAGTGCTCATTGACGAAATATCAGGCGGTAATATGCGGGCATATCAAGATGGAAAATATCTGCCACCTTTGGAACTGGCGCAGTTGGTATTACATAATTAGTAGAACTGATAACCCCGCTTACAGGCAGCGGGGTTACTTCATTCTAGCATCCAAAAAGGATAAATTTTTGCAAAACGAAATAACTATGGAACGGGAAGCTAAAAGTACAAATTCTGTGTGGGCAGAACTGAGGAAGGAGTGGGACAATGAGTGAGCTTACAGCAATTGAGATTAAAGACTTAATCAAATCATATGGCCCCGTGCAGGCTTTACGTGGTGTCAATCTTACCGTTAAAAAAGGTGAGCTGGTTGGCTTTCTCGGCCCCAATGGGGCAGGGAAGACTACCACCATTCGCTGCCTGCTCGGTTTAATCCGACCACAGGCAGGTACCATGCGAGTTTTCGGTCTTGATCCGGTGAAAAACTCGACAGCAGTTCGCGCGCGTATTGGCTATCTGCCGGGCGAGCTGCATTTAGACGGTAATCAAAGCGTCAAAGGGGCTTTGCAGTATTTTGCTGACTTACGCCGGTGTAACACTGACTGGAAATATGTTAATCAATTAACAGAAAGACTGGAATTACACCTCGACCAACGCATTAAAAATCTATCCAAGGGCAATAAGCAAAAAGTAGGGATAGTGCAGGCTTTAATGAGTAAACCGGATTTGCTGCTGTTAGATGAACCAACCAGTGGGCTTGATCCTCTTATGCAGCAGGAAGTTTATAAACTGCTGCATGAGGCTAAAGCAGCCGGTACAACAATCTTTTTTTCTTCACATATTATCAGTGAAGTTGAAGCTATCGCTGAGCGGTTAGTCATTATCCGTGACGGTGTCATCATAGAAGAAGCTGCTCCCGAACAGCTTGTAAATATGAAGCTGCGGCGCTACCGTATTCGCTTTCGTAAAGCGGTGCCACCTGTGGAAGTCATTAATCTGGCAGGCGTCACCCTTATCGATCAGCCAAACGAAAATGAAATAATTCTACAAATAGAAGGGGAAGTAGATCAGCTAATTAAGACACTGGCATCATATCCTGTCAGTGATCTGCAGTCAGAACACTTGTCGCTGGAAGAAGTCTTTCTGGCCTACTATCAAGGGGCAAAAGGAGGGAAGCATAATGTGGGCTGAATTTAAACACACCTTACGGCGTATGCGCTGGCAAATCTGCGGTTGGCCCTTTGGCATTATCCTCTATGTACTGCTGATGGTGTTTTTCTATCCGAACATGGCA
>JAAYKP010000063.1 GCA_012522335.1 Bacillota bacterium
CGGATTTATTATTGATGAAGTCTACGAAGGGCAGTTTGAGAATCTCATAACTGCAATCCTGCTAACAACAAGGCATTGGTCTTCGCACGCTAAGCTTGCAGAAGATTTCGGTTATGAGTTTACCGACTTAAGAGATTGCATTTGGAGCCTTATTTTTCCCATATTGACTATAAAAGGACAGAATTTGTATTTAAATAAAATCAAAAATAATAAGGAGGAATGACAATGCCCAGTGTTAAAGTTTTGTCACCCCAAATTGCTCCCGAAAGAAGGGGGCTGTTAGCCAAATGTCTTTATGCAGACATGAAGGAATTTTTAAAGGCACCAATAATTGAGGTGTTCTATTTAACTTTGGATGGTGTATATGCCAACGGGGAAGAAAACACAGGCTCTCATGCCATTCTAGAAGTGGAAGGACCAGACATAAAGAAGGAATTTATCTCGCGTCTCAGCATCAACCTATGTAAGAGTTTTCAAAATGAAAGCGGTTATCCGGACTGTCATGTGGCCGTGGTTTATCATGTTAACGACAAAGACCATGTAGGCTCTATTGACGGTCTCTTATCAGAAAGATCAAAATGAGATTAGTTGGGCAGTATTAGACAAATGAGACTGTCTTGGTAATTCCGGGCGTCGACTAATCAGGCTGTTCCTTTGGGAGCGGTCTTTTTTTTGCTGCACACAATCCGCTATTTAGCATATACTGAAGTGCAGCATAGAAGCTGCCGAAACCTCCTTGTTTCTTATGTGGCCGTCTCTGCAGTTGCCTGTAGGGACGGTCTACATACGATAGCTCTGCTAGTAAAGGAGGTGGACCAATGTCCGGATTATTCGGAGGTGGCGGCGGCAGGGATGATGATTTCTTGCTGTTGATTATCTTGATTATTTTATTAATGAATAGAGACAATCATCACCGCGATTAATTAAGATGCCCCTGGTCATGTAGGACCGGGGGTGTTTTCTGGCAATTAGTAGGTAACTCCGAGGGTCATTTGGAATGCTTCTGCCGAGCGAAGTATACTGATGAATTGTTTGACAAGCTCTACTGTCCATGGTATATTCAAGATACAATTGAAGACGGTTTAGGTGTTTTATACTTAATAGGGAATCGGGATAAACCGAGCTACCCCAGTAACCGTAGCACCGACGAAATCTAGTAATACCACTGCGTAAGCGGGAAGGTTAGAGAGTAGGATGAAGTGCAGCCGGGAGACCTGCCTAAACTGATTGGCTATTATTCTCTGAGGGTGGAATAGGCCAAAAGCGCTGCGATCATTTTTTGCTGAATGGCCGCAGCTGTCTTGGTAGATAACAGAGCGCACCCTTGTGGTGCGCTTTTTAATTACCCTCAAATACTTTTAGAGGATGGTGTGGATTGAAAGAAGGAACAAACTATTTAGCTTACTCGTTTTTGTATGATGATGCGGAGGACTTAAGAACAGATTATGAAATCTGCGTCGATGGAATTGCCTGCCAGATTGGTGTGCTTAAGGCGCATGTGCAGGAAAAGGAGCTGCAGGAAGAATTAACAAAAGTTTTAACGCTTGTTTTTCACATGAACAGTTCCCTGCGTGTGAAAACTGCAGTTACCAAAGAGGAGTTAAACTGGCTCCATGAACTGACCGAGAAGTATCGGGAAACTACGAATCATCACGGTATCCGTTTTGTCCTGCCGCAGGGTGATGTTGCCGCCGCTTATGCTCATGTTTTACGCAACAAATGTCTGAAACTAGCGAGATTAATGCATAGATACGAAGCACAAGGCAACAAGGTAGATCCTCTTCTTTATGATTTTGCCAATTTACTGTCAAACTACTTCTTTTTGCTGGCACTGCAGATTAATCTTTTGCGCAATGTACCGGAAATTGATTTTCAGAGCAGGAACTACAAACAGTTTAACAGATAGCTGAACGGAGGTATGAAAATGATTAGAAAAAACTTACCGGCATATATTATCTTAATTCTCATGGTGGCGATAGTTGCTTTAATCATAACCGCCTGCAGCTCTGAGCCGACAACAGTTACCGACAGAATGGGTAATGAAGTTGTTCTGCCCGAGCAGGTAAACAGCATTATTTCCACTTCACCTGCTAACACGGAAATACTGGTGGCTTTAGGTATGGGTGACAAAATCGTGGCTGTCGATAAATATTCAGAAGGTATCACCGGTTTAAATGCTGAGGTGGTGCTGATTGATTTTATGAACCCGGATGCCGAGACCATCGTTAGTCTGAATCCAGATATTATTATTGCCTCTGAAATTAATACATTGGGCGGCAGTGATCCTTTTGCCGTACTAAAAGAAGCCGGCATACCCGTAGTCTACCAGCCACTGACTGACAGTATCCAGGGAATCTATGATGATATCAGCTTTATTGCCGAAATAACGGGTTCAACAGAAAAAGCCGAGGTACTTATCGCCGGGATGCAGGAGGAAATAGCCAAGTATCAGGAAATTAGTGCGGGCATCACGGAAAAGAAAAGAGTTTATTTTGAAATTTCGCCTGCTCCCGATCTATTTACCATTGGCAAAGGTTCTTATCTACAGGAGATGCTGGAAATTGTGGGAGTTGACAACGTATTTGCAGATTTAGGTAAAGGAACGGCCATCAGCAGTGAAGCAGTATTGGAAGCTAACCCGGAAATAATTCTTACCAATGTAAATTATATTGATAATCCTGTTGAGGAAATAAAGAGCCGTGAAGGCTGGGACAGCATCACTGCTGTAGCACAAGATCAAGTTTATTATATTGATTCAAACACTTCTTCTCGGGCAACACATAATATTGTCAAGGCGTTGAAGGAAATTGCGGAAACAGTATACCCGGAGTTTTATGAATAAAAGACGAATTCTGCTGGTTATCACGACAGCCATTACTGTCATGCTGCTGGCCGTTCTCATTGGTACTGTGGGCGTAACGGCTGCAGATATAGTGAATATCATCCTGCATAAACTGTTTCGTCTGCCTTTGCGGCCGGATCTGCAGCCAAATACTGTCTCCATTATTTGGACCTTAAGACTACCCAGGGTGCTGCTGGCATTTTTAGTGGGAGCAGCCCTGGGAGCCAGCGGAACGGTTATTCAATCACTCCTGAAGAACACCCTTGCTTCTCCGTATACTTTGGGTGTTTCTTCGGGAGCCTCCTTCAGTGCAGGCCTCATTATTGCCTTAGGCTTCAGCATACCGCTGCTGGGCAATCTAACTTTACCGATTGTCGGTTTTCTCTCCGGACTGGCAACCGTTTTTGCCGTGATTGCTTTTACTAAAAGAGTGGATAAAGAGTTATCCAATAATACAATCATCCTGGTGGGCATGGTCTTTTCCCTCTTTGTTAATGCCGCCTACACCATTCTTACTGCTTTATTCCGGGAGAGTTTAGAAGGCATCATTATGTGGCAGATGGGTTCCTTCGCCATGAGAGGTTGGTCATATGTCAGGGCAGCAGTGATCTTTATCGTTATTGGCCTGCTCGGTGTCATCAAGTATACCCAGGAAATGGATCTGCTTTCCTTTGGTGAAGATGAAGCAAAGGCTAATGGGGTGGAAACAGATAAGGTAAAAAAACAGCTTTTAGTTTTTTCTTCTGTTTTAACGGGCAGTGCGGTGGCGCTAAGCGGCGCGATAGGCTTTGTTGATCTTATTGCTCCCCATGTGGCCAGAAGATTGTTCGGCTCGCAGCATATTTATGTGCTGCCCATCTCGGCAGTCCTGGGCGGAACATTGATGATTTTTTCAGATATAGTGGCCAGGACTATCATCGCCCCGTCCGAACTTCCCGTAGGAGCGGTTACGGCGCTGATTGGTGCTCCGTTTTTTGCCTATATCTACTTTAAAAAAAGCAGGTGATTCCCATACTTAGCGTTAGTCATGTTTACTGCGGCTACCATGGCCGGGATATAATAAAAAATGTCTCTTTTACCGTTGAAGCGGGCACAAACCTATGCATCATCGGTCCCAACGGCTGCGGAAAGTCAACCCTGCTGAAAGCGCTGGCCCACCTGATACCTTACAGGGGCAGCATCAGGATCGGGGAAACAGAGATCTCACAAATACAGCGCAAAACCTTGGCCAAGCAGGTTGCTTTATTAACACAGATAAGTTCTGTTTACTTTCCGTACACAGTATACGAAACAGTGGCCTTAGGGAGGTACTGCCATATAGATAGTGTGCTGCCGCGGCTAACTGCTGTTGATAAGGAGATTATAGAGGATTCTCTGGAAAAAGTAGGCCTGCAGGACCTGAGAGACACTAAGATTAATCAATTATCAGGCGGTCAGCTGCAGCGTGTTTTTCTCGCCAAGACATTTGCGCAGGATCCAAAAATAATCTTACTTGACGAACCTACAAACCACCTGGACTTAAAATATCAGATAGAATTACTTGAATATGTCAGCCAGTGGATAAAGCACAAAGAAAGAGCCGCAGTGACAGTACTCCATGATTTAAACCTGGTCCAAGCCTGCGCTGACCGTGTGATCCTGCTGCATCAGGGGGAAAGCCACTCCTCTGGCAGACCTCAGGAAATCCTGTTAACCGATGCTCTGGAAGAGGTATATAAAATTGACGTGAAAAAATGGATGACAAATGTTTTGCAAAAATGGGGAGCTTAAATAAGATTTGTTCTGTTGCAGTTTATACAAAGCCGTTCTGCGTTATAGCAGAGCGGTTTTTCTATGGCGGCAGCGTGATGTAGTGTTTTTTGCGGCGACAAGTGTAGATGTAGGACCGTTTAGTGAAGCAGCTGGATATTGGTGGTTTGTTTTCGGGGAAGCCTTGGTAAGTAAGAAAATGCTAAAAATTAATACTTGACTAATTCTAAACAACGTGATATTTTGTTCAGTATAGCTATAATGTTAAGTTTCGTGAACAAGGAGAAGTGCCAATTAATGAACAAGAGAGACTGGATTGTTTTTGCAGTTTTATACGAAAAAGGTTACAAAAGCCACCGGGACCTGACGAAGCGTACAGGATATTCGCTTGGACTGGTGAACTCATCACTTAAAAAGCTGTTAGCCGAAGCATATATAGATGAGAATATGAACATTACGGATAAGGGCCTGCAGTATGTGGAGTCATGCAGACCTCGCCGTGCAGTTATCTTAGCGGCAGGTATGGGGCATCGCATGGTCCCGATTAATAAAACACCAAAAGGTTTGTTGACAATTAGCGGTCAGCCTTTAATAGAGCGCATCATTGAGCAGCTGCATAAGGCGGGAATACAGGAAATATACATTGTAGTCGGCTATAAGATGGAACGTTTTGAGTACTTAAGAGATAAATACGAGGTTGAGTTTATAATCTCCAATGAATTTCCCTTTAAGGACAGTCTCCATTCTCTTTCTTTGGTCGCTGATAAGCTTGATAACAGCTATATCGTACCAAGTAATGTCTGGTTTTCACGCAATCCTTTCAGCCGCACTGAGTTTTTTTCCTGGTATGCAGTGACCGAGTATGTTGATGATGACAGTTATGTACGTATGAATAGAAGCCTGGAGTTGATTCTAACCGAAGAGGAAAAAGCGGGCAACTCAATGCTGGGCTTGTGTTATTTACTGCAAAAAGATGCTGTGGTGGTACGGGAGCAGCTTCAGAAACTTGCAAAAAAACGTAGATATAGCCGTGAACCTTGGGAGAAGGCTTTATTCGTTGGAAACAAAATGATTCCTTATGCGCGTGTTATGCTCGGACAGTCAAACTTTGCTATCAGAACATATGAGGAGTACCGCGAGCTTGACAGTGAGTCGAGGCAGTTAGATTCAAAGCGTATTAACCTAATCAGTGAAGTATTTGGAATAAAGAAGGATGAGATTACCGGTATTTCCGCTTTGTTTAAAGGTATGACAAATCGCTTAATGCGTTTTTCAGTCCGGGGAAAACAATACTTACTGCGTGTCCCCGGTGAGGGAAGTAATGAATTAGTGAACCGGGAACAGGAAGCCGGTATTTATAAACAACTGGCAGGGACAGGACTAACGGATACCGTTATTTATATTTCGGCAGAAACCGGCTACAAAATTTCGGAGTTTTGGGAAGATGCCCGTGTCTGTGATATCAACAATGAGGAAGATGTGGCAGCGTGCCTGCTGCATTTGCGTAAGCTGCATGATTTGAAGCTGGAAGTAGAACACTCTTTTGATTTGACAGAGAGGCTGCTATTGTACGAAAAACTGCGTGATGCGGAATCATCCTTTGCTGATTACGATAAAACGCGCGAAAAGATTACCGCTTTGATTGCCCTGCTTAATGTGCTGCCGAAAGAAAAGTGTCTCTGTCACATTGACCCTGTTTCCGACAACTTTTTATTTGTGGATGATGATGTTCGTCTTATTGATTGGGAGTATGCCGGTATGTCAGAGAAGCATATTGATATCGCCATGTTTTGCCTATATGCCGACTATGAATTCAATTATGTTAACCATCTGATAGA
>JAAYKP010000064.1 GCA_012522335.1 Bacillota bacterium
AATACAAAAACAAACGAGGAACTAAATCAAATCTATTTGCACAACATGGCACTGCTGAGCTCCCTGATGATCCCCGCAGGTTTACCAGTATACTACTTCTAATTTACATAACAGCATTCGTATTATCATCACTACATGATCCCCACCCATATCCCACTACAGTTCGCAGCAAGTCTGTAACAGCAATTGCATAAGCCTATTGTGAAAAGAGTACCGGATAACCGGTACTCTTTTCCTATTTGTGCGGTTGTACAGGTGATAAGAAACGAGCATACAGCCACATTGTTTACAGTGGTTGCTGCTCGTTGATATAGTTCGGATCTTTGCTGCTTCTGAGGCTTAGATGAGTTTGCAGGCGTATTCAGTCATGAAGGGTGATGCGATCACCCAGCTGCCATTGTTGTTCTCTAGGGTAATGGGGAGATATTCTACAGTTTCATAATCAGTGGGAACTTTGATCCTGCCAATGATTACATTTGCGCTCTGAACCGTTATCTGTACATCTTCTATAGATTCAGGCTGCCAAAGGGGGAAGGCAAAGCCCATTTCATAACCCCAGTCCCATAAATGATTTGCATAGAATTCTTTTAGCTCGGTATCTACAAGTTCTTCTGACCAATACTGCAGCAGTTGTGGTCGTACGGCTGACCAGGGTAACTTATCACCATTAGTCAATTCAGCCTCAAAGGCTTCACTAAATATTTTTACAGCCGTGTGATGTGCCTGCACAGCCTGCGCGGCATACTCTTCAGGTGTTAAGGCTGCAGACAAAGCCGCGGAGGCAGGCTCTAGGGCAGGTATTGGAGAGGTAGGTTGTTTAGTTACGGCCTGCAGGCTGCTGCTGCCGGTTAAGGCAATTAACAATAACGCCATGAGAATCTTTACGGTATATTTCATATGTACCCCTCCATTTTGTTTAGCTGCTTTCATTATAAGTCAAAGAAGTTTGTTTAGTATGAATAATCAATTACATCTTCTCAATAGTCTTTTAAGGTTCTTTAATAATCAGCGATAGGAGGGTAAGCAGGGCCGCTTTTTGCAGTTATTTATTTTGTTTGGGCATAATTGCAGGAATACGGGAACATTTTGCAAAATACTCAATCTATAAAAATAACCTTAAAAAATTAATATTTGCTGTGAGGTGAATTGGTTGCCGTTACTGGAGTTGCGCAATGTGGTAAAAAAATATCGTGTAGGCAGAGAAGTAATCACGGCTTTAAACGGCGTAGATTTAGCTGTGGAAGCCGGGGAATTTATAGCAATCCTGGGCACTTCGGGCAGTGGTAAGACTACGCTGCTTAATGTGGCTGCCGGACTGGAGAAACCAACACGCGGTGAAGTGATCTTCCGCGGTGTAGTCCTGAATAAACTGAAAGAATGGCAAAAGGTTGCTTTTCGCCGTAAACAGATGGGCTTTATTTTTCAGTCTTACAATTTAATTCCTGCCCTGACGGCACAGGAAAATGTAGCCATGCCCCTTCTTTTTGATAATGTGCCGCCACGCGAACGTAACAGACGTGCTGCGAAGGCATTAAAACATATGGGTTTACAGGATCGCAGCAAACATAAGCCGACAGAGATGAGCGGCGGACAGCAGCAGCGGGTAGCGATTGCCAGGGCCCTGGTACATCAGCCGCGAATTATTTTTGCCGATGAATTAACGGGCAATCTCGATTCTCAAACCACTTACGAAATAATGTGCAGCCTGCAGGCAACCGTAAGGGAGCAAGGACAAACGCTGCTGCTGGTAACACACGATCGTGATGTAGCTCGCTTTGCTGACAGGATCATTTTCATGGTAGACGGTAAGATTGTTTCAGAAGAAAGGGGAGGGTTTAATCATGTCTAAAAGAAAATTGGCTTTACTCACACTGTTGTTATATTTTTTCTGTTTTATAGGCGCAGTCCAGGCTGCGGAAACAGAACCAACAACAATAACTTTGCTGACGGAAGGACAGCTGGAAGTGATGGCAGGGGAAAAATTCGCCGTTAAAGTATCGCTAACGCGCCACACTGCCGGCGAAATTAAATTGGCTGCTCTTTCCTCGGCTCATGAAATAATGGCCCAGAGTGAAAAAATAGCCGGTCTGACTGCCGGTACTCCGAGGGAAGTTATACTGTATGGAGTAAGTCAAGAGCCGGGCCTTAAAGATATTTCACAGATCCAGGTACTCAGTCCTGACGGTGCGCTGCTGGAAACAGTCTATGTGGATGCTCTGCTGATTAAAGCGCAGCCCAAACCGGCAGCTGAAGAAGCAGTTCGTTTGCGTCTGAGCAGCTTTTCAGTTTCTCCTTTTAAAAATGACGAATTTACTCTAAAACTTACGGTGAAGAATTTAGGCGTGGCAGCTGCGCAAAATGTTACTCTGCAGTTTAACGGTGAGCAAGCCTTTGTGCGCGGCAGCAGCAATGTTGTACCGGTACAGAACATCTCGGCAGGTGCCGGTAAGGATGTAACGGTAAAGATGGGTTTAGCCGCAGCAGAAAGTCCCGTTTATACGATCCCCGTCACTGTCAGCTGTTTCACGCCTGCCGGTGAAAAAGTCACTTTTGCTGAAACGATTACGGTGACGGCTAATGATTTGGGAATCAAAGTAGCTGCACCTACGGTAGGTACACCGCGTGTTTTTCTGCAAAAGTATACATTATCAAAGGATAGCATTCTGGCCGGGGATACGGTCAAACTGACTTTATATGTGCAGAACAGCAGCAATCGGGAAGTGCGTAATCTAAAAATCTCCCTGGCAGCCATTCCTTCTGAAGATAGTACCAGCGGCACAGTTTTTTCGCCTGTAAACAGCAGCAATAGTTTTTTTGTGGAACGTATTGGGGCGAAAAGTACCTACAGCAAAACTATAGAGCTGTATGTTGATCCCAATGCGACTGCCAAAACCTATCTGGTGCCGGTAGAAATCCTTTATGAGGATCAGCAGGGGACAGGCTATAATGTATCGGAAATGGTTAATATTCCTGTGCTGCAGGAAAGCCGCCTGCAGATTTTAAACGTGGAAGTGCCACAGGTGGCAGCACTGGGTGAACCTTCCCCCGTCACGGCGGAGTTTGTGAATGTGGGAAAAGTGGCTTTAAAGAATTTAATGGTTACTTTAGAGGGCGATTTTCCCAAAGAAAATGCTTCCTTGTTCCTGGCCAGTTTTGAGATCGGTCAGAGTGAATTTTACCAGGCCTATATTACACCCCAGCAGGAAGGTGTGCTGGAAGGCAAAGTTATTTTTACTTATACCGATAATTCCAACCAGGAGGTTGTAACTGAATGGCCCTTTAGCGTGGAAGTGCAGCAGATGGCTCTGCCGGGGCCGGAAAGACCGGAAGAACCGCTGCCTATTGATCCTCCCCGCCGCGGTCCCAATTATATTACAATTATTGTTTCCATTTTACTGCTGGCGGCGCTGGTTGGGGTAATATTATGGCGTCGCAAAGTAAAACGTGGAGAGATCTTTGATGAAGAGCTATGATTTGCTGTCCTTAGCGTACCGTAATTTATGGCGGCGCAAAGGACGTACGATCCTGACTGTTTTAGGCGTAGTTATTGGCACGACGGCGATTGTAGTAATGCTGTCCTTAGGCATAGGTTTGGTAGATTCACAAAAAAAACAAATGGAGCAGTGGGGAAGCCTGAATATGATTAGGGTACACCAGTCTTATTCCTTTCCGGGTGAGCCTGGTGAAGAACAGCAGCGCTTATTAACAGATGAGGCCATCGAGGAAATCAAAGCGATAGAAGGGGTTGTGGCTGTTTCACCGGCCTATGAGGTAAGCGGTGAAGCAAAACTAGGTAAAAAGGTTGGTTATATTCAGTTGGTGGGCATCGATCCGGCGATGATGGAGATGCTGGAATTCAAAGCTGCCCATGGTCGTCTGCTGACGGCAGGGGATAAATTTAATGTGGTGGCCGGTTCCTGGGTGATTAATAACCTGTGGGATCCAAATGATACCCTCGACCGCTGGGAGGAACCGCCGCAGGGTGATCCCCTGGAACTGCTGAACAAACGTCTTTCCCTGACACTGATGAATGCCCGACAGCAGAAACGTATTTACAGCCTGAATGTGGTGGGCATACTTAGTGATGATTCTATGGAGAATGCTAATACTGTATTTGGCCCCCTTGCAGAAATTAAAAAAATGCGAGCTTTTGTAGAGCAGGGCGGCCAAAGCAGTCCGGACATTCCTGTTTTTCCGGGAGTAGATGTGGAAGTAAAGGAGCCGCCGCGCTCCCGGCAGAGGCAGCAGCAAGTGGATCAATACTCCTTTGCTTTAGTCCGTACCGCAGATGTTGCTCTGACGCGGAGTATCAGTCAGGAACTGCGTGACCGCGGTTTTAATGCTTACTCCATGGCCGACAGCCTGGAAGGTATCGAAGATGTGGCGCGGCAAATGCAGGCTGTTTTAGGCGGTATTGGTGCCATTACTCTGCTGGTAGCCGCCATTGGCATTACAAACACCATGGTGATGTCTATTTACGAGCGCACACGTGAAATTGCCATCATGAAAGTGGTGGGTGCTTCTTTTGCTGATATTCGCACCATGTTTCTGGCTGAATCATCATTAATCGGTATCATCGGTGGTATAATTGGCATTGGCTTAAGTTACCTGATTTCCTATCTTTTAAATACGTATATCGGTGCGGCAATCGGTGCCGGCATGGGTGGAGAGGGAACGGTGCTGCAAGTTTCGCTGATTCCACCGTGGCTGGTTTTCTTTGCCGTTGCCTTCAGCATGGCAATTGGTTTGATATCAGGACTCTATCCGGCCAACAGAGCCATTCGCCTCGATCCGATTACAGCCATGCGGCATGGTTAATTACTTGTTTTTAGCAGCCGGAAAGAGTTATGATCATAATATTAACTGCAGGAGGGAAAAAGATGACACAGCCAATCAGAATTGGTATTGTTGGTTACGGTAATTTA
The DNA here is from genome assembly GCA_012522335.1 of Bacillota bacterium. GTDB lineage: Bacteria > Bacillota > Dethiobacteria > Dethiobacterales > Dethiobacteraceae > UBA9865. The sequence goes on from JAAYKP010000064.1 coordinate 4,926, forward strand.
GGTCGGGGGGTAGAAGCTGCCATCGCGCAAAACCCGGATCTGGAATTGGTAGCTATTTTTACCCGGCGCGCACCGGAAAGCCTGCAGGTTCACAACAAGCAGGTTAAAGTATTACATGTTGATGCGGCAGAACAATACCGGGATAAAATTGATGTCATGATTTTGTGCGGAGGTTCAGCCTCAGATCTGCCTGTGCAGAGCCCCAGGTTTGCTGCTCACTTTAATATTGTGAACAGCTTTGATACACATGCCAAGATACCCGAGCATTTCCAGGCTGTAGATGAAGCAGCCAAAGCAGGCGGTACTACCGCAGCCATTTCCATTGGGTGGGATCCAGGCTTGTTCTCACTCAACCGTATGCTGGCGGAGGCAGTTTTGCCGGAAGGCAGTGAATACACATTCTGGGGACGCGGCGTCAGCCAGGGACATTCAGAAGCGGTGCGCAGGATTAAGGGTGTGAAGTATGCTGTGCAGTACACGATTCCCGTCCCGGAGGCTATCGAACGTGTCAGAAAGGGAGAAAACCCGCAATTAACAGCCAGGGAAAAACATCGGCGCGAATGTTATGTCGTGGCAGAAGCCGGGGCAGATTTGGAAAAAATCGCTGAGGAAATCAAAACAATGCCCGATTATTTTGCCGATTATGATACGGAAGTGAACTTTATCAGCGAAGAAGAGTTTAAACAGCAGCACAGCCAGATGCCTCACGGCGGCTTTGTGATTCGCAGCGGGAGAACCGGATGGCAAAAAGAGAATCAACAAATGATCGAGTTTTCTTTAAAGCTGGAAAGTAACCCTGAATTTACTTCCAGTGTGCTGGTTGCCTTCGCCCGGGCTGTTTACCGCTTAAACCGGGAAGGGCAGATCGGTGCCAAAACGATTTTTGATATCCCGCTGGGCTATTTGTCCAGTCGTTCAGCAGCAGAGCTGCGGCGGGATTTATTATAAACAGAATACTTTTTTATGCTGCATTAATGCTAAACTGGGACGCTGCACTTATCGGTGCAGCGTTTTCTGTGTGTGCCCGCATGGGCGACAGCTTACCGGCAAAACTTATCTGCTCTGACAGCTGCGGAGAAACTCACCATCATCATTTCTTTGCCATATGATAAAAAAAGGTTTAAGTAAATGAAGAAGGGTGAGTCAAGAGTTGGTAGCGTACTTATCACAATTTAATATCATTTGGGTGGGGGTATTTGCCAGTTTGGCTGCCGGACTGGCGACAGGGTTAGGTTGTCTGCCGCTTTTCTTTGTCAAAGAGGTTCCGAAAAAGCTGCTGGATGCCCTGCTGGGTGCTGCAGCCGGGGTGATGCTGGCAGCTACTTCCTTCAGCCTGATTGTTCCGGCCATTGAAGCGGGAGGCCATGGCATCAAAGGGGCCAGCATTGCGATTGTAGGAATCTTGGCCGGCGGCATATTTCTTGATGTTGTTGATCAGTTTTTTCCCAGCACCAATCTGCAGGTTGGTCCGGTAGCTGAGTCAAAAAAAGACGGCAGCAGACTGCTGGTTATGAGCCCAAGTTTAAGAAGAGTCTGGATATTTATTTTAGCTATAACTATCCATAATTTTCCCGAAGGCATGGCGGTCGGGGTTGGCTTTGGTGACGGGCAGATAGCTAACGGTTTAACTTTGGCTATCGGCATTGGGCTGCAGAATATGCCTGAAGGTTTGGCCATTGCCTTGCCCCTGGTGCGGGAGGGTTTCCCGCGCTGGAAAGCTTTTCTGATTGCCTTGGCCACTGGTTTAGTCGAACCTATTGGCGGCCTGTTAGGCATTGGTTTAGTACAAATAGCACGGCCCCTGCTGCCTTATACCTTGGCCTTTGCCGCCGGTGCGATGCTTTTTGTCATAGCCTACGAAATTATTCCCGAAAGCCAGAACAGCAGCTCTAAACTGGCTACCCATGCGCTGCTGATAGGTTTTGTGGTGATGATGTTTTTAGATGTTGTTTTAGGTTAACAGTTAAGGCAGAGCCGGCAGCACTTAAATGTAATTGACAGCAGCGCTCCTGACAGATATGATTGCTTATAAAAAACAGAGTTGGTGAAGGAATGCAGAATAAAAAAGTGATTCAGGTGAAGGACTGCCTAATTGGTGCGGGGCGCACGAAAATTTGTGTGCCGCTGCTGAGCCACACTTTACCTGAACTGTTGACCGAGGCTGAAGCAGCAGCAGCCCTGGCGCCGGATCTGATTGAATGGCGCGTGGACTATTTCCAGACCGCAGCAAACACTGCTGCGGTTACTGCTGCGCTAAGTCAACTGCGTACCGTTATTCCTACTATCCCTTTAATAGTCACTTGCCGTGATTATGCGGAAGGCGGCTTTATCAAGCTGCCGCAAGCTGCGCGCATCTCCCTGCTGCAAGCGCTGCTTGAAACGGCACAAATTGATTTGCTTGATGTGGAGTTTAGTTTAGGGCAGGCTGCTGTAGCCTCTTTGCTTGCAGCGGCACATCGGCAGGGCGTTTATGTAATTGTTTCCTACCATAATTTTGTGCAGACTCCGGCTCCTTCTGCCCTGTATGACAAGCTGCTGCAGCTGCAGGCTGTGGGCGCTGATATTGTGAAAATTGCCGTGATGCCGCAAGGGCCGCAGGATGTTTTGAGCTTGTTAACTGCTGCCCTGGAATTTACTTCTACGACAGCGCAGGTTCCTGTCATTGCCATTTCCATGTCGGCATTGGGCGCTATTACCCGCCTTGCCGGCTCCGCCTTTGGTTCGGCAGTCACTTTTGCTGCCGGACAAGCAGCTTCAGCACCCGGCCAGATCCCTGCTGCACAACTGCAGGCGCTGCTCAAACTGACAGATGTGCCGTAAATGTCACCGGCAGATTTGCCTGCTAAGCAGGGTTTTGCGGTAAATATGGAGAATTTTTTAACAGTTGATCGTTAATAAAAACTTTTCTAAACCTTAAGGATGTGGTTAAATTATGAGCTCACTGGTTATTACTTGTGCAACTATTCGTAAAGAAATCGAGCAGGCAATTAAGAAAACAGGTTTTTCTGATCCTGTCCTTTTTTTAGAACCGGGACTGCATAACTATCCCAAGAAACTGCATGTAGCACTGCAGGAACTGCTTGACCGTGCCGCTAATGTGGAGCAGGTGATGCTGGTGATGGGCTACTGCGGCAATGCAGTTTTAAATTTACAGGCAAGGGATTACCGCTTAATTATTCCTCGTGCTGATGATTGTCTCACCATGCTGCTCGGGTCGCAGCAAAGACGGCTGGAAGTACAAAGTGAAAAGCAAACCTACTTTTTCTCTCCCGGTTGGTTAGATCATTTTGAAGATTTGGAACAAGATATGATCCAAGGTATGGCGCGTATGGAACAAAGATATGGGAAAGAAAGGGCACTGCAGCTGTACCGTGAGATGTTTAAACATTATCAGCGCGCCGGGTTAATTGATACCGGTACTTTTGCGCTGGATGAGCTGCTGGTCAAAGCTCAACAGCGGGCGGCAGAAATGCAGCTGCCATGTGAAGTAATTCCCGGCACCATGAGCTATTTAGAGAAGTTTCTTACCGGGCCTTGGGGGGAAGAAGATTTCATCGTGCTGCAGCCGGGGGAGCAGGTACTTTATACCCATTTATTTGCTCAGTAAGCGTAAAGACCGGCAGTATTAAATAATTGCCTGGTAACAAGGGGGCGGTCACATGCTGCAGGATTTGCCGGCAGAAGAGGTATGTCTTATTTTGTGGACAATTATAAATTCGGTTCAAGATGCCATTTCTGTGGTTGATGAAAATGGTAACGGCATCTTATTTAATAAAGCTTACTTAGAAGTAACAGGATTGCAGGAAGCCGATGTTTTGCATAAGCCGGCAGCAGTCGATATTGTGGAGGGTGAGAGCGTCCACCTAAAAGTGTTAGAAACAGGCAGGCCCATCAGAGGAGTGCCCATGAAAGTCGGACGCTATAAGCGTCATGTCATGGTCTCCTGTGCTCCTCTTTATATTCATAATAAATTACGCGGCAGCGTCGGCATTATTCATGATGTGTCAGAAGTCCGTGCCCTCTCGGAGCAGTTACAGCGGGCGAAGCAAAAAGTGCGCCAGTTGGAATCAAAGTATACTTTTGCTGATATCATTGGTGAAAGTCCCGTAATCAAACAGGCTGTGCAGCTGGCTAAAGTGGCGGCCGCAACACCGGCCACAGTTTTGCTGCTTGGTGAAGGGGGCACCGGGAAAGAACTATTTGCCCATGCCATTCATCATGCCAGCTCGCGTCAGGGCAAGCAGTTTATTCGCGTAAACTGCAGTGCTTTTCCGGAAAGTTTGTTAGAGAGCGAGCTTTTCGGTTATAGTGAAGGGGCCTTTACCGGCGCCCGTAAGCAGGGTAAAAAGGGGATTTTTGAGGAAGCGGACGGTGGCACAATTTTTCTTGATGAAATCGGTGCCATGCCCCTTAGTCTGCAGGCAAAAATATTGCGGGTGCTGCAGGAAGGTGAAATCGTACGTATCGGTGAAGCACGTCCTTTAACAGTAGATGTAAGAGTAATTGCAGCGACAAATGCTGATCTGGAGAAATTAATTGAGGAGGGGAAGTTCCGCGAAGATCTGTATTATCGCCTGAATGTTTTCCCCATTTATATACCCTCGTTAGTAGAAAGAAGAGCTGATATCCCGCTGCTGGCTCAATATTATCTGCATGCGCTGGGCGAAGATTATAACAGGCCGGATACAGAACTTTCACCGGCGGCAGCCAGAATGCTGCAGGAGTACCATTGGCCGGGCAATGTGCGCGAGCTTAAAAATGTCATGGCGCGGGCACTGATCAATCTAAAGAAGGACGAAAAGGTGGTAGAAACCAGACATTTAATGTTTTCCTTAAGTACTCCCCAATACGGCAGTACGGGGCGTGAATCCCAGGTCTTTCAAGGGGAAACGCTGGCTCAGCAGCATGCCAGGTGGGAAAAAAATGTGCTTTTGGAAACGCTGCGCAGTACTAACGGAAACAAAACAGAGGCGGCACGCCAACTGGGTATTTCTGTGCGCAGTCTTTACAATAAGCTGGAGAAGTATGGTGTTTAGCAGAATCCTCAGCATTTTCGAGGGTTCTTTTTATCTTCTCGGAGAGTAATTTAGCTCCGCCCTGCAGTGCTTTGGCATGAGTTTTGCAATATATTAAAGGTGAAAGACTGCAAAAACTGCCAAAAAAGCTGCTTTTGCAGCTGTTTTCGACCGGCGATTTGCAGCTAATTGCCTGCATAAAACTGCAGGGTGTGAAAAAAACTGCAGACCGAGTAAATGACAGGATTGAGGCGCTCCCCCAAGTGCTGCAATCCGAGTGTATACTCCTACTTACCAATTTTTCCTCATTGTAAGTCAAAAGCCCGCCCCAAAATGGCGGGCTTTTGACTAATTTTTGCTAAACTAAGAAAAGGATTTTGTTCTGCTGCTCAAGAAGTTTAATAGATAAAGCTGCTGCACAATAATTATATTTATAGACAGTGAGGTAAGTTATGTACCATAAGAATATTGTTTTAATAGGTATGCCCGGTGCCGGTAAAAGCACAGTAGGGGTACTGCTGGCTAAAGCTTTAGGAATGTCTTTTGTTGATACAGATCTTTTAATTCAGGAACAGGAGCAGCGCTTGCTGCAGGAGATTATCGATCAGCAGGGGATCAAGGAATTTCTCAAAATCGAAGAAGAGGTGCTGTTGGGACTGCAGGTTGACAATAGTGTCATCGCTACCGGCGGCAGTGCTATTTATAGTCTTCCTGCCATTAAACATCTGCAGGCATCCGGTAAACTGGTTTATCTGCAGATTAGTCTGCCAGAATTAAGTTTACGACTGCAAAATATGGCCCAGCGCGGTGTGGTGATGCAGAAGGGCGAAACACTGGCTGACTTATATGCAGCACGAACACCACTATATGCAAAATATGCCGATCGGATTGTAGACTGTTCAGGCTTGACGATAGAGGAAACGGTAAAGCGCATTATTGCCAACTTGTACAATTAAGGCTATTGCAGCCAGGCACCCTTTTGTCTTGCTGTAATGCTACCTCTGGCTGCAGTCCTGATATTTGGCTTATTAATGGCAAAAATGTCTTGGTAAACGGTATTTTAGGTTTTCCTGAACCGGTATGAAGAGCGTCTCTAAGGAGGGGATGAAATGAGTGCTGGGGCTGCCGCGGCAGCTGCTGCCGCACAGCAGGCCAAAATGCGGGAGGAGGAAGAACAATTGACAGTGTATAAAGCTGATGATTTGACAGGTTGGGAGTTTAAAATTGTCCGTTCAGTTACGCGGATGAGCGGTGATAAATTTAACACTCTGTGTGCAGAGGAAGCGCAGAATGGTTGGGAATTAGTGGAGAAGTTTGATGATACGCGGGTTCGTTTCAAAAGACGTATTGAGTGGCGCGCGCGTGACCAATATGCAGAAATTGATCCTTACCGGACGCAATATGGTATCGGCGAAACAAAATTTGCACTGCTTCTGATGGGCGCAATAATACTGGGCATAGCCGTTATCACCGTCATCATTGTAGCCGCACAAAGCTAATAGTGTTCTATTTGCAACTCGAGTTTCTACTCGAGTTTTTGCTTTAAATATGCAGTTAATATCATCAATGCCACCAGACACACAAGCTGGAACAGGATTTATAAACGGATTTAGATACTGAGTTAGCACATTCCTGGTTTTGCTGTATAGAATATACGGAAAAGTGAAAGGAGGTCCATGATGACTGTCGAGGAAGTTATTGCCGATTTAATTGCGCAGCTGGACCAGGCTCCGCCGGAGCTGCTTGAGATGAATGCTGTCTTTGAATTAAATGTTGTGGGGCAGCAGGCCGTAACTTACCAGCTAAAAATAGAGAATCAGCTTTTGGAGTGGGCTAAAGGTACTCCCTTTACCCCCAGCTGTAGTTTTTATCTTACGGATACAGTTTTTCTCAAGATTGCCGCCGGTGAATTAAACCCCAAACTGGCTATCATGACGGGAAAAGTAAAAATTGAAGGTGATTATAGTCAGGCTCTGCAGTTAAGTGCGATTATTAAAAAAAGTTATCAACCGCGCTAAATTTGATGAGGGAGCTAGAAAGTATCTGCCGTGAAAAGTACAGTCGGGGCGGAAGGCCGCCCCGACTGCTGTCTGCAGCTATAAATTATTAGCTTTAATCAGTTCTTCCACTGTCACATTGTAGCGGCGGGCAATGGCATAGAGAGTATCTCCCTGCTGTACGGTATAGATGTTAGTTCCTTCTGCTGCCGCAGGCGGCAGCATTTCATTCACTGTAACCAGTCGGTAGCCTTGTGCACGCACACCCTCGATAATCCGCGGCAGGGCTTCCACTGTCTGATAGCCGCCGAGATGCATTAAGATAATACCGTTTGGTGCGGCATGTTTGAGCACTCGTTCGACCAGATAATCTGCGGTAACTTTTTGCCCACGAATTTCTTCAGCCCAGTCATGGCTGTCCACAGTCCAAAGAACTGTATAGGGATAACCTGCTTCTGCTGCCAGTTTAAGCAGACGCTCGTTATACTCTCCGTAGGGTGGGCGAAAAAGGGTAGGTTGTGTACCGCTGATTTTTTGAATAATCCGGGTGGCTTTCTGCAGTTCTTTGCTGATTTCTGCATCTGTCATCTTAACTAAATGACCATGAGTCAGGGAATGATTTTCCAGACGATGTCCCCTTTTACTAATTTCCTGCGCCAGCTCGGGGTGTGCCTCTGCCCAGAGCGCGCGCAGAAAAAAAGTAGATTTAACATCATAAGCATCTAAAACATCTAATAAGGCCATGGTTTGATCGTACAGCCAGCCGGCATCAAAGGTGAGAGCTAGCTGCGGCTCTTTGCCGGCTATAAGTCCCTGAGTAACAACTTTGGACGCCGTTTGTTTGCCACCTGCCCCAGGAATCAGCAGCTGCTGACCGACGTAAATAATGGGTGTTTGCTCCGGCTCCCGGGGTACCGGCTGGGTAGGAGTCTTTTCCTCTGTGTTCTCCTGCTCTTGCTCTTGCTCTTGTTCTTGTTCCTGTTCCGGCTCTGCTTCAGGCTCCTGTTCTGCATGTTCTTCCTGCGGCATGGGCTGTACAGGATTATCTTCCGGGTCCGGCAGTTCCGTCTCTCCGGCAGCAGGAAGCTCATCAGCAAGCCAGCTGTGCCAGGCAGCGAGAAACCTAACCGGTATCTCCTGCCAAAGCAAAACTACCGCTAATAGGCAGAGCAGGAGGGCTGCAGCAATAATGCCCCGGTGCTTTTTGCCGAATATCTGCTCCTTAGTCATTTTTTTTACCTCCCGTTTTGAGGTTTTGATGTTTGAGGAGGAATCTTGGCTCTCCTTCAGTATAAGCGATAAAAACAAAATGTTCCTTATAATTTGATTATTATTTTTACGCTTTTATTAATTCTTGTTAACATAAAATACAAAAGTTTAACCGGGGAAAACCCCGGCGAAGCGGCAGAAAAAAGGGCAGAGAAAAAGCTGCCCCGGGGGACAGCCTTTTGGTTTGCCGCTGTTTATTTATTCAATTAAACCTTTTTCCTGTAAGAATTCACGGGCTACATCTGCCGGCTCCATTTCGTCTACGGAAACTCTTTTGTTTAGTTTCTGCATCTGTTCGGTGCTAATTAGATTTTCGATGCCCTGCAGAGCTTCTTCTATTTCGGGATGTTCCGTCAAAACTTCAGTTCGTACCAATAAAATACCATAGTAAGGCGGGTTAAAACCTTTGTCATCCTCAAGAATCTTTAAGTCTCCAACCAGCAGTTCCCCGTCAGTGGAATAGGCATTAATGGCATCTACTTCACCATTGGCAATGGCCATGTACATCAGAGAACGGTTCATTTCAACAGCCTCTTTAAAAGTAAAGCCGTATAACTCTGTATATTCTTTGTAACCCTGGCGAGGATAGTTTAACCAGGAGGGGGTGACTGCCAGTCTCAGATCTTGAGCAAAGGGGGCAAGGTCACTTTGTTTGTTAATATTGTTTTCTTCTGCCCATTTACGGGGTACGGCCACACAATACGAATTATTATAGCCATAAGAGGGGAAAACAGTTACGCCGTGATCTTTAGCAAGATTTTCACGGACAAACTCCCATACTTTCTGGGGATCCCTGTACTCCTCGGCTAGTCCCTCTTCATATAATCCTAAAAACAGGGTGCCCGTAAAGTTGTTGCACATATCTAACTGACCTTTAATTGTAGCTTCATAAGCGGCCAGTGAAGAGCCAAGATTGCGGACATGCTCTACTTTGTGCGGTGTTTTTTCCTCGATCAGGATTTTCACCAGTTCGGCTAAGATTTCCACTTCAGCGTAGCCCTGCGAGCCAATCTTTAAGGTAACACCTTTTTCTTCAGCAGATGTGCTGCCGGCTGTGTCTCCCTTGCCGCATCCGGTTAACGTGCCCGCCAAAACCAGAATTAGCAGCAGCAGGAGGGAGATAAATCTTTTTGCACCTGCCACTGGTATGCACACCCTTTCTCAGATTATTTGCACGGCAAAGCTTTCCGTGCAAATGTGCTCCCAAAGCCCGAGATAATTAAAGACGAACAGAAGTTCGTCCAGAAAGCTCTAGTCCTAATATTCTGAATAATGCCGGCGGTGTCATTATTCTATCTGAAAACTAATAAAGTTGTCAAGTTAACAGCCAAGTGC
>JAAYKP010000065.1 GCA_012522335.1 Bacillota bacterium
ATTGTCGAATTTATGATAACAAGGGAGGGTTTTATGACAAATTATTTTGACCTACACTGTCACCTCCTGCCGGATGTTGATGACGGCCCAGCTACAATGGCAGATGCCTTGGCCTTGGCACAAGCTTTAGTGCAGCAGGGCTTCAGCACCGTTGTAGCGACCCCCCACTATCTGGAGGATTTTTCTCAGCGTTATCAGGCACAGATTAAGCAGCAGTATCAGCTGCTTTGTGAAGCTCTGCAGGAAGCTGGAGTTCCTTTACATGTCGTTTTGGGGGGCGAAATTTTATTGACGCCTGTGCTCTTAGATTTAGCTCCTCAGGAGCTGCCGTTCATTGCCGGTACCAAAAGCCTGCTGCTGGAGCTGCCATTATATCAAGCTCTGCCGTCTTATACCGAACAGGTGCTTTTTCAACTGCAGCTGCAGGGCTGTCAGCCGATAATCGCCCACCCGGAACGCTGTCAGGCACTGCAGAGTGATCCGGCCAGCTTGCAAACTTTAGTGCAGCTTGGCTGCCTGGTGCAGGTTAATTTCACCAGTCTCAGCGGCCTGTACGGCAAACGAGTCCAGCGTACTGCCAAGCAGCTGCTTAATGACGGTATGGCACATTTTTTAGCCAGCGACAGCCACCATGTCAAACAGCTGCAAAAAGCAAACCTGCAGTCACTGGCAAAGCAGTATCCGCTGCAGCTGCTGCTGCAGGAAAACCCGAAAGCTCTCTTAAATAATGAGCCTGTTAAAAGGATGTCTCAAAACAGAACCCCATTGGCAGCCTTGAAAAAACTTTTCAGATTGTAACCAAACAAGGAGACGCTTGGCGTCTGTAAAGAGGAGAATCGACTTGGAACAGGAACTGGAATTGCGTGAACTTCTCGCCATTATCGCTAAACGCTGGAAACTCATTCTTGCTTGTTTATTACTCTCTTTTGTTGCCGGTGTAGTTATAACTTTGTTTGTGCTGGAGCCTGTCTATCAGTCTTCCACCACTTTACTGGTAGGAAAACCTGCTGAAGGTTCTCAGGTTGTGATCCAGGATATACAGCTGAACCGCCAACTGGTCTCTACCTATGAGCAAATTGCCAAAAGTGATTTAGTTGCCAATGAGGTGATTAAAGAACTAAATCTGCAGCTGACACCGGCCGAGCTGAAGAAAAAAATTACTGTTAGCCAAGTGGCCGATACAGAGATTATTTCGGTGACGGTTAAAGATACTTATCCGGGACGCGCTGCCCTGATTGCCAACGGCGTTGCCAGTGCTTTTATTGCTAAGATTGGCACCATTATGCAGGTCAGCAATGTGAGTGTCATTGACCCGGCCACCACTTCCATGGTGCCCATAGCACCGCGGCCTCTGCTCAATACGGCTATTGCTTCCCTGTTAGGGTTAATGGCGGGTGTGTTTTTGACCTTTTTCTTAGAGTATCTTGACAATACCATTAAAACACCAAAAGATGTGGAGCAAATACTGGAGCTGCCCCTGTTAGGCGTAGTTCCCTACTATGAGGGAGAAAGATGAGAAAGAAGCGCAAAAATCGCAGCCGCAACTACGAAGCTAAACTAATTACTTCCAGTGACCCTAAATCACCGATCTCTGAAGCCTTTCGCACTATTCGTACCAATATTGAATTTTCCAGTATTGATAAACAGATCAAAAATATATTGGTGACCAGTACGATACCTTCTGAAGGTAAGTCCACCATTGCCGCCAATTTAGGTGTAACCATGGCCGCCGCCGGCAAACGGGTCCTTTTAATTGATGCCGATCTGCGCAATCCTACCCTCGGTAAGTATTTTAATAAGTCCTCCCACGTTGGCTTAACCAATCTGCTGCTTGATGACAATTTAGGCTGGGAGGAGGTTATGCTTTCACCCGGTCAGGAAAACCTTTATTTACTGACCAGCGGTCCCATACCGCCCAACCCGGCTGAGTTAATTGGTTCAAATAAAATGCGCAGCTTTGTTGCTGCTGTGAGTGAAAGCTTTGATGTGGTTCTGGTAGACTCGCCGCCGGTGCTGGCGGTAGCCGATGCGTCGATCTTAGCTAATTACCTGGATGGTGTAATCCTGGTGGTTGGTACCGGTGACGCAACACATGAGCAGACCTTAGCCGCCAAAGAGCAGCTGCAGAAAGCTAAGGCCAATATCCTGGGTGTCATTTTGAATAAAGCACCAATGCAGGAAGGTTATTACTATCACTATTATTACGGCTCGCGCTAGCATGACAGCATCAGCTGTTTAGTAGATTCAAAAGTACATACAGCGCTTAGGGGGATAATCTATGGATCTACGTATCAACAGGAGGCAAGTGCTGTTGATCGCACTAGATCTCTGTTTAGTGGCTGTTTCAGCTTACTTTGCCTTACTTTTACAGTTTAATTTTCGCATAGCTACTCCTTATCTTTTAGAATTAAAAGAACAAATATTCTCAATTGTCGGAATATGTCTAACCGTGTTCTATTTTGTCGGTATCTA
>JAAYKP010000066.1 GCA_012522335.1 Bacillota bacterium
CTTTTGGGGCACATGAATATTCCCGGCCGAGACGTGCAAACTTTAAGCGTGGTGTTTCCAGACACCACGCTTAAAACTTTTCGTAGCTCCTGCTCGGTATACATATTTACTACCTCCGGTGGTTGGCTTTTGCTTTTGGCAAATGATTATTTCAGGGTAATGTATAACCGGTCATAGTTATAGTATACATAACGAGCAGGACAAAAACATTTCCGATGCGGCCGGCAAACGGAACAAATTGAGGCGTATCTTTTTGTTTTCATCCCGTTTTCACAAGCCGGCTGCAAGGCAGCATTGCTGCTAACATGTTGCTCCTCCGGCTAAATGGAGTTTCGCATCTAAAATTTCCTGCTTTCTGGCTAAAATTTCATCTGAGAAAAGCTGTGCTTCGATCTCGTCAAAACCTATTCTTGCGATTGTATCGGCTAAACGCTCGCCTGTAAGCCCCTGTTCTCTATAGATGAGCAGCATTTTCTCTATTGTAGTGAAGACTTCTTCCTTATCTGCAAAAAACTTATTTAGGGCTATACCTCGCTTTACTTTTTTACCCCATCTGCCGCCAATGGTAATTTTATATCCCGGTTTTCCTTCTTCGATGGCATCAAAGTGACATTTTCCTATGCAGCGCCCACAATTATTACAAAGTTCCTGATCAAGATTTAATACACCGTCAACCACTTTGGCTGCATCTACCGGACATACATCAACTACTGCACATTTTTTGCAGCCCATGCATAAGTCCTCATCAAAAATGGGCTCCAATTGGCCGATAATCCCCAGATCATTTAAATCAGGTTTAATACAATTGTTGGGACAGCCGCCCACACCGATTTTAAATTTGTGAGGCAATTTAACAGCGCCATAACCGTTATAAAACCGCTCATGAATTTCTTCTGCAAGAGCAAAACCGTCAATTAAACCATATTGGCAGGTAGTTGCCTTACAGGCAACAATTGGTCGTACTTTTGAGCCGGTGCCTCCCGTTTCAAGGCCTGCCTGAGCGATATAGGCTCTAAACTCTTCTATCTTGTCGTAGGGGATCCCGGGAATTTCTACTGTTAATCTGGTGGTAAAGAGAACAGTACCGTTACCAAATTTCTCTGCAGCCTCTGCGATACATTTTTGCTGAGCTGCCGTTATTTTCCCGTTAACAGTGATAATTCTGCCATTAAAATTGTCTGTCCCTCTGTTTCTCAGAAACCCTAGAGCTTTTACTGCTTTTTCTTGTTCCGGTGTAACTTTTAAAGCTGTCATTTCAGTACCTCCTCATTTAATTGGCCGATGGTACTTCATTGAAAGTAGTACCGCCTTCAAGGACTAATGTATCTGTATAGCCAAAGCTCTGCAGCCGCTTCTGCAAAAGATAGGCCCTTTTGCCCTTATTACAGACTAATAAAAGCTTTTCATCTTTCTTAAATTGAGGCAGCTCTCCCTGCACTTTGGCTAAATCTATATAGGGCACGCCTGCGATACTTGGACTCAAGGAGGCATCGATTAGTTGGTAACCGTCAGCCTTACCTGCCAAATATTCTCCTGGTGTCAGGGAATGGATTTCGCCGTTGATTTTGTTCAGCAAGACATTAACTGTATGGGAAAAAGGATGGATGGCCGTTGAGAAGGGCGGTGCATAGGAAAAATCTAAATCTTTAATATCATCTAAAGTGGCATGCAAAGCAATGGCCGTCACCGCTATGTCTACCATCTTATCTACAGCACCTTTACCCACTACCTGCAGACCTAAGAGCCTTTTTGTCTTTCTGTCAGCTATCATCTTAACAATGAACTCTGCAGCCCCGGGGTAATAATGGGCTTTATCGTCAACAACCGTGATAACTGTTACCACATCATAACCCTCAGCTTTCGCAGCTGCTTCCGTCAAGCCGGTTTTTGCGGCATTTAAGTGCGGAAGTTTAACGACGGTAGTACCAAGCACACCCTTATAGCTGATGTTTTTCCCGTTTAAATTCTGGGCTAAAATTCTTCCTGCAATATTGGCCGCAGACCCCATGGGAGAATAAGCTTCTTTTCCTGTTAGCATGTTACTGACCACAGCACAGTCGCCGGCGGCATAAATGTCTGGAAGATTGGTCTCCAGCTGTTCATTGACCACAATAGCTTTATTCTCGGCTAGTTGAATGCCTGTGTCAGCCAAGAAAGCAGTATTAGGTCTGATGCCTACTGCCAGGATAACGGCATCTGCCTTCATGGGACGTCTGCTGGTTTTGATCTTTTCAACCTTTACTTCGCCCAGAATTGCCTCTAATTTAGTGCCGGTGAAAACCATAATGCCCTGTTCAGCCAGCTGGTTTTCAACATAATTTGCCATCTCCGGATCAAAACCGGGCAGTATTTGCTCAGCCATCTCCAGCATAAAAACTTTAATCCCCTGAGCGGCCAAATTCTCCGCTACTTCTAAACCGATAAACCCGCCGCCCACCACTACTGCCCGTTTTATTTCCCCGGTGTCCACGGCGGAGCGTAGTTTTATGGCGTCGTCCGGCGTCCTCATGAAATATACTCCTTTTAAGTCAACTCCGGCAATGGGAGGCTTAATGGGATCGGCACCGGTTGCTATCACCAGTTTGTCATATGTGTAGGTCTGACTTTCATTTGTGTTTAGATCGAGGGCTTCTACTTCTTTTTTCTGCGGATCTACTTTTGTTACTTCCACTTCAGTTAATACCTTAACACCGGTTAATTGGGCAAAGCTTTCCGGAGTGTTGACGATTAAATCATTAGGTTGCTCAATGACACTACCCACATAATAAGGCAGCCCGCAGCCGGCATAGGAAATATCTTTACTTTTTGTTAAGATTGTTACCTGCACATGGTAGTTATCTCTTTTTAATTTTGCCGCTACTTTCGTCCCTGCAGCAACACCACCGATGATTAATACATGCATTATTACACTTCCCTGCTGATAAATAACAATTATCTTAGTTAAAATATATCAATTGCCGGAAAAATGGTAAAATGATAAAATCAAATCATTGTTATAGGTAAAACCTATAATGACCAGAATTGAGCCAGAAAACTTAATCGTATCGGAGGGTAGATGGTGACAATCAGGCACTTGAGAATATTTATTGAGGTAGTAATGAGCGGAAGCATGAGTGCTGCAGCTGCTAAACTTTTTATTTCGCAGCCAACTGTCAGTCAAGCCATCAGGGAGCTGGAAGAACACTACGGAATCTTGTTATTTGAACGTTTAAACAGAAGGTTATATATCACTGAAGCCGGAAAAAAATTGTTTTCCTCTGCGCAAACAGTAGTCAGACAGTTTGATGCTTTAGAAGAAAAAATGTTCAGTTTAGGTAAAAAAGAGAAAATAAAAATAGGCTCGACCATTACAGTGGGTGAGTCTATCTTAAGTGATATTATCAAGAGATTTACGGCAAAAGAACCCCAGATCGAGGTTTATTCCTATATGAATAATACTCAGGTGATAGAGAGTAAACTTGTCAACGCGGAAATAGATATCGGCATTGTCGAGGGGGAAGTCAAAAGTCCTGATTTAATCAGTATGCCGGAAGTTGAAGACTATTTAGTTCTCATCTGCAGCGCACATCATCCTTTTGCCCGAAGGAAGTTTATTAAGCTGCCTGAGCTGGCCCGGGAAAACTTTGCCATGAGGGAAAAGGGCAGTGGAACGAGGGAACTTTTTGAAAAATATATGCACGATAACGGCATCGAGATCAAAATAGCATTTGAAGGTAATAGCCCGGAAGCGATTAAAAAAGAAGTAATAAATAATAACTATTTGGCAGTAATCTCTATATGTTTAGTAGAGGCAGAAGTAAAAAATTCGCTCATTCATATTATCGAGTGTGCCGACGGAGCCTGGGACAGATATTTCAGCATTGTACACCATAAAGATAAGGCTCTAACGAAAGGAATGAAAAGTTTAATCGAAGTAGTAAAGGACTATAAAAACATCACCTCCCGGATTAAAACTGACGCTGCCAGCAAGTTGGTAAAGTAAAGCCCGGGAGCTTTTTTTGGGACAGGAAGTTATATCAAGCTTGAATGCTCTCTTTTCACTCCGATTTCTATAGGTAAAACCTATAATTATAATTGTGTTCTTGTATTTTTAAATAAATTTATTAAGTGATACGATGATGATAGGAAAAATTAGCAAAGCGCCAGTTTTAATCACAATTGGGAGTGCTGAGATTGAAAAGAAGGTTTCTACTGTTAATGATATTATTGCTGCTGGCAGCAGCGGGGTGCAGCAGGGGCGGTGAAAGTAACCCTGTAGATAACAGCAAGCAGGCTGCATATTACACTTTTACCGATGCCTTGGATAGGACTGTTGTCTTAGAAGAGAGACCGGAAAGGGTTGTCTCCCTGCTGGGCTCTTTTGCAGAAACATGGACATTGGCCGGTGGAGATGTGCTAGGGGTAACAGATGATGTAGTTAAGGAAGAGCGCTTAGAGATGTCAGATACAATCAGTCTGGTCGGCACTGTAAAGGAGCCAAATGTGGAGGAAGTTTTATCCCTCTCACCCGATTTCGTTTTATTATCACCTGATATTGATAGCCATTTCAAAATTTCGGCCATTTTGGAAGATGCCAAAATCCCCCATGCCTTTTTTAAAGTAGAATATTTTGAGGACTATTTAAAGATGCTGGATATCTGTACTGACATTACCGGAAACAAGGATTTGTATGAAGAGCATGGACTGAAAGTGCAGGCAGATATTGAGCGTACCTTAGCAAAGATCAAAAATAAAGTTTATGATCAGCCAACAGTCTTGTTTGTACGGGCTTTTTCCAGCGGCGCCAAAGCAAAAAAAGATGACAATTTAGCTTGTAAAATCTTAGCGGATTTAGAAACGATCAACATTGCTCAAAAGTATCCTTCTTTGTTGGAAGAATTGAGCATAGAAGAGATAATCTCAGAGGATCCGGACTACATTTTTGTTACCACCATGGGCAGTACGGAAAAAGCTCTCGAGGCTTTAAAAAACGGGCTAGAAAAAAACCCGGCATGGCGCAGCTTGACTGCTGTCAAAAATGACAGGTATATAATCCTGCCAAAAGAATTGTTCCACTATAAACCAAATGCCAAATGGGGTGAGAGCTATAGGTATCTCGCAGAAATCATCTACCCGGAGGTTTTTCATTAAGCAGCAGACAAAAAGCTATAACATTTTTGTTATAGCTTTGCTGGCTTTATGTCTGCTGTTTTTTGCAGCATTAAGTATCAGCATCGGGTCGTCTAAGATAGCATTAGCAAAAACAATTTCCGTTTTATTTAGCGGCGGCGAACTGACAAAGGAATTTCTAATTATCAATTATGTCAGGATACCAAGGACTGTGGCCGCAATGTTGGCCGGCTGTGCTCTTTCATTAGCGGGATTAATGCTGCAGACAGTACTGAACAATGCCCTGGCCGGACCCAGCATTATCGGTGTGACTTCCGGAGCCGGCTTATTTACTGCTTTGGTAACTGCACTTTTTCCTCCTTATCTTACTTTAATGCCCCTGGCAGCCTTTGCCGGAGCCCTTATTGCTACCCTGTTAGTGTTTTTTATCGCCAAAAAAACAGGAGCATCAAGGATTACCATTGTCTTGTCCGGTGCTGCCGTGTCCAGTTTTATTGGTGCCTTTACCGACACAATCCTTACTATCTGGCCGGACACAGTCCTCATCCGGACAAGTTTTGTAATAGGTGGCTTAGCGGGTGTGACGATGGATAGCATTAAGCTGCCCGGAATCATAATCTTTATTTCCTTCTTTATCGGCTTAATCTTTAGTTACGACATGAACGTCCTTTCCTTAGGAGATGAAACGGCTAAATCTTTAGGTTTAAATGTGTCGAGATATCGTTTTCTTTTTATTGTCCTGTCATCATTATTAGCAGGCAGCGCCATCAGCTTTGCCGGACTGCTAAGCTTTATCGGACTTATCGTTCCCCATGCAGGCAGATTTATTATCGGCTCCGACAACAGGCTGCTGGTTCCCGTTACTGCTTTGCTGGGCAGCTCTTTTGCTTTATTTTGCGATCTTCTGGCCCGGACTTTGTTTGCTCCCTATGAAGTTCCAGTGGGCATCATCATGTCTTTTTTAGGAGGCCCCTTTTTTATTTATCTGCTGCTGAAACAGAGAAGGAGGCTTATTGATGCTTGAATTAAAAAATATAACTGCCGGTTATCAAGGAATTGAGGTAATTAAAAATATAAATATCTCTTTTGCCAAAGGAAGTATCACCGGTATTATTGGCAAAAATGGCTGCGGCAAGACTACTATACTAAAAACAGCGGCTAAATTGCTAAAACCGATGGCCGGCGAAATATTTTTAAACGGAGAGAGTATCACTAAGCTACCCGAGAAAGAATTAGCAAAAGTAGTCTCTTTTCTGCCGCAGCTCAGGAGTACCCCTAATATCTCTGTTTATAATCTGGTTATGCACGGCAGATTCCCTTATTTAGGTTTTCCGAGGATTCCTCAAGCCAAGGATAAAGCGATTGTGGAAGATGCTTTGGCGAAGCTGGAGATAAAAAAAGACAGGAACAAAAACGTCAGGGAACTTTCAGGAGGAGAACGGCAAAAAGTTTATCTGGCCATGGTTTTAGCCCAGGATACAGATTATATTTTTCTGGATGAACCCACAACTTATTTAGATATAAATCATCAGCTGGAAATACTGGCCATTATTAAAGAGTTAAAAGATATGGGCAAGGCAGTCATTATGGTGCTGCACGACCTTAACAGCGCGCTGACTTATTGTGATAAAATCTGCCTGCTCGACAAGGGAGAAGTAATTATTTATGATACCCCCCAGGCTGTTTATAAC
Source organism: Bacillota bacterium (assembly GCA_012522335.1). Classification (GTDB taxonomy): domain Bacteria; phylum Bacillota; class Dethiobacteria; order Dethiobacterales; family Dethiobacteraceae; genus UBA9865. Next base: position 6,801 of record JAAYKP010000066.1, read on the forward strand.
AGCAGGGAAATAGAACAGGTCTTTCAGGTTAAATGTGAAAAAGTAATTATGCAGGCAGAAGGTCAAAGCCAGTATGTTTTTTCTCTGTAAAATGTCATCCCCCGGTTTTGACAATGGAATGTCAAAAGTATATCATCTATCTATATAACTGCATCTGTGCTGAGGTTAGCTGCAGATGAAATGGAGTGACATCTTATGAGCAATGAACGAGTATTTAAGATGGCGTTTTCGAAGGTTTACCCCCTACTTGTCCAAAAGGTGGAGCGTAAAGGACGCACCAAGGAAGAAGTCGATACAATTATTTACTGGTTGACGGGCTATGACGAGCAGGGTCTGCAAACACAAATTACCAACAATGTTGACTATGAAACCTTTTTTAACGAAGCTCCACAGATAAATCCCCATGCTGCCAAAATAACAGGTGTGATTTGTGGAGTGCGGGTTGAGGAAATTAAAGATCCACTGATGCAGAAAATCAGATGGCTTGACAAACTGGTTGATGAATTGGCCAGGGGCAGAGCTATGGAGAAGATTCTCAGAAACTAAAGTAGATGACGGGGTTAATAGTGATAAAAGGCTGCCGTTTAGGATGTTTTTCCTGAACGGCAGTTATTTTTGTTTACTAGATTTGGTAATACATATATAATTTTATTAGCGGCTTGTTTGGGCAGTCCTCTGTTTTATGCGTTGAATGTTTGCAATATTCTTACGGATGATCTATTCAAGCCAGAAATGAGTGTCAGGCTTATTTAGGAGGATTAACACAATGTTAATTAAGATTTTAGTTGTTGACGACTCCGCAGCTGATAGGTCGATAATTAAGGAGACGCTAAGCGAATACTGCCTTATAACTGCTCGCGACGGTAGGGAAGCTCTGCAAATGCTGGCTGAACATGAGGGGATAAATCTGCTCATTCTCGGTCTGGACAAGCCCACAATGAATGGGCTGCAGGTGCTTGCAGCTTTACAAGAGGACGAACGTTTTCGGCAGCTGCGCACTATCATCTTGACTGCTTGTGATGAAGGGGAGCTGGAAAGTAAGGGACTTAAGCTTGGTGCTGTGGACTATATTCGCAAACCAATTCATAAAGATTCACTGCGAGCCAGAATTGCTGTTCATGCCGCCCTGCTGCAGTTCGAACAGGAGCTGGCAGAACAGAAACTCATTCTGGAAAAAGCGCTGCAGGAGAGTGAGCGCAGCAAATCTGTTTTTCTTTCCCACCTTCCGGGTCTTGCCTACAGGTGTAATTACGACCGTAACTGGACAATGCAGTATGTTTCCCAAGGCTGCTTTAACCTTACTGGCTATCCTCCAGAGAGCCTGCTCTACAACAGAGACATAACTTATAATGATCTTATCGCTCCCGAATATCGTGAAGCCTTGTGGAATGAATGGCGGCGCATTCTGACAGCAAGGGAGCCGTTTAAATATGAATATGAGATTATCACTGCTGCCGGCGAGAGGAAATGGGTGCTGGAGATGGGGCAGGGTATATATAATGAGGCCGGTGCAGTGGAAGCACTGGAGGGACTTATTCTTGATATTTCAGAGCGTAAGGCAGTGGAAAACACTCTAAAATATAATAATGAACACGACAGGTGGACAGGTTTATACAACCGCGATTATTTAGTTTCACTGCTGGAAAAAGATATTAAGTTAAATAAATATGCAAAAAAAGCACTCATTGGTATTAATTTAAGCATGGTTCATATGATTGCAGTCGATTATGGTTACCAGTATGCGCAAAATATTATCAACAGAGCTGCTGATGTCCTTAGTCAGCACTGCACTGAACGGTGTCTGCTTTTTTACCCGCGTGAAAATCGCTTTATCTTTTATCTCTTTGATTACGAAGACAGAGAGGAACTTGTTGCATTTAGCAATCTGATTATAGCAGCATTAAATACCGTCTTTGTAACAGACAGAATAGGCGGCGGGATAGGGATTTTGGAAATTGAGCAGGAGCAAGATGTTGAGATGCTGTTGAGAAGACTGCTGATTGCCTCGGAAAGGTGTCTCAGCTTTTCCGGAAAGGGTTTTGACATCTGTTTTTACGACGAAGAGCTGGAAGCCTTAGTAAACCGTGAAAGGGATATCGTAGAAGCGCTCAGCGCTATCGCAGCTGATGAAAAGACTAGCGATGAGTTGTTTTTGCAGTATCAGCCGATCTTAAGTTTAAAAACCGGTTCAATCTTCGGTTTAGAAGCATTGGCCAGATTAAGGACAGAAAAGCTGGGGCTGGTGTCGCCCTTAGAGTTTATTCCCATCGCCGAAAAAACCAAACTTATTCTGCCCATTGGCGAAAAAGTGATAATCAAAGCATTTCGTTTTTTGAACAAGTTGAAAGAGCATGGTTATGATGAGATTGAAGTTTCAATCAATATTTCTATTATTCAGCTCCAGCAGCCTGATTTCCCCAGCAGACTGTTGCAGTTAATAAATGAGATGGAGATTGACCCGAAGCTTGTCGGCATTGAGATCACAGAATCTGTTTTTGCTTCTGATTATGATAACCTCAATGCTGTGATTGGAAAATTGAGGGAGGCGGGGCTTCACATCGCTATCGATGATTTTGGGACCGGCTATTCTTCCCTGGCCCGGGAAAAAGAGTTAGAGGCAGATTACATGAAAATTGACAAGTATTTTGTTGACAGACTGCTGGGCACAAACCCACATAAGGCGATAACCAGTGATATTATTTCAATCTCACATAAACTGGGACATTACACTATTGCCGAGGGAGTTGAGCATGATGTCCAGCTGCAGTATTTAAAAAAACACGACTGCGATAAAGTACAGGGATATCTTATCAGCAGGCCGCTTGATAAAGAAGCAGCGATTAGGTTTTTACAAAAGTTTGAGAAGGAAGGTTATTCTGCCTGCCTAGACTTCTAACAGCAATTAAGCTGGAAGGCGGATATATTTGTTGAAAAGCACCTAAACAGGGAAAGTAGTGAATCTAAATGATTTATCGACTTCCGCAAATTAAGGATGAAAAGCTTATTAATGATTATATTCAGGAACATTACGAACAGGGGGAAAAGAGCATCAGTGCCAGTTATGGTTTGACCTCGTCAGAATATAAACAGTGGGTCGCAAAGATAAACCGTAATGCCGCTGAAGGTGATGAAAGATTTGGTAAATCACTTTTATTGCTCTGCTTTGATAACAAGCGCCTGATCGGACTGCTGAGCATACGCTACGAGCTGCCCCCGGAACTTTCATGGACCATCGGTGACATAGGATATGGCGTCCGTCCATCGGAAAGAAATAAAGGATATGCCACCGCTATGCTGAAACATGCTTTAGATGTCTGCAGAGAAAAAGGCCTGACAAAAGTCATTCTTGGCTGTTTTAGGGATAATATTGCCTCAGCAAAAACCATTATCAAGAATGGTGGCGTCCTGGTCTGTGAAAATGACAATTACCAAAAAGGACGCATAAGCCAGTATTATGTCATTACTTTATAAAAAGATATATATTTTTCGTCACAAGGGAAGTAATGGAGGGAACGTGTTGCAGCATAAGAGCGCAAAATTTTGGCTAATTGTATTTTCGGTAATGCTTGTCACTACAGCGGGAGCGGGGATAATTACTAGATTGAAGGGGTATCAAAGCAATAATACTTTTCCATTAGAATTTACCGCAGCAGACACGATCAAAATAGAGCAATTGGACGATAGCGATATAAAAGTCATGACAGAAGTAATTGTAGATAAAGACAAAAGTGCCTTTATCTTTCTGGACGAGGAAAGCGGCGAATATAGGGGCGCAGTTAATGTAGACGGGAAGTCTTATGATATAGGCCAGGTGTCCATGGAGAACGCAGGGGAAGATTTGCCGGGAATTGAGGAAACCCAGGTATTTGGGATGACAGCAGTAAAATTTTATGGTGTTTTGGGCGCGAATTACGCGCAGGCATTTTATTGGTTGGTGGAAAGAAAAGCGGAAGATTCAGTTTTGCAGATTGATGGAAACACAAGGGAAGTTGATTTGGATAGTGATGATAAAAAGGAAATAGTAGCAACTACCGGTACAATTCCTGAAACAAAGATCTATATGCTTAAAGACGCAAGCATAGTTGCTGCTGATGTTAATAAAGCCATGGGCGCAAAAGCAGTATTGCTGCAGGATGAAAGTAATAAGCTGTTTGAGGTCTACTTTGAGCCCAATAAACCGGAACAATTTGTCTATCAAAACGATTCTCTGCTCAGAAAAATCGGCTATCGTGAATCGGCGGTCTAATGTAAATAAAGTCGTGTAAGAAAAGTGGTAAAATTTAAGTAAACACCTGCTAAAACAGGTGTTTTTGTTTGCCGGACAGGAAATTACACCAACCTTTTCCTAACCGCAGGGGTTTACTGACACAGCTTAACTTTAGAGAAATATTTAGTTATAAGCCAAAGCAAAAGATTTAGTAAAAAGCTTGACTAGCACCTTAGGGGTGAGCTTATGCTTTAAGGGAGGTGATGATTATGTTTATTAATGAGGTCAGTAAGATTACAGGCCTGACAAAAAAAGCAATTGAGTACTATGTAGAACGGGGATTAGTGTCTCCAGTTATTTTAGAAAACGGCTACCGGGATTTCACTGAACGTCAGGTAGAACAGTTGAAAAAGGTTGCTGTTCTAAGAAAGCTTGGTATCAGTACGGAAGATATTAAAAAACTAATAGAGGATGAAGCAAGAGAAAGTTTGCATGCTTTTACGCTCAAAAAAGAACTGGATATACAAAGAGAACAAGTGAAGAAATCTCTGCTGGAGAAATTAGCAGGTGGTGCAAGTTATGCTGAAGTAAGTGGAGAACTGCAGATGTTAGAAAATAGTAAGACGATTACTGAAAAGCTGTTAGATGCCTTTCCGGGATATTTTGGCAGATTTATCTGTTTACATTTTGCCCGGTTCTTAAATGAACCTATTACAACAAAAAGTCAGCAGAAAGCTTATGAGAAAGTAGTTGCATTCCTGGATAATGTTCCGCCAATAGATTTGCCGGCAGATTTACAGGAATATTTGAGTGAGCATACTAAAGATTTTGGGACAGAATACATCTCCGGGATGATTGAAAATGTAAATAAATCTATAGAAAACCCGGATGAATACCTGGCAAATAATAAAGAGCTGTTAGAACAGTATCTAGCCTATAAGCAATCGCCAGAGTATAAGAAAACACCTGCACATAAAATTATGTCCTTGATGAAGGAGTTTACCAGGGTAAGCGGATATAATGACATATTTATTCCAGCTTTAAAAGAGTTGAGTCCATCTTATGCTGAGTATTATAGGCAGTTGGAAATAGCAAACGAAAAACTTCTCGCGCAATATCCTGAGATTAAAGAATGCAGCGATTGAGAAATTGCTGAACAGATCGCCACAGCTGCCGCCTGCTTTGTGGCCTGGTGATCTGTCCGCAGTAAGGAATATCTGATATATTTCAAAGGTTCAGGAGGTCGTCACTTTCCCCCAACGCTTTATCAGATAAGCCAGCGTTAACCCATAGATAACGTTCTCTATGTAGATAGAAATATTTGTAGCAAAATCAAAGGGAACTATTCTTGCGCCTCCCAAACTATACAGAAAGCCATATATAATGAGATACATACATGTCAAGGTTACGGCGATTCCTTTTAGCCACCAAAAGTCCTCACCCGTTACCTTGATAACATAGGATGTTATTACCCCAAGAATCATTGCCGGTATTATCCAGACTAAAAGCCCTAGAATAACGCCTTGAGGCGAATCTGTAAGGCCGGGGTGAAGATAAATACTGCCGCCTATCTGGTGACTATACCATCTGGCAAACCCCAGGTTTACAGATATTATGTTTACTATCAAGGAAGGTATGGTTGCCAAAAGACCTGCCACCACTCCCAGCGCGATTCGATCTCGTATCATCACAAAACCATCTCCCCTTTGCTTTGTGATTATTTTGCTCTTTTTCGCTGATTCAATACCCGTGACAGGGTGCGTGACAGGGGACGGTTCCTTGACACGCCAGCCAGCGCTAGCAACGTGAATCTAACAGACGGAGATATCCTCTATTTTTGCCGACAACTGTGAGGTATAGTTAAATCTCAAAGATAACATAATCTTTGAGATTTTTGTTTTGCTTGAAAGAATATATTTAGCTTTGATCACCTGATATTATGCTAAGTATATCCTTCACACCCGGCAGCATTAAAATATATATGATTTTATATAGACAAAATATATGAGGTGGTGATAAGGCGAGGTGAATAATCATGGAAATAAAAATTGATAGCTTGATTCCTTTTGAATTATTAAAACCAATCTTGAGCATGTATTCTCTGTCGTTGATAAAAACGGAAAAGTTGTTTTGCTTAAAGATAACAAGCCGGTTTATATAGTCTTAAAATACGACAAAGGCTATTTTACTGATTCGGAAATCGTTATGCAAAAAATGCCTAACTATACATGAGGCTATGAAAATAGTCTTGTCAGAGGCTGAGAACAGAACAATGCATGCAGCGGAACTCGCCGACGAGATTTATAGACGCAGGCTGTATTTGACAAGAGACGGCAGTAAGGCGCACTATACACAGATAAGGGCAAGGAGTGGGAATTACCCTGAGCGGTTTGAAGCATTGCCCGGCAATTATATAAGACTAAAGGAGAGTGAAGAGTAACGATAGTGTGACAAGGAACCGTCCCCTGTCACCATCCTTGTACAGCTGACCGCAATAAGAATACACCTGAAATGGGAATTCCTTCTTTCATAAAGGGTTTACACAGACGAAATAGAATATTTTAGGTACTGGCCTGAGAATGAAAGAAGGGTGATGGTGATGGAAACTTTTGATTCGACTAAGAGGAGCTTGTTTGAAATACTGAAAGATGTGCATGAAGGTAAGATACAACTGCCTGATTTCCAAAGAGGGTGGATTTGGGATGATACCCGCATAAGAGAAATTATTGCCAGCGTTGCTAAATCCTTTCCCATTGGTGCTATTATGCTTCTTGAAACCGGAAACGAAAATGTAAGATTCAAAACAAAACCTGTTGAGGGTGTAAAACTTGATGGCGATGTAAAGCCAGATTTACTTATACTTGACGGTCAACAGCGGATTACATCGCTTTACCAAGCAATTATAACTAATGAGGTCGTTACCACCAGAAACGAGAAAAACTATGAGATAAAGCGCTGGTATTATATTAATATGGAAAAGGCTTTGGATGAGAGTAGTGATCTTGAAGAAGCCATAATCTCAGTAAATGAAAAGAAGCAAATTACTGAAGATTTCGGAAGGCGTATTCTTCTCGATTTATCTAAGCCAGAATACGAATACAGAAATCTCATGTACCCGGTTTCCATGATTGATGATTACAGTGTTTGGAGACGGGGGTTTAATGAATATTGGCAGCATGATCGTGAAAAATCTATGTTTTGGGATAAATTTGAGGATAGAATTATCAATAGCTTTACTAAATATATGCTTCCGGTTATTATCATGAAAAAAGAAAATCCTAAAGAAGCAGTTTGCCAAGTATTCGAAAAGGTTAACACAGGCGGAGTATCATTAAATGTCTTTGAACTGTTAACGGCAACCTTTGCAGCTGATGAGTTTGATTTAAAAACAGATTGGCTGAAGATAAAAGAAGCATTTAAAGAGTATAAACTGCTTGCCCGAGTCAGCAACACTGACATTATACAAGCAATAACTCTGCTGGCTACTTACAATAAAAAATTACAACAGGCTAAGCAAGATGCCTCCGATGAAAAGCTGCCGGCTGTTAGCTGTAAACGAAAGGATATGCTGGATTTATCACTCGTGGATTATAAGCAATACCGGGATCCTATTGTACAGGGTTTTATCAAAGCAGCGAAAATACTCTTTGAAAACCACATATTTACTGCCAGAGATTTGCCTTATCTTGCCCAGCTGATTCCAATGTCGGCTATTTTAGCCGTTATCGGTGATAAAATTGATAATATGGGTTATAAGAAGAAATTGATGCAGTGGTATTGGTGCGGCGTATTGGGTGAACTTTATGGATCGGCAAACGAAACCCGTTATGCGCTGGATTTGCCTCAGGTGGTGGATTGGATTTTGAATGATGGCCCTGTGCCTAAAACTATATATGATGCAAACTTCTCCCCTTCTCGGCTGCACACTCTTAGAACCAGAAATAGTGCCGCTTATAAGGGTATTTATGCTTTGTTGATGGATGCCGAGACGAAAGATTGGCTTTCAGCTACCAAAATGGATCTCAGTACCTATTTTTCTGAGTCCATTGATATTCACCATATTTTCCCTGTTGCGTGGTGCGAGAAACATGGCATTAGAAAAGCTGATTATAATTGTATTATTAATAAAACACCCTTATCAAGTCGTACCAACCGTATAGTTAGTGGTGATGCTCCAAGCAAATATTTAAAGAGAGTACAAAAACATGCTGGGGTAAGTGATGAGGAGTTTCAAAATATCTTAAAATCTCACGTTCTTTCGCCTGAATTCCTCTATGCCGATGATTTCGAGAACTTTTTCCTTGATCGGAAGGAAAAAATACTGCAAAGAATTGAAAAGGCAATGAATAAACCTATCCCCAGAGAAACAACACAGCTGGAAGAAGGGGTTTACTTGAGTGAGGATAATGAGAGGAATAGCGTGTCAAGGAACCGTCCCCTGTCACGCTTGGTGATTCAGTACAGAGACCGATAGGGTTATGTATATAAAATTGCATTTGACAGAGATGGTGGGGGAGTGAAAAATGACAGATAGCAGTCAGGCACCAGCGATAATCATTTCCGCTACGCACAGTGGGGCGGGTAAAACTACAGTGACGAGGGCGCTGCTGGCCGCCCTGAAGGCAAGGGGACTGGCAGTGCAGCCCTTTAAAATCGGACCTGATTTCATCGATCCTATGTATCATACTGCCATAGTTGGCAGGCCATCTGTAAACTTGGATTACTGGATGATGGGTGAAGCCGGATTGCGCGAAGTTTTCTCGCGGTGGAGCCAAAAGGCAGACGTTGCGGTGATTGAGGCAATGGGAGCGCTGTTTGATGGCGCAGACGGGACAGAAGTAGGCAGTGCCGCACATATAGCTAAAATTCTCGGCGTACCTGTTGTGGTGGTTTTAGATGTATACGGAATGACACGCACCACTGCGGCGCTGATGGACGGAATCAATTCCTTTGATCCCGAGGTTGAAATTGCCGGATTCATTCTCAATCGCTGTGGGTATGCGGGGAGTGAAGTACATAAAAATTTAATCAAGAATGCGGTAGGTGCGAAACGTTGGCAGTCCGTGCTCACAGTTGTTGCCAGCAGCCCGGGCCTTGAAGTTGCTGAACGTCATCTTGGACTTATTACTACACACGAAAACCCTGCGAGCAACGATATGAGCGGCTTGAATCCTATCGCAGAGCAGATTGATGTTGATAAAATTTTTGGTTTTCCGTTAACAGCAAGAGTGAACCTGCCGGGTCAAACCGCGCAGCCGTCAAAGCGTCCTCCACACGCACGCTTGGCTGTTGCCCGTGATGCTGCATTTTGCTTCGATTACGAGGAAAATTTGGCGGCCTTGAAAGCAGCAGGATTTGAAATCGTGGAGTTTTCCCCGGTTGCCGGTGACACGCTGCCGCCTGATACGGCTGCTGTATATTTTGGCGGCGGTTATCCGGAGAGTTTCGCCGGCGAACTTGCGCATAATGTTGAATTGGCAGCGCAGCTGCGGCGTGCTGCCGAGCTTGGAATGCCGATTTTGGGTGAATGCGGTGGGTTGATTTATTTGGGGCGGTCACTGACTGGCTTTGACGGTCAAACCTACTCTATGAGTGGTGTCCTGCCCATTGACTTTATGATGGATCCGGCATATTTACAAATCCGCTACATTGAGCTGACGACACGTCGCGCTTCCTTGCTCGGTTCTGCGGGAACAGTAATGCGTGGGCAGGAGTTCCACCAGTCGCGAATAAAAAGCTCCGACCTTACACCGGACTTTTACGCTGCACAAACCAGTGATGGATACGAATTTATTGACGGTTATCAGTATAATAATGTTGTAGCAAGCTACGTGCATATCTATTTGCCCTCCTGCGCAGGTGCTGCTGACAGCTTTGTAAAGGCGGCAAAAAGTTTTTACGGTATTTAAGTTGTTGGAGGTTTGTTATAAAAAAAGGGGATTTGTTCCGTTAACAGTCTGCTGGGGAGGGTGTTGTTATGTATCTTGATTTCTCGCTAGAAGAAGCAGTGAGAAAGCGCTATAGTGTGAGAAATTATGCACCGCGGGAGATTGAAGAAGAAAAGAAAAAGGCCCTGGCGGCATTCATTACCTCTTTGGACAATCCTTTCGGTAAGAAAGTAAAATTCTATTGTTTTAACAAAGATGCTGCAGGCGAGAAAACAAAGTTGGGCACTTACGGGGTCATTAAAGGCGCCAAGCATTATTTTGGTGCCAGCATAAAATTAGAGCCGTTGGCTCTGGAGGCTCTGGGGTATGAATTTGAGGCGGTAGTTCTGTATCTGGCACATCTGGGTCTGGGCACATGCTGGCTGGGCGGTACCTTTAACCGCAAAGGATTTGCCAAAGCGCTGAAGATAGAAGCGGAGGAGCTGCTGCCGGCTGTATCACCCTATGGCTATGCGGCTGAGAAAAAGCATCTCCTTGAGTATGCCATGCGGAAAATCGGCAGGGCAGATCAGCGCAAAAGCTGGGACGAGCTCTTCTTTATCAAGGACTTTCATACTCCTTTGAGTAAGCAGGAGGCAGGAGAGCTGGCTTTCCCCTTAGAAATGGTTCGCCTGGGGCCTTCAGCTTCAAACAAACAACCTTGGCGAATTTTTGTTGTAGAAAACGCCTGTCATTTTTATGAGTATAAGGCATCCGGTTATAGTGACATCTTCCCCTATGACATTCAAAGGATAGATATGGGCATAGCGGCGGCTCATTTTGATTTTGCGGCTAAGGAAAAAGGAATAAGGGGCTACTTTGCAGCAGATCTCGCCCCTAACATTACACTGCCGAAAAACATGGAGTACTGCTTCAGTTGGTTTAGGGATGAGTTGAAATAAGTGGTTATGAACATTTGATGCCTCCTTTAAGTAGAGATTGCTGAATTCAAACTGCCTAAACCACATATCAGTAAAGATATAGATACACAAAACATTAAAAAGTAGCTAATGAAATAACAGCTTTTCATAGACTTAAAAGCTAACGGAGCCGATAACTGGGCTCCGTTAGCTTTAAGCACAGAAACATTACATATGCCAGGCACCTACGCTGACTTGAGGTTAAACATTAAAGCGGTCATATGTTTGATAGCAGTCTATACACAGCTTTTTGTTATCCTGCAGGCGAATCCAATTGGCTCCTGCCGTTTCTCCACAGGATTCACAGGTGTAGGAGCTGAAGATGCGTGCGGTTTCCGGGAGTTTAATACTGGTTTCTTTCACGTCAAACATTTCTTCCGGTTTACAGTTTTGATAATAGTGGAAAGATTCCTCTCTGGTCAGGCGATCAGGCTTTTTCTTTAAAACCAGACGGACAGATTCTCCGGTTTTGCGGTTATAGAAGGAAAACGCCTGTTTTCCTGTCATATGGAACAGCAGATTACCCCTACCGATACTGCAGCCTAGCAGCACCTGGATCGCATCAACGCCGCAGGCATCGTTTTCCGCAATGCAGACCGTTTGTTCATCAGCAGAGAAGGTTAAATTCAGCAGCTCCATTGCATACAAGGCTGCCTGATAACCGATGGTCAGACCGCCACATTCGTGACCATGAAATGCTACAGCTTTTTCCCACAGTGCTTTCTTATCCATATTCATCTCCCTTTCCTGTATTAAACAGCCCAGTCAATGATGACGTTGGTAGTCTCAATATATTCATAGACGATACCATCCACAGCAATAGACTCCAGATAGTCGCGGACAGTGTCTGCATCCGCCTGTGTAACTTCTTTTTGCAATTTTGCCCAGTCTAAAGTCCAGTCAAGGGCTTCATCAATGCTTTTCTCGTTTTTCATGCTGCTTCTTTCGTAGTGAAAATGAGGCTCAAAACCCATCTGCCAGAGGTAACTAAAAATATATTCCATAGAATCTGTCGAGTCGCCTCTGCTGACCCCTAACAGCTGCAGAGCCGGATCAAGCACCCGGGCTGTCCGGCGGGCAGGCTTTCTCAAAAAACAATGTTTTTTGGCACATGCTACCATCTTATCAAGAGTGGTGAAATCGGCCACGGCAGGCGTCATACGGGCAAAAACTATATCAAAGTTTTGGCGATAGCCTAATTGATCAATATCTGCCGTCTGCCAATCCAGACAGACAAATTCAACATTATCTATACCTTCTGCCTGGGCGCGATTTGCCGCGCTTTCGATCATCCGCTCTGCCACATCGCAACCTACTGCCCTGCCGACACGGGGTGCCAGGGCGAGGGAATAAACACCGGTACCGCAACCTATATCTAAGGAAGTCAGCTCCGGCGTCAGAGCAACCCGCTGCTCAATTAAGTGCAGAAATGGATCTTCCTCAAAGGAGGGTAGTTCCTTTCGCGCGAGGTTTTCAGCCCGCTTATTCCAAAGGCTGCTGACTTCTTCCGTGGTATGATGACTGCTCTTCTTCCAAACGGCTCGCAGAGTATTAAGATCCATGCCTAAAACTCCTTTGCTTAAAGAGGTACAATGATCTTGCGTCCTTTATGCTCAATGATATCTGTCTCAATACCGTAAATTTCACGGATGAGCTCCGAGGTTATGATCTCAAGCCCGCCAAAGCTGTGGACCTGTGTATCCTTTAACAGCAGAAAGCGGTCACAATAGCGGATGGCAAGATTAAGATCATGTATCACAATGGCTGTGCCGATGTTTTGCTCGGAAGTTATGATCCGCACAATACTCATCATTTCATGCTGGTTGCGGGGATCAAGATTGCCGGTTGGCTCGTCAAGCAGCAAATACTTGGGCTGCTGTGCCATGGCGCGAGCCAACACGACCCTCTGCAGTTCGCCACCGGAAAGTTCGTTGATATACCGGGAGGCAAACTTTGTCAGGTCTAACTGCTGCAGGATATCGCTGGCAATTTTTTTGTCTTCTGTAGTTATATTCCATTGGATGTGCGGTTTCCTGCCCAGTAAGACATAATCAAAAACCATTGTATGGGAGGTAGAACTGACCTGCGGCACATAGGCAATCTGCCTTGCCATTTCACGACGCGACATTTTGTAAATATTTTTACCGTTAAGGAGTATGCTGCCTGCTGTGGCAGTATGAATGCGGTTAATACATTTAAGCAGCGTACTCTTGCCCGCACCGTTTATACCCAGAATCGCCAGGCAGGTACCGGGCTCGATGGAGAAGGAAACGTTCTCAAGGATGACGGAGCCGGATTTATGGTAGGAAAATCTCAAGTTTCTAATCTCAATCATGCCGCCCAGCTCCTCTCATCAGCAGTGCGAGGAACAGCGGCGCCCCTAAAAAGGAGGTAACTGTACCGACCGGTAAAATAACCGGAGAAATAATCGTGCGCGCGAAGGTATCGGCAGTAATCAAAATTAAAGCACCGGCAAGGGCAGAGGCAGGTACAAGAAAGCGGTAATCATCATCCACAAATTTTCTCATCATGTGTGGTGCGATCAGGCCTACAAAACCGATAACCCCAACAAAGGCTACGGTAACGGCAGCAGCCAGGGACGAAATCACCATGCTGACAGTCATTAGCGTTTTTGTGTCAACACCCAGGCTTTTTGCTGTATCTACCCCGCTGCGCATTGCGTTGTAATTCCAGCGATTGAGCATAAAGAAGCCGAACACAAGGATAAAAACAACGGCCAAAATAGCAATTTCCGTCCAGGTTGCGCCACCTAAATTGCCGAAAGTCCAAAAGATGACGGCACTGAGGGCGGTATCATCAGCAAAATACTGCAGTAGGGTACTCCCCGCAGAAAAGAGAGAACTTATAGCCACTCCAGCCAGAATGAGCCCTCCGGCACCAATTGTCCGCTTGATTTGGGAAAGTGCTAAAATTA
>JAAYKP010000067.1 GCA_012522335.1 Bacillota bacterium
AAGGCAGTCATGATTGTGACCCACAGTATGAGCTTTGTGCAAAAAGTCTGCACGAAAGCCATCTGGCTGAAAAAAGGCCGCATTATGCATATCGGCGAGCCGGAGGAAACAATTGCCCTCTACCAGGCTGATACCGCCAAAACAATGGCGGCCCGGGAGGAGCGGCAGCGGTCCGGCGGCTGATACTTGCAGAGGAAAGGAAGGAACGACTTTGGCTACTTACTATAATCCCGTTAAACTTTATTTCGGTCCCGGTACTTTACAGCAGCTCTCCTCCATCATTCAAACCACCGGTGTGCGGCGGCTGCTGCTCTTAACCGGTGCCCGTTCCTTAAAAGCCTCCGGCTTTCTGGATCTGATTCTGGCGCAGCTGCAGGATTATGAGCTGCTGCTGCTGGATAATGTGCCCTCCAATCCTGATGTGGCAGATATTTATCGTCTGCGGCAGGCAGCCGCTCACTTTGATTATGAGGCCATACTGGCTGTGGGCGGCGGCAGTGTGCTGGACACGGCCAAAGCACTGGCTGCTTTCAAAGAGCATAGCCTGAGCGATGCCGAGGCTGTCCGCCAGGCCATTAACCGGCAAACTTACCTAGATACTCCCGGCCGCTGCCCCGTCTGGGCAGTCCCCACCACCGCCGGTACCGGCTCCGAAGTAACCCCCTGGGCCACCATCTGGGATAAGGAGGCCGGGCTGAAATACTCCATTGCGAACAACAGTCTCTTTCCGCAGTTTGCCCTGGTCGATCCCGTCTTAACACAGCAGCTGCCTCCCGGTCTCACGGCTTCCTCCGCCCTGGATGCCCTGGCCCACGCCCTGGAAGCCTACTGGTCGAAAAATACCAACGAAATTGTGCGGCTCTATGCCCGGCAGGCCATGAGCCAGATTGTGACCTGTCTGCAGCCCCTTTTACGCAGGCCTGATGATCTTACTTTGCGTACCCAGATCGCCTACGGCAGCCTGTACGCCGGCCTGGCCTTCAGCAACACAAAAACTACCGCCTGTCACTCCATTTCCTATCCCTTAACCCTGCAGTACGGCATTAACCACGGTGTGGCCGTCAGCCTCACCCTGGGGGGGATGCTGGCCAAAAATGAAGCGGCACTGGTGGCAAAAGACGAGCTCTTTGCCGCCCTGCAGATTACGGCGGCAGACCAGTTAAACGACTGGATCCAGTCTGTGTACGCCCAGGCCGGTATTCCCGGACGGCTGCGTGATTACGGTATTACGGCGGAGGCCTTGCCTGCTTTAGTCGCTAAATCCTATACCCCGGGGCGCATGGATAATAACCCGGTGGAGGTAGACAAACCTTTCCTGTTAGAATTATTAACCGCTATCCTGTAACAGCCATAAAAGAGAGTAAACATGGGGGAAGAACGATGAAAAAAGTCTATCTGGCCATGAGTGCCGATATTATTCACCACGGCCATATTAATGTCATTAAGGAAGCCTGTAAACTTGGTGAAGTAACGGTGGGCATTCTTACCGATGAAGTAATCGCCGGCTATAAACGTTTCCCGCTTTTAAGTTTTGCCGAACGTAAAGAAATTATCTCCAATATAAAAGGGGTGGCCCGGGTGGTTCCCCAGGAAACTCTGGACTACGTACCAAATTTAGAAAAGTATAAGCCCGATTATGTGGTGCACGGTGATGACTGGCGCACCGGTGAGCAAAAAGTGATCCGCCAACGGGTTATCGAGGCCCTGCAGCGCTGGGGCGGCCGGCTGGTGGAGGTTCCCTATACCGAAGGCGTGTCCATCAGCCAGCTGGACGAAGCCATGCATAAAATCGGCACCACGCCCAGCGCCCGCATGCGCCGTCTGCGCCAACTGCTGCAGATTAAACCGCTGGTGCGGGTGCTGGAAGCCCATAACGGTCTGACGGGTTTAATTGCCGAAAAGACAAAAGTGCGGCAGAACGGCAGAACAAAGGAATTTGACGCTATCTGGCTGAGCAGCCTTTGTGACTCCACCGCCAAAGGTAAGCCTGATATTGAACTGGTGGATTTAACTTCCCGCCTCAACACCATCAATGAAATCCTGGAAGTGACCACTAAGCCCATTATCCTTGACGGTGACACCGGCGGGCAGGAGGAACATTTTGTCTTTACCGTGCGCACCCTGGAACGTTTAGGCGTTTCGGCCGTCATTATTGAAGACAAAATTGGCTTGAAAAAGAATTCCCTTTTCGGCACGGAAGTTAAACAGACACAGGACAGCATTGAAAACTTTGCCCACAAAATCAGTGCCGGCAAACAAGCCCAGGTCACCGAATCTTTTATGATTATCGCCCGCATTGAAAGCCTGATTTTAAAAGCCGGTCTTGACGATGCCCTGGCCCGGGCCCGGGCCTATATTGCCGCCGGCGCCGATGCCATTATGATTCACAGTAAAGAAAAGGACCCGGCGGAAATCTTTGCTTTCTGTGAGGCTTACGGTAAACTTGAACAGCGCGTACCTTTGGTGGCGGTGCCCACCTCCTACAATCAGGTCACGGAAAGTGAACTGGCCGCCGCCGGCATCAACGTAGTTATTTATGCCAATCACCTGCTGCGCAGCGCTTATCCTGCCATGCAGAAAACGGCCCGTATGATCCTGGAGCATGAACGTTCCCTGGAATGCGATCAGCATTTAATGTCCATTAAAGAAATTTTGACCCTGATTCCCGGAGGGATGTAAAGTGCTGCAGCCCGCCGCCTTTTTCCAGGCTTTAAAGGAACAGGGTATTACCTTTTTTACCGGTGTGCCCGATTCCCTTTTAAAAGATTTTTGTGCTTATGTCACAGACCATACCGATAAAAGCAACCATATTATCACTGCCAATGAAGGTAATGCCGTAGCCCTGGCCGCCGGCCGCTATTTGGCAGCGGGGCAGATTAGCCTCGTTTATCTGCAAAACTCCGGCCTGGGCAACATCATTAACCCCCTTACCAGCCTGACCGATCCTTTAGTTTACGGCATCCCCGTGCTGCTGCTGATCGGCTGGCGCGGCCAGCCCGGCGTAAAAGATGAACCGCAGCATGCCAAACAGGGACAGATTACCCTGGCCCAGCTGGAGGTTTTAGGGATTAAATACGCCCTGCTGCCGGACACGACAGCAGAAATGCAGGCAGTACTGCAGGAAGCAGCTGCCTATATGCAGGCCAGGCAGGCACCCTATGCCCTGGTGGTGAGAAAGGGGAGCTTTGCCCCCTACAGTCTGCAGTCTGAACAGCCCACGGCTTTCCCCTTAAACAGGGAAGAGGCCCTGCACTGTGTACTGGCACATCTCAGCGACAATGATGTGGTAGTCTCCACCACCGGCAAAACTTCCCGGGAGCTGTATGAGTACCGGCAGGCGCTGGGGCAGTCCCATGCCCGTGATTTCCTTACCGTCGGTTCCATGGGGCATGCCTCACAAATCGCCCTGGGCATCGCCCTGGCCAAACCGCAGACCCATGTCTACTGCTTTGACGGTGACGGCGCCCTGCTAATGCATCTGGGCGGTCTGGCCATCATTGGTGACACCGCGCCCCCGAATTTTACCCATATTGTGTTTAACAACGGTGCCCATGATTCTGTGGGCGGCCAACCTACAGTGGGCCACCGTATTGATATCCCGGCCCTGGCCAAAGCCTGCGGTTACCGCACGGTACTGCAGGCGGCAAGCAAAGAAGAAATCAGCGAGCAGCTGGCCGTGCGGCAGCAAAGTCCCGGTCCGGCGCTCTTGGAAATAAAAATCAGGAAAGGGGCACGCGCCGATTTAGGGCGTCCCCGCACTACACCGCAGGAGAATAAAGCAGCCTTGATGCAGTTTTTAGCTGCAGTTAAATGAAAGCAGGTGGATTGAGTGAAAGCAGTAATCTTAAATTCCGGTCTGGGCAAACGCATGGAGGCAGAGACCGCCGATAAACCGAAATGTCTGGT
>JAAYKP010000068.1 GCA_012522335.1 Bacillota bacterium
CGGCCCAGGATCACCACTAATTTCATACGCATTGACCTCACCGAAGAACTAAAGAAGTCGCCCTTTTATCCAAGTTATGGTTATGACGGTGAGCTGCTGAACCCCCACCTGCTGTTTGGTCAGCTCTATCGCGGAGGTGAGTTTGCCTGGTATATTACTGCTCATGATGAAGCAGGGCATAAGATTAATGCCAGCAATGGCTATGGTGCTGTTGTCGGGGAAGAAGCATTACCTTTATTTAAAATCAAGGGTGAATTATCCCCAGCTGACCGCTGCGTCTGGGCACAGGAGTATGCGCAGGCCATAGCCGCCTATGAAGCCGATTTGAAGGATAATCCTTACGATACTCATGCTTTAGTGATGCTGGCCAGAATTCACCATTTTGGCATCCGCAGCGGTGAAGCACAACCGGCAAAAGCAGCAGCTTACTATGAGCGGTTATTAAAAGTAGATGATACACCGGAAGCAAGAAAGGCATTGGCAGAAGTATATCAGCAGTTAGGGCGCTGCCAGGAGGCTTATGAACTTTACCGGTCATTGTTAGGTACGGCGGCAGCGGACTGGCAGCTGCATTATGAGCTGGCCCAAGTTGAGTATCAGTTAGGACAACCACATGCGGCATTAACCAGACTTAAGCACACCGTCAGCATGGCAGACGGTCGGTATGTACGCAGCTATCCGGTAGTGTTAGCGCTGGTTTTAGATGATGTGGACAGTGCTTTATGGTTTGCCCAACAGGTGGATGAAGGTGAACGTTATTTGCCTCTGCTCAGAGAGTATGATACAGTTTATGAGTCTTTTTCACCGGCAGTAGAGCAGGCCATTAAAACCGGTGAATATCAGCAGGCAGCTGCACTGTTGACCCAAGAGCCGCATGATCTGTTTTTGCGGGCGCTGCTGCTGTATTTAGAGGGTAAAAGTCCGACAGATGTAAGGGAGCAGCTGCGGCCACAATTGCCGGCGGGACTGCTGCAGGATCTGCTGACAAAATTACTGTAGTAAAAGTAAAAAGCACGCGCGGCGTGCTTTTTACTTTTGCGTTTAGAAACGGTTCAGGAACTTAAGGGAAAAACCGCGGTCTGAATGTAAAAGCTCACTTTTACTGCATTTACAAAAATAGTCTTGTTTTTTGCAGTCAATTAACGTAATATATATAGAAATAGTTATCTAGCTGTTTAGCAATCGTTATAGAGACATAAAAACAATCAGATAAGAGAACTGCCGGAAGCCACAAGCTGATAGTATTATCACAACTGATGTGATCCGACGTTTCGTCCAACCGTACGTCGGTTTTTTTGCACTATAGTCAACACCGACAAATTGTTTCCATATGCTTACCGGGACGCCCTTGGGCGCATGATATCTTTAGTTAATTAATGTCTTAAAGCTGCCTTTGTTGCTTTATATCTGGCAACTTGTACCAATTGTCACAAGGGAGAATAAAAGGCACCTAATAAAAATTTACATATATAATAATCTGAGGCTGACAGGAGGTAAAGGAGATGGAGAAAACAATCAACAGAATTCTCATTGCCAACAGAGGTGTGCCGGCAGTACGTGTAATGCACACTTGTATTGACCGTAAGATACTGACTACAGCTGTTTATAGTACACCTGACCGTTTGGCCCATCATGTTACCATGGCAGATTCAGCCGTTTACATTGGCGAAGCGCCACCCGGAGATTCATATCTGAATATGGATCGTATCATAGATGCAGCCTTGCAGAGCGGTGCTGACGCTATTCATCCGGGCTGGGGTTTTCTTGCCGAGAATCACGAATTTGCGCAGCGTGTGTTGGATGCCGGCTTAATTTGGATCGGTCCATCACCGGAAGTTATTCGCCTGATGGGTGACAAGATTGCTGCCAAAGAAATTGTGCAGCAGGCCGGTGTACCAACTATACCGGGAATTAATAATGTGGCGACTGTTAATGAGATAATTGACTGGATGCAGAGGGAAGATGTCGAGTATCCGGTGATGATTAAAGCGGCAGCCGGGGGCGGTGGTAAAGGTATGGTTAAAGTAGAACATGAGGACGAGCTGCCGCAGGCTTTGGCCAGAGTGCGTTCAGAGTCGAAAAAGTCTTTTGGTGACGATAAAGTACTGGTTGAAAAATATATCGAGCGGGGACGCCACATTGAAGTGCAGATAGCGGCTGATAACTACGGTAATGTTATCCATCTGGGTGAGCGGGAATGTACAATTCAGAGACGCAACCAAAAGATTATTGAAGAGGCTCCTTCCCCCTCATTGACTCCGGAGCTGCGCGAGGAAATTTGCGGTAAGGCCGTTACCTTGATGAAAGCGATTAACTACTCAAGTGCCGGAACAGTAGAGTTCTTATTTGACTCGGCTACCAACAAATATTATTTTCTTGAAGTTAATACACGCCTGCAGGTTGAACACGGCATTACTGAACTGATTACCGGTTTAGATATAGTGAGAATAATGATTGATGTGGCCAGGGGTAAAAAACTGGCTTTTCAGCAGGAAGATATTCATCCAAACCGGTGGGCGTTGGAAGTGCGCCTTAATGCCGAAGATCCCCGTACTTTCAGCCCCTCCTTTGGCTGGTTAACGCGGCTGACTGAACCTCACGGCCCGGGGGTAAGGATTTCTTCCGGTGTTTATGAAGGTGCCCTGATCCCTTCCTATTATGATTCATTACTCATGTTAATTATGGCCACCGGCCCAGATCGTGAAGCTGCCATTCGTGTCATGGATCGCTGTTTAAGCCGTAATCTTCGCGTGGAAGGTGTGAAAACGCTGGCGCCGCTTTTGTTAAGTATCATTAGGCATCCGGCGTTTATGTGCGGTGATTTTTCCACCCGCTTTATTGAAGAAAATATGACAGACCTAATCTCCACTTTTGTCGAAAATGGCGATGAAGATGAGGCCTTAAAAGTAGCACACTATGTAGCGGCAATTTCAGCCTTGGGTCCTCAAGACTGGATGTAAGGAGGGTCAGCAATGAAAGATGCAATCTTTGTTAGACCAGGGATGTCCGCGGGGGAGATAGTCTCGCGGGTCCGTAATTTGCCTGGTGTCTGTTTTACCTCGACGGGCATGCGTGACGCAGGGCAGTCTGATTATAAAAACCGGCTGCGTTTTTATGATTTAATTACTTTAGCGCCCTTTTATAACCGGATGGGACTATTTAGCGCTGAGTGTCACGGTGGAGCTCGTTGGCATGTAGGGATTATGAACCGCCGGGAAAATCCTTTTGATGAGATTCGCCATTTACGGCAGCAGATGCCTAATGTATTACTGCAGACCTTAATTCGGGAGACAAATCTGTGGGGTTATCGTCCCTACCCGAAAAATGTTATCGAATATGTAATTGGTAATGTTGATATAGACGTCTGGCGCTGCTTTTCCTTCTTGAATGACATCCGTAATATGCGGGTAGCGGCTGAAGTAGTAATGAAGCGCGGCAAGCTTTTTTCTCCGGCTATATCTTTTACCCAGGCGGATTGGGCCGATGACGCCTATTATTTGAGTGTCGTAAAAGATATTGTCAGTTTATGCGGCGGCGTAGATGAAATAATTTTAGTGATTAAGGATATGGCCGGTGTTGGCAGTCCCTCCCGGATTACTACTTTGGTGGATACCATCAAGCAGGCCTATCCGGAATTGGTTATTCAGTATCATCGTCATGCGACGGATGGTTTGGCGCTGCCGGCATTGTTGGCCGCCGCACGTGCCGGTGCTAAGATACTTGATGTGGAGGAGGATTCCTTAACGCGCTTTTATGGACAGCCGCCGCTGCTTGGAGTGCATGCTTATCTGGAGGAAGCGGGAATCCCTGTTCATCTTAACGTGGCACAGGCGGCAGCCGCCGTTGAAAAGGTACGAGAATGGATTAATCAATATCACTGGGCAGAATCACCCTTTAAAGGTTTAGATTATAGAGTACACCAACACCGCATGCCCGGCGGTGCTTTTCCCAGCTCTTTTGAGCAGGCAGAAAAGGGCGGTTTCCTGCATTTAATGCCGGCGATACTGACAGTGATGTCTCTGTTTAATCAAATCATTAAGTACTTTGACGTAACACCCGGCTCACAAATAACCTGGACCACCTGTAACGGTATTGTCAACAGGTATGCCAAAGAAAACGGTGAGGCAGGCGTCAGGCATCTGATTGCTTTGCTGGAAAGTTTTGTTCTGGAGAAAAAGCAGGATTTTGACGCCATGACACCGGAAGAACAGAAAGAGCTATTAACACTTTTCCGCCAGGCACCGGGAGACTTTAAGAACTTACTCCTCGGCCAGTATGGTAAGCTGCCCATGGGCTGGCCGGCTGACTGGGTTTACAAGAGTACTTTCGATAAAGACTGGAAAGAGGCCATCGCCAACCGGGAAGAAGAGTCGCCCTTAGATCTTTTAGATGACGAAGATCTGACTGAAATCCGGCAGCAGCTGGCAGATCAATTAGGTCGGCGGCCGACCCAGGAAGAATTCATTTTATTCTTAATGCACCCGAAAGACGCCCTTGATTATTTTGGATTCCGAGTAAAATACGGTGAGTCTCCTTATGTGCTGCCTACCAATGTCTGGCGCGAAGGACTGCATAACACCGGTGACGCTGTGGAATTTGAGATTAATGGCAAACCTTTTTCCATAGAATTAGTTTCGATTGGCGCTGAGCATGAAGGCGTTATCCATGTCATTATGAAAGTTAACAATAAAACACGTGTCTTCACCGTTGACACGCCGCGGGCTAAGAAAACAGAAGTACGCATGGCCAAAGGCTGTAATGATGTAGGTTCACCTATTAACGGTACCCTGTGGCGGTTAGGTAATACTAAACGCGGTGTGTTAAAAGTAGGTGATATCGTGCATAAAGGTGAAGAGATTGCCAATATTGAGGCCATGAAGATGGAAACAGCCATTTTAGCTCCCTTTGATGCGCAGGTTGTAGAAATTGCGGCTAAAGTTAATGATATTGTTAAAGAAGGACAGCTGCTCTTTGTGCTGGAAGAAAAAGAATAACAAAAGGGGTGCGCGCAGGCACCTCTTTTTACTGCAGCAGCAAAATTGCTAGAAAAGTAAGACTACCTATGATAAGATAAAGTATGTAATGATCGCAGAGAGAAGTGCGAATGCGTGGAGGAATTATTTATATGAACAAAATATCGCTTACTCTTGTAGTTCTCTTTTCCATTGGTATGGTTTATGTTCTGGTGACTAAAGCCGGTATCAGCCTGGAAACTGTGCTGGTGGCGGCCGGTTCAATTTTGTCGGTGAGCGGCACAGGTCTGCTGCAATCCAACAAGCGCAGAGAGGCTACCATTACCTTTGTTATCAGCTTAGCATTGTTCGGCCTCTATTTTCTCATTCATTATTTCTTCTAAGCACAAAAAAGAAATCCTGTCCGCTGGGCAGGATTTCTTTTTTGTGCTTAGGAACGTACATCAACCTTGAATTGCTTTCTTTCCTAATTACATGCTCAACAACTGCAGCACCCCGGAAACTTTCCGGGAATTTTTGTATTTTACTGAGACCTTTTATTCGTTAAAGCACTCTATATAATAGCAGAGATTGAAAAAAGGAGGAACTTCTAATGAAATCAGTATTTAACAAAAAAGTCGTCAGTTTGGTCGTTGTGGTGATGTTATTATCGTTTAGTGCTGCTTTAGCGGCGGAAATTGTGCCCATGGCGCGTCTGTATTTTTTAATGGGTGCTTGTAAGATGGGAAAGCCGGATAATGACACCCTTTATCTTAATGCTTACACCTTGGCTAAACAGCAGGTATCAAGAGTCAACGTTACTATCTTCCTGCAGGCGTATATTAATGGAACGTGGGTTAACGTTTGGTCAGCCAGTCAAACTGCTTATGGTGCTTCAAAAGCTGAGATAGACAGATTTGTCAAACCATCTAAAGGCTATATTTACAGGCTTTTTGCGGAGCATAATGTGTATCATCAAGGGGTATCAGAAACAGATTATTCGTACACAGGTTCACTAATTGTAAACTAAAAGAAACCTAATTGAATTGCGGTTTCAATCAGCTCTTCAGCCTGCATATTCCCATAAACCTCAAATAAATAGAAGTTATTTGTCCATTCAAGTAAAGAGAAATCTTGATCAGAATAAACCGTAAATGCACGACCGTTGATAGTTCCTTCTTCAGGAGTAAAATCTTCGACATCAATTACGCGTCCTGATGTATTGATGTCATTGCAAGCGTAATAGAGAGACGTACCGTTTGCAGCAAGTTCCATTGACAGTTTCGATATTTTACCGGGTTTACCATAGGTAATTTCTGCAGAGATAAATTGCTCATTTTCTAAGCTGTTCGGAATCAAGCCGAGAACATCTTTTTCCTTTTTAAGATCGCCTAGCTTCGTAAATCTCTTTTGCTGAAACTGGCCAACATCTACCTGGGGGGAATCAGCATCTGTCCTCTGGTATAACTTGGATGTTCTGCTGATCATCTGGCTGATGGAAATGCTTAAACCTCGAAAGGCTACCGCCAGTCCCGGAGTTACGTAAATAAAGAGCAGGACAGCGGTTGCTGCGGTAACGGCAGTTTTATACCTCATCTGACGCTTTGTCTGTTGTTTATATTGCGCATAAGCCAAGGAAACATCCGGAACATGAATGTCGGCAGCTAGTTGTTCTAAACCTAGTTTTATGAGCTGATCATTTTGATCAATATAATTACATCTGTTGTTATTCATCGGCCAGCACCCCCCGCTGGTATTTAGTACGTACCTTTTGCTTGACCCGAAACAACCTGGACTTTATCCCTGCGGCGCTAATATTTGTTAATTCCGCTATTTCTTCGACTGAGAGATCAAACATGTAGCGCAAAATCAGGGTTTCCCGCTCTGTTTCATTTAATGAGTTTAGCAACCTTTGCACTGCGTCTTTGTGCTCAACTACCTCAAAATCACTGTTCCTGTTTGGCAGCTGGTTTTCCACCAACTCCAGCGTTATCTGGGACACATTATTTTTTTTGTTAAACTCACTGCGGATAACATTAATAGCAATAGAAGTAACCCAGGCGGCAAATGACTCTTTTTTACGCAGTTTATGTATATTTTTGTGCGCCCTTAGAAAAGCTTCCTGCACAGCATCTTCTGTGATGTTATATGAGCAGCAATATAAATAAACTGCTTTGAATACACGTGCGTAGTTGGATTCAAATAAAACCTGTTCAGCAGATACTTTTGTGCCCATGGTAGCCTCCTAGTGTTTACTAGTTAGATACTACCACATGACATATAAAAAAAATGCTATATACTGTCGAAAGTATTTTTTTCAGAGAATAAACTGTTGGAATAACCTAAGGAGATAAATGATGAGGTGGTAAGTTGAACAAAATTTATTTACTACAGTTTTTCTTTTTGGTAATGATGATAGGATTGATCCTTTGTTTTTGTATCAGTAAAAGTTATTATTTATATAACGAGTTTTTACTGCAGGCAAGCGTGTTAGATCTGCTGACACGGACTAGAATTAATGTGCTTAAAAAACTGGTTGCTGTTATCTTCTTTACTATCTGGTTTGTCAGCTGTTGGTTAAATTTATTTGAAACTGAAGACAGGATGCACAAATTTGGTTTGAACCGGGTTACATTTTTTCTATGGTCGGCCTTTGGTCTTTTCTTGTTTAAAATTCATTATGATTTTGCCGGCAGCATTCGCCCTGTTTTTGATGCAGCCGTTACATATCAATATTCAGAGTATCTACAAAGAATCGGTATGTTCTGTCTGGGCATTTCTTTATCCTGTTATTTGCTCAGTTTTTGGTTAGTAAAAATCATAGGCAAAATTAGCAAAGGCAGACGATAAGTTTTTTTAA
>JAAYKP010000069.1 GCA_012522335.1 Bacillota bacterium
GTGCCGGAGGGTGCGGAAGCAGATGAAATACTTAAGCTGCCCGTAAAAAATATTGTTGCTTGTTCGTCTACCTTTGTTTCGCTCATGCGGCCTCTTGACCTTTTGGATAGAGTAAAAGGCGTAACTACACCGCAGGAAGATTGGTTTATTGATGAAATTAAAGACGGTTTGGGAAACGGTGAAGTTATGTTTGTGGGCGGGGGAAGCATGGGTGAACCGGATTATGAATTGGTACAAGCGTTAAATCCCGATTTGGTTATGGTTTACACCGGTGCCGGCGGCCAATTTGCCCATATCGCCAAATTTGAAGAATTAGACATCTCTTATGTGGTGATTAATGATTACACTGAAAATGATCCTTTGGCCAGGTTGGAGTGGGTAAAGTTTTTAGCGGCCATATTTAATGTTGAAGAAAAAGCCAATTCCTTCTTTACTGAAGTGGAAGCCACCATTAATGCGGTGAGCAAAAAAGTGGCGGGTGCTAAACAGCCAAAAATCGCCTGGTGTCAAATTTACGAAGGTACTGTCTTTACCCCAAAAGGCGGATCATACGTGGCAAAACAAATTGCCATGGCCGGAGGAGATTATGCTTTTAAAGATCTTGAACCGGACCAGGTGGGCAGTGCCCAACTGACTGTGGAAGCTTATTTTGCCGGGGCGGTGGATGCTGATATTTTCATTTATGACTCCATGGGGCTTCCCTGGATCACGAATATTCCAGCAATTATTGAACTGGCCCCGGCCTTGGCGGAAATAAACCCCATTGTGCAAGGAAATGCCTGGGCTTTCCAGCCTTGGTACTACCAAGCACTTGATAAAACACATGAACAAATTGAAGATTTGGCGGCCATTTTCTATCCTGAATTTTATCCTGATCACCAAGTCAGACACTATCTGTGGCTACCCAGAGAGTAAAAAGAATCTTTTAGTTCCGGTAAAATAGGAGGAATAAAATGGAGCTGGAGAAAATCAGGTCGGCGCGTGTGCGGGGTATTATGCTGCTTTTTATCTGTCTATTAGGCATAGCTTTAATTATTAACATCAGTTGGGGGTCCATCAAAATAGATGTGCAGGAAATTATTGCAGTTTTAAAGGGGCAGTCGGAAAATGTTGTTCATAATTCAGTCATTTGGAAAATCAGGCTGCCCCGGACCCTGGCGGCACTTTTAGGCGGTGCCGCCCTGGCCGTGGCAGGTCTTTTGCTGCAGGTATTTTTCCGCAATCCCATTGTGGAACCGTTTGTGTTAGGTATATCATCCGGTGCCACTTTAATGGTGGGGCTGGTCATCCTTGCCGGCTTTTCTTTCGGCATGGAATCAATTTCACCCTACCTGATCATTGTCTCCGCCCTGGCAGGAGCTATTCTAGTAATGTGTATAGTGCTTTTGTTGTCGCTGAAAGTGCGCAGTATTGTTACTTTACTGGTAATCGGTTTGATGGTTGGTTACAGCTGCAGTGCCGTCACCAGTATTCTCACAGCTTTGGCGGACAGGGATCGGGTACATGGTTTTGTCATCTGGTCCATGGGTAGTTTTTCCAACTATACATGGGATCAGGTGGCAATTGTGGCGGCAGTAATTATCCCCTTTTTGGCGGCGACTTTTCTTATCTGTAAACCTTTGAATGCTTTTTTAATGGGTGAGGAATATGCCAAAAGCATGGGAGTCAATATTAAACTTTTTCGTTTTGTCGTAGTAGCATTGGCAAGCGTGCTTGCTGCCATTGTCACAGCTTTTACCGGTCCTGTATCTTTTATTGGTATGGCCATTCCCCATATTTGCCGCATTCTGTTCCAGGCTGCTGATAACCGGATTTTAATACCCGGCACTATACTTGGCGGTGCTGTAATTACATCACTTTGTGATTTGGCGGCTAGGATGCTCATTAGCCCCATAGAACTGCCCATCAGTGCCATTACTTCAATCTTTGGGGCTCCCATCATCGTTTTTATGCTCCTCAAAAGGAGGACTGATATGCAATGATGCTGCAAACACGCGACTTGGCGGTTGGTTACGGAAAAAAAACGGTGGTTGATCATATCAATTTAGATGTCCTCAAAGGGCAAATGATTTGCTTACTGGGACCTAACGGTTCCGGAAAATCAACTATTCTAAAATCTCTCTGCGGTTTTCTGGCACCGTTGAGAGGCACTGTCTATTTAACAAAGAAGAATCTTTCGCACATTAAAACATCGGCTTTGGCGAAAAAAATGGCTGTGGTTTTAACAGAGCGTTTTTCACCCGGCCTCATGACAGGTTTTGGAATTGTTTCTTTGGGCAGGCATCCTCATACAGGCTTTTTAGGCAAATTAACAGATAAAGATGTAAACAAGACATTGGATGCACTACGCCTGGTAAATGCCGAGGATTTGGCAGATAAGTTGTTTGCGGAAATGAGTGACGGACAGAAACAAAAGATCATGCTGGCTCGTGCCCTGGCACAGGAGCCGGAGTTAATTGTGCTTGACGAGCCCACAACACACTTGGATATACACCATCAGGTGGAAGTGATGAGGATTTTAAATAAAATGACCAAGGAAAAAGGAATAACTGTGATCCTCTCATTGCATGAAATTGATCTGGCCATGCGTAGCTGTGAAATTGCCGTTTTAATTAAAGATAATAGAATTCTGGCATATGGTCCACCGGAGGAAGTTATTGATGACAGTACCATTGCAGAACTTTTTGAACTTAATACCGCCCATTATAGTAATTTGCTCGGTTCAGTTGAATTTTGCAGCAATAGTACAAACCATGGGATTTGTGTCATTGGCGGGGGCGGCACGGCCACACATATTTATCGCCTGTTGTCCAAACAAGGTTTCGGTGTCAGCACCGGTGTCATCCATGAAAATGATATTGACTACCATGTGGCTTCTGCTACAGGCGCACATATCAGTAGAGAAAAACCTTTTGAAAAAATTAGCTCTGAAGCTTATTCTCAAACAAAAAAGTATGTAGAAAAAGCCAGTTTTGTTATTGATTCCGGTTTTCCCGTTGGTTCTTTAAACAAGCAAAATTTTGCCTTGCTTTTGCACGCTTTAAAACAGGGAAAAACTCTTTTTACCCTGCGCAAACAAAAGGAATGGTGCTCGCAACTTTATGAGTACCGCCAGAAAATAAACACTGAAAAAATTGTTTTCTGTGAAAACAGCCGCGATTTAGTAGCGAAAGTCGCACATGAATTGCACAACTCTAAAGGCAGGAGGGAGCCCTGGTGATGCTTTTGAGAACTGATTTGGGAGATGAGGTTCATCGTTACCAAAAAAGTTTAGTAATGTTGTTTAAGGGAAAAAGAAGAGTTTTAAGTACTTCCCCATATAACGGTGGTTATCAGGAAGGATTAACTGCTGTTTTTAATCATGATTGTAATCCGGGTGCTGGCATGGCAGCAAAAATAAAAGCTCCTACCTATGCGGAACACATGGAAATGATAGCTGCGGAGTTGGGGCTGGAGCCGGCCACAACAGCCGGCATCAGTACGGCTGCCTCCATGGATAACGTGTCCATTATCAGTGAAAGACATGATAAGTTAAGTGTTACTGCACTGGTAACAGGCGGGGTGGAAGTCAATGGTGGCCGGGTAGGCGATCCGGCTTCATATGAGGAACTGAAGGAAAAACATGATGATAAAGAACTTTCAGGCACCATAAATATTATCATGACTGTTAATGTGGATTTAACGCCGGGTGCCTTAACCAGAGCGCTGGTTACTTGTACAGAAGCAAAAACGGCCGCTCTACAGGAATTAATGGCCCCCAGTCGTTATTCTTCCGGGCTGGCCACCGGCAGCGGCACTGACGGCACCATCTTGGTTTGCAATGCCGACTCTCCCTATCAACTAACCTATGCAGGCAAGCACAGTAAACTGGGTGAGCTAATTGGCAAAGCAGTAAAAGCGGCGGTAAAAGAAGCACTATACAAACAAACAGGTTTAAGCCCGCAGCGCCAGTGCAGTGTGATTGAGCGCATTGAACGCTACGGTATCACACCCGAAAGTTTATGGAAAAAATATGTACTGCTGGCACAGGAGGCAAAAATAAGTAAACCTGCCTTTATTCACAACTTGGAACTGTTGGATAAACATCCTCTTTTAGTCAGTTATACTTCGTTATATGTACATTTACTTGATCAATATGCCTGGGGATTGTTGGAGGAAGAAGAAATCGCCGCAACGGCACTTTCCATACTGCAGGAAATTAAAAAAATAGCACAGGTAAAAACGTTAGAAACAAATTTTACAGATCATGATCCCGCAACTTTTCAAACAAGGTTATTGGATAATTTCGCCGCCGTACTGCTGGCGGCCGTAAAGCAAACAGACGATTCAGCAAACAGTGTAGATGGAGGTGCTGAGATTGTTTAAAATTTTATACCTTTACGGCGAACATGATTCCGCCTATAACTTTAAAGAGGCTCTAAAGCATTTAGCAGAAAAATTTCCCGGCCACTTTCAGGTTTCATATTTCCAGACTTCTGTCCTGGATGAAGAAGAAAAAGCTTTTGCCGAAGCTGTAAAACTTGCCCGGGAGGCAAACTTTATCTTTCTTGTCATCCATGGCGGCTTAAGCTTCTTTAGGCGTTTTGCCGACTTTTTTCAGGATCGGGGAGAAACAAAAATTTATATTAAATCCGGCATGGAGGACGAAGCAGAGGAGCTGTTGGCACAATCCGGTCTCACAGTCAATGAGTATGCCGTCATTTCACAGTACTATGGCATGGGCGGGTGTCACAATCTGGCGCAAGTAATTTTGTGGCTGGCGAACCGTTTTGGGCAAGGTGATTATCTGGTAGAAAAGCCCCAAAAGCTGCAATGGGAAGGCATCTATGATCCTGTCGGAGTGTTAAAGGATGAAGAAGAGTATTTGCGAAAAATTGAAGCTGCCAAGCAGCCTGTGGTGGCTATATTGTTTCATACAAAACTGATTCAGGAAAAAAACACAAAGCATATTGATTGTTTAATTAAGCATGTACGCAAACTGGGAGCAGTGCCGCTGGCAATTTATACGGATATTACTAAAAACAAAGCCCTGGGCAGTAAAGGCATTAAATGGGTCATGCAACATTATTTAAAACGGCAGGGCCGGCCGCTTGTGAATGCGGTAATTAATACAACAGCCTTTTCCGTCAGTGTTTTAGCTAACCCGGGTGACGGTACAAAAATGATAACAGAAAGTATTTTAAATCAGCTTGGTGTGCCAGTTATACAAGCCATGACCACTTACTTTACTTTAGAGCAATGGGAAAAGTCTTTGCAGGGCATTGACATGATGTCATTGAGTAGTAATGTTTATCACCCAGAATTTGACGGGCAGATTATTAGTGTACCCATTGCCTACAGCGAGCTGATAAAAGATGAAATCGGTGAAAAGCGTGTCTTTTTGCCCATTGAAGAACGGGCGGAAAAAGTTTGCCGCCTGGCCGTTAACTGGGCAAAACTCAGACAAATTCCCAACCAGGAGAAAAAGGTAGCCATTATTTTTCATAACATGCCACCGCGCAATGATATGATCGGCTGCGCTTACGGTCTTGATTCGCCGGCTGCAGTTGATACCATGGTAAAAGCTTTGCAGAAAATAGGCATCGAGACAGACTATGATTTTAAAAACGGCACTGAAATTATTGAACGTATTATTGTCGGTGTAACCAATGATGCACGCTGGATGTCTCCGGAAAGAATGCTGGAAAAGTGTGCTGCCGCAGTGGCAGGAGAAAGGTACAAAGCCTGGTTTGACCGGTTTGGGGAGAAAGTGCAGCAGGAATTGGTGTCCGACTGGGGCGAGCCACCGGGAGATTTTATGGTCAGTGAAGGCAAAATGGTCATTCCCGGTATCATTAACGGTCATATTTTTATTGGTCTGCAGCCTCCCCGTGCTTTTGAAGAGAAAGCTGAAGAATGTTATCACAGTACCGATCTTGTCTGTCCGCACCAGTACCTAGGTTTTTATCGCTGGATTAAACATGATTTTGGTGCCCATGTTATTATCCACGTAGGCACACACGGCACCCTGGAATGGCTGCCGGGTAAGGAGATTGGCTTATCCAAGGATTGCTACCCCGATCTGGCTATAGATGACCTGCCCCATTTATATCCCTATATCATCAATGTACCCGGTGAAGGTGTGCAGGTTAAACGCAGATCTTACGGGGTACTAATCAGCCATCTGATTCCTTCCCTGCAGGAAAGTGATACATATGGTGAACTGGCTGATATGGACGCCTTAATTAAAGAATATTTTCACGCCCAAAAAGGTGATGTGGGGAAATTGCCCTACTTGCAGGAACAAATCTGGGAGTTGGCGAAAAAGCTGGAGCTGCATAATGATCTTAATGTAACAAAGGAAGCCGCCATGGCAGATTTTGACGGATTTTTGCAAAATATGCATGCTTGGATGGAAAAAATTAAGTCTTCTTTGATTAAAGACGGACTGCATTTGTTTGGGGAAGCTCCGGCAGGAGAGCGTTTAAAAAATATGCTGCGGGCACTTGTCCGCCTGCGCAATGGTGATATCCCTTCACTTCCCGAGGCTATAGCCGCCTGTAAAGGGCTTGATTATGAGCAATTATTGGCTGAACCTACAGCATTCTCTGAACCGGGAAAAACAAACTTAATGGTTCTAGAAGAGATTAATCTGGATGGTAGAAAACTGTTTGCTGCTTTAGCCGCTCAAGCCTACAGCGAAACGGCAATAGACCGGGTTGTTAATGAGTTTTTGCAACAGCAGCAAATAGAGCCTGCTGCAGAAGGCGTGGCAAAACTAACGACATGTCTCCGTTTTGTTTGTACCGATTTGCTACCCAGGCTCAATTCCACCGTTGATGAAATTCATAACTTAATTAACGGGGTGAACGGGGAATTTGTCCCTCCCGGGCCTTCTGGTTGTCCCACCAGGGGGCAGGCGAGAATTTTACCTACGGGCAGGAATTTCTATACCATTGATCCGGCAGCCGTACCCACCAGAGCAGCCTGGGAAGTAGGTAAACGTCTGGGTGATGATTTATTAAAACGTTATTTGGATGAGGGAGGCAAGTATCCGGAAAATGTGGCCATTATTATCTATGCCGGGGAAACCATGAAAACATGCGGCGATGATGTGGCGGAAACTTTATATCTTTTAGGCATCAAACCAAAATGGTTAGGCAACACGGACAGGGTTATCGGCCTGGAAGTAATTCCTCCTGAAGAACTGGGCCGGCCACGCATCGACGTTACCTTGCGCATCAGCGGTCTTTTCCGGGATACATTTCCCAACCTCATTGGCTTTGTGGAAGATGCCATTGCTTTGGCGGCGGCACAGGAGGAGGATTATTCCGTTAATTTTGTACGCAAACACATCCTGGAAGAAGTTGAGGGCCTGCTCAGCCGGGGCATCCCCCTGGTGGAGGCCCAGGAGCAAGCTTCTTTACGGATTTTTGGCTGCCCTCCCGGCACTTACGGCGCAGGGGTGGATATTTTAATCAACAGCAAAAAATGGGATGATGTGGAGGATCTGGGCAGGATTTATACCCAATGGAGCGGTTATGCCTACGGGCGCAAAATCCATGGGGAAGCTAAACAGGAAGTTTTTGTCCGCAGACTGGCGCAAACAGAAGTTACCATCAAGAATGAGTCATCCATGGAAGTAGATATCTATGATGATGATGATTTCTACAATTATCATGGCGGGTTGATTGCAGCAGTAAGGACACATAGCGGGGGGAAACCGCGTTCCTACTGTGGCGACAGCTCGGATCCGGAGCGGACGGAAATACGTGATGTGCGTCAGGAAACTGCCAGGGTGATGAGGGCACGGATTCTTAACCCTAAATGGTTTGAAGGCCTGAAAAAGCACGGCTATAAGGGAGCACAGGAAGTTTCTGGCGTAGTTGACCGGGTTTTTGGCTGGGACGCTACGGCTGATGTGATTGAAGATTGGATGTATGATCGGATTGCCGACTATTATGTAAAAAACGAAGAAAACCGCCGCTGGCTTGAAGAACAAAACCCCTGGGCACTCCACAGTATTGTAGAAAGATTACTGGAAGCGGAAAAACGCAAGATGTGGAATGCCAAGGCAGAGGACCTGCAAGAACTAAAAAGAATTTATCTACAAACCGAAGGCAGTGTGGAAGAATATGTTTAAGCAGGGGGGGAGATCAATGAGCTTAAGCCAGAGCTTTAAAATTGCCGCTCTGGGGTTTGATTCGGAAGAAGCTAATTTTTCCGCAGTGGCTAAAGAGCTGAAATTTCTCAATTTATACACTTTCCCTACTTCACTTTTGTCTGACATGCGGGAGCAAGAAAAAATAGTCAGTTTTATCAGGGAGGAAGCTGATGTAATTCTTCTCAGTGACCAGGTGTGGCATGCCCCCGGAGAAGAATACAGCCGGAAGATTTTCCGGGCAGCAGGGGAGAAACCGCTTGTTCCCGTGGGTGGGGAATTGGTGCAAAACGGTATTTATAATGCTTCTGCTGAGATCATTAAAATGGTTAACCGCTATTTTCTTTACGGCGGCACAGGAAATTTAACACACGCTTTGCGCTATCTTATTCAATCTCTTTATAAGCTTGATACAGGGGCAGAAGAACCTGAAGTTATTGCTCTGGAAGGTATCTTTCATCCGGCCACAACAGAAGTTTTCTCTTCCCTGACAAGCTACCTGCAGTGGTACAGTAAATATAAAAACTGCCAAGAAGGGATCTGGCTGGGATTATTAACTCATCGCAGCAATTGGGTCAGCAGGGATCTGGCGGTGGAGACAGCCATTATTGCCGAGCTGGAAATTTTAGGATTTAATCTAATTCCTGTTTTTACTTACGGTTCCAGCAATCCGGAGCTGAAAACCAAGGATTTTCCGGATATGATAAAAAGTTATTTTAGTCTTGCCGGGAAAAGGCAAATTGACGCTCTTATAAATTTACAAATGTTTTTATTTACGGCAAAAGGCCTGGCGAATAACGTCTTTCGCCAGGCAGAAAAGCATTTACAACAGTTAAATATTCCTGTTTTCCGTCCCCTTGTCAGTTTTACCAAAACTGAAGGAGAATGGCAGAGAGATCCCCGGGGCTTAATGATGGAAATACCGTGGCTGTACACGGTACCGGAAATGCAGGGCATGATTGAGCCGATTTTAGTAGGTTGTAAAGATAAAAACGGCAAAAATTTACCGATACCGGAACGGGTAAAAAGGTTTGCCTTAAGAGTGCAGAAATGGATGGAATTAAGACTGGCCTTGCCGTCAGAAAAAAGGTTGGCAATTATGCTGCACAACGCTCCTTGTTCCGGAGTGGAAGCCACCGTAGGGATGGCTGTGGGGCTTGATGCTTTGCAAAGTACGGTGGAGATCTTAAAAATGTTGCAAAAAAATGGCTGGCAGGTGGGGGAAGTCCCGGCTGACGGTGAGGAATTGTTGAATTTGATTATGGAAAGAAAAGCCTTCAGTGACTTCCGCTGGACGGCAGTAGAGGATATAGTTGCTGCCGGTGGCTGTCTATACCGGTTGCCGCTGAAGGGTAAAGACGGTTATTTGCAATACTTCCAGGAACTGGATGTGGGCACGCGTCAAGAAATGGAAGCTTTCTGGGGCCCGCCCCCGGGCGAAGGAATGGTCTTTCACAATCACTTTGTCATTACAGGTCTACGTTTTGGCAATATCCTGATTCTGGTAGAACCTAAACGTGGCTGTTATGGCGCCAAATGTACCGGAGAAGTATGCAAAATCCTGCAGGACCCTACTTGTCCGCCGCCACACCAGTATCTGGCAACTTTTCATTATTTGCGAAACATCTTTAAAGCCCATGCCCTGCTCCATGTGGGAACACATGGCAGCGTGGAGTTTTTGCCGGGCAAGGAAAATGCCATGTCCGCCACCTGTTATCCTGATCTAGTGCAGGGGACTTTGCCAAATCTTTACATCTATAATGCTGGCATCGGCACGGAAGGAATTTTGGCAAAACGTAGAACTTATGCCGTTATTTTGGATCATCTGCCGCCCATTTACGGAACAGACAATCATAAAGCTAAGAAACTAATCAGTTTAATCGGTGAATTTACGGAAGCAAAAAGCACAAACAGTAAACAAAGTGAATTCTTGGCAACCGAGATAAAAGAACTTATTGCTGCTTTGCCGGGGGCAGAAGAAATTGCTACTGCGGAAAAATCTTTCTCCCAAGGTTTAAAAGTGCTTAAAGCCAGACTGATTCATGCCTTCTGCCGCCCCCAAAACGGCGAAGATCATGTCTATGGACAGGCACCGGGCTTTGCCAGGGCCTGCCAATATATTATGGAAGTTTTAAAGTCAGATCTGGTGGTCATGGAGAAGCTGCGGCAGCTTTGGCAGGATGATTATGAGCTGCACCGCTTTTTGGAAAGCTTTATTACAGAGGTTTTGACAAGCAGACATACCGGCAGTTTTATCGTGCAAAAACACGCTCTGCCTCAACCGGCTATGCTGGAATGCTTTACAGATTTGGCGCAAGACATCCGGGAAATGTACGGCAAATTACAGGAAGTTCCCGGAGAAAGGGAAAGTCTGCTGGAAGCTTTGGCAGGAAAATTTATTCCTGCAGGTCCGTCAGGGATGCCTGATGATAACGGGAGAAATATCATTCCTACCGGGCGCAATTTTTATCTGCTGGATATTGAGAAAATTCCTACCCCTGCTGCCTGGAAGGTTGGACGTGAGCTGGCGGAAAAGTTGCTGCAGTGCTATCAGGATGAGTCGGGCAGCAATCCGGAAAAAATCGCCATGAATATGATTTCCTTGGATATAACGCAGAAAAAAGGGGAGCAGGTGGCGCAATGTCTTTATTTAATAGGCGTGAAACCTGTTTGGGATGCCGGCGGCAAAGTAATTGACTTGGAAGTAATCCCGCCGGAGGAGCTGGGACGTCCCCGCATTGATATTATTGTGCGCGTTTCCGGTGTTTTGCGGGATACTTATCCTAATGTCTTAGAACTTTTAGATCAGGCAGTCTGCCTGGTAGCTGCCCTGGATGAACCGCCGGAACAAAACTATATCAAAAAACATACTTTGAGCATACAAAACTTGCTGGGGGCAAGCAAGCAGGACAACCTCAGGCGTCGGGCAACGGCCCGCATTTTTGGCGATCGGCCCGGCACATACGGTTCTGGTGTGGATTTGGCGCTTAAAGCCAGTGCCTGGCAGGATGAAATGGATCTGGTAAAAACATTTATCTATTTTTCCGCCTATGCTTACGGCAAAGATCTAGACGGCAAACGTCTGGAACAGGAATTTGTGGAAAACGTGAAAACAACTCAAGCCAGTTATGATGTTAGCAGTTCTAAACGTTATGATGCAGTTGGCTGTGATTTCGGCGCCACTGTGCAGGGCGGATTTAAATTGATCAGAAACTTGTTGGCAAAAAAAGAAATTAAACAATATTACGGATCCCGGGAAACTCCTGAAGAAATAAGAGTCACCGGTGCTGCGGAAAAACTGGAAGAAACACTTGAAGAAACGCTTTTTAACCCACTTTTTCAGGCAGAGATGAAAAGCAAAGGTTACAAGGGTGCGGCGGAATTAATGCACCGGTTGCAGGGGGTTTTTGCCTGGCAGTGCGTGAATGAAGTGTTTTCCGATGATAGCATTAACCAACTAGTGGAGCTTTATGTCAACAACGAAAAGATGCGCACCTGGTTTCTGGCGCAAAACCACTATGCTGTTGAAGAAATCGCCAGACGTTTTCTTGAACTGGAGAAACGTGGCAAATGGCAGGCAGACCCGGGGATTTTAAAAGAATTGAAACAAAGTTACTTATTGCTGGAGGGGGATATGGAAGAAAGATTAAGCGAGTCCAAAGGAGAAATCCAGGCCGGAACCATTGAAATTATTAATCAGGAACAGATCGAAGACTGGAAAGCAAAATTACATTTTGTGGATGAGCTGTTGGCAGAAAATTAACTTTTTTGTACGAGGAGAGAGCAAGATGAGCAGCAAAAAAAATATTTATCCATTTTGTGCCATCGTAGGCCAGGAACAAATGAAGAAAGCTTTGATTTTAAACGTTATTAATCCTGCCTTGGGGGGAGCACTAATCAGAGGAGAGAAAGGAACGGCTAAATCCACAGCGGTGCGTGCCCTGGCTGATTTGTTGCCGGAAATGAAAATGGTGGCAGACTGTCCTTTTGGCTGTGATCCCGATGACATTAGCAGCATGTGTGCTTCCTGCCGACAAAAAATAAAAGCAGGTGAAAAATTACCGTATGTATTCAAGAAAATGAGGGTGATTGATTTACCGGTAAGTGCCACGGAAGACCGTGTTGTTGGTACATTAGATATAGAACATGCGCTGAAAAAAGGGGAAAAAAAATTCGAGCCCGGTATTTTGGCAAAAGCAAACCGCAATATTCTCTATGTGGATGAAGTTAATTTACTTGATGATCATGTGGTGGACGTATTGCTTGACGCGGCTGCCATGGGCATAAACACCGTTGAGCGGGAAGGTGTATCGTATTCTCACCCGGCCAGGTTTATTCTGGTGGGGACCATGAACCCTGAAGAAGGGGATCTGCGGCCACAGCTCTTGGACCGTTTCGGTTTGGCTGTAGATGTGCGTGGGGAAATGGGGACGGAAAATAGGGTGGAAGTAATTAAACGAAGACTGACCTATGAAAATGATCCGGACGCTTTTGCCGTTTCCTTTCGGGAAGAGCAGCAAGAACTTGCCCGGCGGATTTTAAAGGCACGTGACAATCTCCATCAAGTTAAAAGCAGTGACAAAATGCTTGAATTGGCGGCAAAAATAGCCATAGAGCTGGAAGTAGACGGACACCGGGCGGATATTACCGTCATTAAAACAGCCATCACTATTGCGGCTTTTAATGGACAGGAAGAAGTTAAGTCGGCAAATCTTTTGGAGGCGGCAGAACTTGCTTTGCCGCACCGCATGAGGAGAAAACCTTTTGAAGATGAAACCCTGGAGTTTACTAAAATTGAGGAAATTGTGCGGGAAGAAGGAGGCATGATTGCGTGACCCGGGAATACACATTCCCATTTACAGCGGTGGTTGGACAGGAAAAAATAAAAAGGGCATTATTACTCAATGCCGTAAATCCTAGAATCGGCGGGGTGTTGATCAGCGGACAAAAAGGTACGGCTAAATCAACTTTGGTCAGGGGACTGGCCAAACTTTTGCCCGACATGGAAGTTGTGGAGCTGCCATTAAATGTGACGGAAGATCGCTTGCTGGGTACCATAGACGTTGAAAAAGCCATTGCTTCCGGAATTAAATCTTTTGAACCGGGTCTCTTGGCGGAAGCTGACGGAAATATCCTTTATGTGGATGAAGTGAATCTGTTAAGTGAGCATATTGTTAACAGTCTCCTTGATGTGGCGCAATCCGGAGTAAATATTGTGGAAAGAGAAGGCATCTCACATGAACACCGGTCCTCATTTGTACTGGTAGGTTCCATGAACCCGGAGGAAGGGATGCTCAGTCCACAATTTTTGGATCGCTTTGGTCTATTTGTTGAAGTCACGGGAGAAGCCGACCTTGATGACAGAAAAGAAATTATTGCCCGCCGTTTAGCCTATGAACGTTCCCCCGATGAATTTATTAAAACGTATAAAGAGCAGGGTGCAGAGATTGCTGCAAAGATTTTGGGTGCGCGAAAATTTTTCTCCCAGGTAGAAATAACAGACAACATCATGAAAATGGCGGCTGATCTTGCGCGTCAGGCGTTCTGCCAGGGGCACAGGGCTGATATTGTCCTTGTGGAAACGGCACGTACCATGGCAGCTTTTGCTGAAAGGACGTATATTTCACTGGATGATCTTAAGGAAGCTGCTGAACTGGCTTTGCCGCATAGGATACGGCAGGTACCCCCCTACGAAATTCAGGAACAAGAAACACAGGAAACAGAGGAGAAGACACCACCTCAGCAAATGCAGCAACCGCCTGAAAATGAAGAAAGCCGGGAGCGACCGGACCTGGAGCAAACCCCCCAGGATAGTGAACAGGATTTACCGGCACAACAGCATGAAGGAAGAGATCATCGAGGACAAGATGAAACTGCTGCTAACGAAAGCCTGCAGCAGCCGGAAAGCAGTGAGGAATTAGTGGAAGATCCGGGAAAAATATTCCGGGTTATCACTATTCAGACAAAACCATTTGAGAGAAAAATGAGAAAGGGTAGCGGCAAAAGAAGCCGCACAAAAACATCTTCCCGGCAGGGAAGATATATTCGCTACAGGTTGCCGCAGGGCAAGCTGAAAGATTTGGCTTTTGATGCTACTTTGCGTGCTGCCGCCATGGCCGGACGCGGCCGTAACAAGGACGGTTTTGTCCGGATTGAAAAGTCAGATTACCGGGAAAAA
This sequence comes from Bacillota bacterium, assembly GCA_012522335.1. GTDB lineage: Bacteria > Bacillota > Dethiobacteria > Dethiobacterales > Dethiobacteraceae > UBA9865. Next base: position 14,319 of record JAAYKP010000069.1, read on the forward strand.
GTACGGGAAAAACGGATTGGTAACACTTTACTTTTTGTGGTGGATGCCAGTGGCTCCATGGGGGCAAACCGGCGCATGAAAGCAACAAAAACAGCAATTTTGTCTTTACTTAATGATGCATATCAAAAAAGAGACATTGCAGGTCTGGTGGTTTTTAGAAAAACAGGGGCAGAAAGCTTGCTTGGTATTACGCGCAGTGTGGAGCTGGCCAATAAAAAATTAAGGGAACTCCCTACGGGTGGGAAAACGCCGCTACCGGCCGGTTTGGCTTTAGGGTATGAAATCTTAAAGGCCAGAAAAGTAAAGGATCCGGATACTGTACCTGTATTGGTCCTGGTTACGGACGGACGTGCCAATGTTTCCCTCAACGGAGGCGACCCGGTGGAGGAGGCAAAGGAGGTTGGGCGAAAAATCAGAGCCGAAGGTATTAACACTTTAGTGATAGACAGTGAACAAGACTTTATAACTTTAGGTCTGGCAAAAGAACTGGCAGAAATTATGGAAGCCCAATATTACAAACTGGAGGCTCTGCAAGTCCAGGAAATAGAAACGGCAGTGAGGAGTTTTCTCCAATAATAACACGGGAGGATGCAGGGACAATTTGAATCTTTCTTATATGGTATTGTGGCTGACAACAGATTGTAATTTAAGGTGCAAATATTGTTATGCTTGTGCCGGTGAGGCAAAACAATATATGGATTTTGCAACGGCAAAAGCAGTTATAGACGGTATACAAGGCCCTTTCAGAATACAGCTGGCCGGGGGCGAGCCGCTTTTAAACTTTGATCTGGTTAAAAGAATTTATGCTTATGCAAAGCAGCAGAGAAAAAAAGTTTTGTTGGCATTACAGACTAACGGAACGCTTTTAACGCCTGGAATTGCCAAGGAATTAAAAGAAATGAATATTTCTGTGGGGGTTAGCCTTGATGGCCCGCCGGAGGTGAATGAACAACTTAGAGGTAAGACTGGTGAGGTTATTCGCGGCATAAAATATTTAGCCGAGTATGGAATCAATGTGAATCTAACTTGTGTAATTAGTGTCCACAATATTGGTTATTTGCCTCTCTTGGTTGATTATGCTTTTTATTTAGGTAACGTAAAAGGTATTGGCCTAGATCTTTTGCGCAAAACAGGGAATGCTTTAGAAAATGCTGTCCCTGAAGCTTCCCCTGACGAGATCAGTCACTATCTTACCGAGGCCTATCAGCGCACAAAATATTTTTATCAAAAGACTGGCAGACACATTGTGATCCGTGAAATAGCATCTGCCAGGAAAAGACTGGAGAGGGGAATTGCAGCACATGGCTACTGCTTGGCTGCCGTAGGAAAAGCTGCTGTAGTATTACCGAATGGACAGGTTTACCCATGTGGTTCTTTGGCGGGCAGACCAGCATACCTGATGGGGCAAATTACAGAACCTTTAAAATGCAGAGGAATTCCTTTACCTAATAACTATTTTCCGCTTTGCGAAACTTGCAGTTATGGGAAAATTTGCTCCAGAGGATGCCCGGCCAGGGCTATTATTAATAATGAAGACACTTGTTTTTCGCTGCAAGATTGTGCCGTAAGAAAAACGGCGTTTCAAATTGTGGAAAAAGAAAAACGGTTTACGAAGTAGAGGAGAGGTAAAAATGCGAGATAAATTAACACAGGGATTAGTACAAGTATACACCGGAGACGGCAAAGGGAAAACCACAGCAGCTTTAGGCCTGGCCTATCGCGCTGTAGGCCACGACTTTAATGTTTGTTTCATTCAATTCATGAAAGGCAGCAGTTATTGCGGCGAATTATTTACTTCCCAACGTTTAAAACCTTATCTTGATTTTTACCAGTTTGGCCGCGGCTGTCCGCATTCATCGGTAATCCGTAGCGGCTTTCGTACCTGTGATGCCTGCGGAGAATGTTTTCTAAAAGACCAAAAACACCAGGCTGAACACAAAGCTTATGCCACCATGGCTTATGATTTTGCCAAATCCGTTTTACAAGAGGAAAAATATGATCTTGTAATCCTGGACGAAATTGGCAATGCTTTACGTTATGAGTTGATTAGTGTAGAGCAAGCACTGCACTTAATTGAAACAAAACCGCCTTTAGTGGAATTAGTTTTAACCGGCAGGGGGATGCCGGAAGAAATTATTGCAGCTGCTGATTTGGTTTCAGAAATTAAAGCCGTTAAACATCCCATAAAATCCGGGGTTAAAAGCAGGCGGGGAATTGAGTTTTAAGAGGAGGGCCGGAATGATTGAACTAAAAGGAGTTACTAAAAGATTTAAAACAGTGACAGCAGTGGACAGTGTAGATTTAACCATTAAAAAAGGGGAACTCTTTGGTCTGCTGGGTCCCAACGGTGCAGGAAAAACTACTATAATACGTATGTTAACGACCTTAGCTTTACCCAGCAGCGGTCAAATTATTATAAGCGGCTATGATGTCAAACGGGAATTGACGCAGGTAAAAGCACAGATTGGTGTTGTGCCGCAGCATATGAATGTAGATAATGAATTGACTGTTTGGGAAAATTTAGAGTTGCACGGCAGGCTGTATAAAATGCCAAAGGGAAAAAGACTGGGGCGTATTGAGGAACTACTGGAATTTATAGAAATGACAGACAGGGCCCATGATCCCTGCGGCATTCTTTCTGGTGGTATGAAACGCAGGTTAATGATGGCGCGGGCACTTTTACATGAACCGAAAATTCTCTTTTTAGACGAGCCTACAGTGGGATTAGATGCGCACAGCCGCCATAAAATCTGGAACTTAATTAGGAAAATGAACGAAATGGATTTAACGGTGCTTTTAACCACCCATTATATAGAAGAAGCTGAAATGCTTTGTCACCGCGTAGCTTTAATTGATCAAGGCAAACTGGTCAAGATGGGCACCCCGGATGAATTAAAAATGCAAGTAGGCAAAATTGTAGTTGAGCAGATTTGTAATGGTGAAGTAACGTACCAATTTTTTAGTGGGCGCGAAGCAGCTGCTGAGTATGCAGCCAACTTAAAAGGTAAAGTAATAATTCGTGAAGCGAACCTGGAAGATGTTTTTGTAAAACTGACAAAACGTAAAGTAGGTGAATAGAATGGACTGGTATACAGTATTTTGGAAGCAATGGCGAATTTTTAAAAAAAGATTCTGGAAAATTTTTTCCTCTTCTTTGGTCAACCCGCTTTTATATTTAATTGTTTTTGGCTGGGGACTGGGCAGAAACATCCAAGTGGAAGGCGGCAGTTACATGCAATTTGTTATACCGGGAATCATTGCCATGACCACTATGAATACAAGCTATAATGCGGTTGCCAACCCTTTAAACATTAGCAGAATCTATTATAAAACTTACGAGGAATATATTATTGCGCCCATTAGCTCCTTTTCCGTGGTTTTGGGTGAGGTCCTGGCGGGAAGCGGGCGCGGTATGTTTGCCGGTCTGATCGTCCTGCTGTTAAGTTTTCTTTTCGGGGTCAATTTTCAGATTTCGCCGCTTTTTATACTTATTATGTTTGTAAATTCATTTCTTTTTGCCAGCCTGGGAGTTGTTGCCGCCATGGTAATTGACTCCCATGAGGATATGGCTATGTTTTCTTCATTTGTCATTGTTCCTATGGCTTTTTTAAGTAATACTTTCTTTTCCTTGCAAAATGTACCGGAAGCAGTAAGCTATTTAATACAAATTATGCCTTTAACCCATACTGCCAAATCTTTACGTGCAATTTCCCTGGGAATGCCCGTGCCTTGGGTTTCGATTTTAATTTTACCAGTAATTGCTGTCATTCTCTTTATTGTGGCTGTCAGAATAACTTTGCGTGTTGAATAGTTTCCCGGCAGTAGTTAGTGTATAATTTTTGTAGGCAGCAGGCATAAAAAAGAGGAAGAGCCCTAAAAAGGTGCCCTTCCCCATACATGAATCATCCGTTACAATGAAGTTATCAGCACCATAGAAACGGGGGATATCATGTATACCATAAGTTTAAAGGATAGCGCACTAGATTTCAAGACATTAGAGCAGAAGATTTATAAAACTGTTTGTGAGGTTGCCTGCGATGTTTTAAAAAACATCTTAGAAAAATTGGATAAAAAGATCATGGCGACAAGAGATGTCAGTAAATATCGGCATAAAGGTCTTAAAGAAACTCACATCCATACAGTAATGGGTGTCATAGATTACAGCAGAAGAATCTACGAATACCACAACGCTGACGGGGAAAAACAATACATATACCTGCTGGATGAGTATTTAAACAATGAAACAGTTGGTCATGTTTCCACCAACCTGGCAGAAAAGATTGTTGAAAGGGCCTTGGAGGAATCGTATCGAAAAACAGCTCAGGCAATGGGCAGTATTGCTAATGCGAGTTTAAGCCATACAACAACATGGAATGTTATCCAAAATATTGGTTCAAAGCTTACGGAAAAAGAGCAGGATCTTGTGAATAAATATGAACACGGCAAGCTAAAGGGTAGCCGTGAAGTCGGCGTGTTATTTCAGGAAGCAGACGGGGTTTGGTTGTCTATGCAGGGTAAGGACAGACCTAAAAAAGGTCGTAAAAAAGAGATGAAAATAGCTGTAAACTATGAGGGCTTTACGAAAAGGGAAGGGCAAACAGATGGATACCAGACCCACAATAAAACTGCCTGTGCCGGCTTTCATAGGAGTGCTGCTTTTAAAAGGTTATGGGAAGCGGTATTTGTCAAGTAAGTTGTCGCATTAGTATTTCTTTACATACCCGTTTCCCCGATTTGCCATTGACATTGAGCCTCTGCCTATATGACTTTGGCCTTTATGGGGCAGCCTAGTGTCTAGGCCTTGCCTTTTTGCCTAGGCTAGCATATAGGCCCCTCAATGTAAATGGTCCGCAAGCCAAATCTCTCATAATCGCATAGTGTAAAATTGTTGTAGGATAAAAATAAACAAGAGATCATCCTTTTGGTAAAATAGAATTACCACAATCTACACACCAAAGGAGGGATCTCTTGTGAATACTATTTTACACCAAATCTGCGAA
>JAAYKP010000070.1 GCA_012522335.1 Bacillota bacterium
GACATATTGGAGCCGGTAATGATAGCACCTGGTTTCGGCAGCTGTACGGAATTGGCAACGGGCTGCTCAAGTAAAGGATGGTAAATCTCCTCTGCACTGATAAAACACCGGTCCTCGACCAACTCCGGCTCCGCCCAGGTCCCCTGCCCGGCCCGCAGAGAGGAAACTGCCAATAGGGCATCCAGTTCCCCCACCAGTAAGTAAAGCTGCTGCAGGTGTTCTCTCTCCCGGGAAATCGCCGCCATTGACGCTTCAAACCTGCGCAGTTCCAACAAAAAGAGATAGTTAAAATAATCGTAGAGTCCGAAGGCATCCAGCAATCTTAAAACATTATAATGTGTTTTACGCAGCAAGCCTTTACACCGCTGCACACCGGCCGTCAATTCCGCAGCATAAGCAGGCAAACTATCTGCCGTTAGCTGTGCCAAATCACCGGCCGCCAAGATAAGGGCATTCAGATATCGAATGGCCGGCAGACTAATCATCATGCCGGCTGATTTTTTATGTGCATACACAAAGTTAAGGGCAAACATGGGAAAAATGCCGAAAAAGACCCCCCTAAAACCAAGAAAAAAGGGTGAAATCACGGCTGCCAAAGCCAGAGCGGCCAAAACTGCCGGCAGATAACCTAATCTGGCCGGCTGCACCGCCTCATCCCAGACTAAATTAGTGACCGTATCGGCTTTCTGACGATCTAACCTCTGCAGCCGCAGCAGCAGCTTTTGCCGCAGCTGTGGTTGGGAATCAAAGAGGCGGATCGCCTGACCGCGCTCTGCCAGCCGCTCAGCATTAAAAAGCGGCCGCTGCAGCATATTGTAAAGCACTTGAGCTCCCGGCGTAGTTAAGGTGCGATCTACTAAACCGTAAAGTAAATCAAGATGTAAGTCTTCCTTTGTCAGCGGGGAAATAAGTGTTTCTGACGAAGTGTCTACCGGGAAAAGCAAAGACATTTTCGCCAGGTCTTGAAAATCCCTCTCTCTTTTGCAAACTTTGGCCCAACCGGCGGCCAGCTTTTCCACCATGGCGGCATAACGCATCTTGCCCAGCAGATACCAAATAAAAACACCGCCCGGCAGCAGCAAAAGCAGACCATAGTAAAAAGCCGTACCCTGCAGATAGGCCGCATAGAGTACAGCAAAAACATAAACAGCCAGCACAAAAGCTGTCAGATAAAGATACCGGCGATAACGCTTACTCATTGTCCTGGATACTCCCGTCTTCCTGAATCTATGATTTATCTTGGCTATCCCTGACCTTAACCATGATGAGCCCTAATGTCCTTGCCGATTCCGCTGTTACTACAGATATGATCAGGACAATAAAGAGACCGTATTTACTGTCACCGAAAAATTTAATGACAGGATAAGACAGTAAGATACCTATTACTGTAATCAAAAAACTTATTTTGCCCTGTGGTATCTGCAGAGCTTTCTTTAAGATCTCCACCTTCACCCTTCCTTCCCTCAGCTGACAAGCTGCCGACGATAGCTGCATTTGTGCCAATTTTAAATCAATTGTACCATAAAACACCCTATTCTTCTACCCGCTCCAGAATAATACGTTTGCTAAAACCACCACGTTCAGCAGCTTTAGCATTGGCCAGTTTCACAATTTCCTCCCAGCCAACACCCTGATTAGCGGCAATACCCTTCAGTACTTCCAGGATATCCGCTAATTCTTCTGCTTTAGCTGTAGCTGAAAACTCCCTTACTTCCTCCCATAACTTCTCGCGCAAAGCCAGTGTGTATTCTTCACCCTCAGCAATATGGCAGACCGCTACCTTGCCCGCCTGCTCAATCAGCTCCGGGATTCTGTCCCGTACCAACTTATTGTAGACATGCTCTTCCTTTTCTTCTGCTAAGGGATAGGGGACCACATTCTTTTTCACCTTTCTAATGCCACCACGCGGATTATCCACATCACCGACATAGCGCGGAATCACATGCACATGAAAATGGAAAACAGATTGTCCCGCTGCCTCGCCTACATTAACACCCACATTGTAGCCAGCCGGCTGATACTTTTCATCCAGCAGTTCTTTGACCTGAAAAATCAGCTCATTTACAGCCGCCAGTTCAGCCGGGGTAGCATCAAAAAGGGTAGCGGCATGGCGCTTAGGCACCACCAGCGTATGCCCCTCATTCACAGGAAAAATATCATAGAAGGCTTTGGCTAAATCATTCTCACAAATAATGGCCTTTCCCGCGATCTGGCAAAAAACACATCTTTCCTCCATGTTTCCTTCCACCTGTCTTTTTCAGCTCTCTATTTATAGTAAACCCAGCTAATCTTCACCGGTCCTCTCATTGCCTTTCTCGATAACCAGAGCATCAAGCCCCTGATTGCAGAACACATCATTATAATACTCCTCTAATTCCAGCAGCCTCCTGATACTTTCCTTAGGCTCCATCTTCTCAATTGCTTCCCTGCCGTATTCACGCAATAAATCTCGTTTAGCCAGCCGGTTCCCTAATTCATCCCAGAATATATAATCCTCGTATTCTTGAATAAATTCCATGGCCAAACCATCATCACCATATTCGCTGGCCAGGTCATAAGAATTCCTTCCTGGGAAATAGGAAACGATTTCTTCCTTACCGAACTTACCAGCTTGGCTGCAAACCTTTTCATATACTGCAGCATACTTATTTTCCCTGTCTTCGCCTACCTTACACGAGTTTATCACCCAGTCACCAATATAGAGCATTATCGCCAGGGTCTCATACTCTTCCGGTGTTAGCGTCAGTGCGACCTCCTGAATTACAGACCTCTGCTCCTTTGGCCAACAGCACCTCTTGTATTTTTCCCCACTGCCGCAGGGACACGGCTCATTTCGACCCACTTTTGTTCGCAGCGGCACCACATTATCTGTCTGCGGCATTGACCCGGATAAATTGTAGATCCTTCCCACTTTCTCCGGGCTCCAGCCTTTCAAAGCCCACTGTGATTTATTGTTGTAAAACTTCATAACTATATCACTCAGTAATGGAAAATCTATTTCCATATTAAAGTCCAGATGTTCAGCAACGTAAGAAATTATCTCCATCATAGGAACGTCATTGTTGACTGCAGTAGACAAACCTTCTATCATCGCTGCTGCATCTTCTTTATCCTCATGATGATCACATAAAAAATTATAAAATACTTTGGTTTGCTTATTCCAAAGCAGGTGAAAGTTTTGCGCCACAATATGGCGGGCTTCCGTCTCCGAGACCGGACGCCAGGGTATTGACGGTCTTGACGCCTGTTCTTTGATAACCCACTCGATATCATCCACGTCCATCCAGTAATAATAGTTTCCCTCTTTTGCAAAGTAGTAAGTACCATCATCAGTCAGCACTGTTTCATCCAGACTCGCTATTAATTCATCTTCAGTCAACTGGACAGGTAGTCCCGCCGTAACCATTTGATACAAATCGGTTTGCTCCACTACGCCGTAATAATACAATAAGCCCGACACATACGTAAAAATCCGCTTTTTTTCTTTTGGCTTTAGCATTCTTTTACCTGCTTTCTCAACAATTTACTTTCTCAGCCGGTGAACCAAAGCAATATCTGCCGGCGCCAGCCTTACACTTGTAAGCTCATCGGGCTCCAGCCACCTATATTCATCATGGTCTGTCAGCTTAATTTCTCCCCCGACAATCCTGGCTCTGTAAGCCAGTAGCCGTATAGCTAACTCCTCGTATCGATGCTCACTTTCACCAAGATAGTCTCCAACCTCTATCTCTACATTCATTTCTTCCTGCAGCTCTCTGCGCAGACTTTCTTCCGGAGACTCCCCCGCCTCAATCTTTCCCCCGGGAAACTCCCAGAAACCACCAAAGCGCATCCCCTGCTTCCGCTTTGCCACTAAAATCTTACCTTCTTCATTTTCTATCACAGCAGCAACCACATCAACCATCAGTTCACATCCTAA
>JAAYKP010000071.1 GCA_012522335.1 Bacillota bacterium
ATGCTGCTGAATACGGCCTCTACATGACCGGTAAAGACAACCGTACAGTAGCCATGTCCATGAACAATATCCCCATTAAAGTTGGTTTTGCCCTCGGTGGTGCCATCGGTACCTACGGCCTGTCCATTATCGGCTATACCGCCGGCATGACACCGACTCCCGAATTTGTTAACGGCTTTATGTGGATTTTCGGTGGTATTCCTGCTGCCTTCTATCTGCTGGCTTCGCTGATTATGTTCTTCGGTTATAAGATTACCGATGAAGATGCAGCCATGTATGCCCGGGAAAACGCCGCCAGAATGGCCGCGCAAAGAGCCTAATCTCAGTTTGTTTTGTTTCACAGCCTCCCTGCAGATCCGGCAGGGAGGCTGTTGTAGTTTTGTAGGGGCTGTAGAATTTTGACTCCGGTGGGCACACTAGCTAAGTAGGGAGGTGCTTACTTATGTGGGCGACAGCCGATTTACATACTCATACCATCTATAGTCACGGCAGGGGTACAATTCGGGAAAATGTGCTGGCAGCCAAACAACGCGGTCTGCACACCATCGGTATTGCCGATCATGGTCCCGGACATCTATTTATTGGTGTGCGTGGTGTCGAGGCTCTGCACCGCATGCGTGAGGAAATCAACGGTCTGCAGTCTGAATTTCCTGAATTGGAAATTTTATTGGGGGTAGAAGCCAACATTGTAGATGTGGACGGGACCATAGATGTGCCGGAAGAAATCCTGCCGGAACTGGACTATCTGCTGGTAGGCTTTCATAAACTGGTAAGGCCGCGCAGCGGGTCTGCTTTGTGGTTGGGCGCGCAAAACTTTCTTACCGGCTGGCTGGGACTACAGTCTCTACGCCTGCGCAGGCAGAATACAGCGGCTATCTGTGCCGCCGTACGCCGCTACCCGGTCTATGCCATTACCCATCCCGGTTTACAGATAGCTGTTGATACCAAGATTTTGGCCGCAGTATGTGCCGAAGCGGGAACTTTTTTGGAAATTAACAGTTCCTATGCCGACCGGCTGGCAGGTTATGTGCAGGCAGCACTGCCTTCGGGAGTGCAGTTTGTCATCAATAGTGATGCCCATACACCGGACAGGGTTGGTGACTTTACTGCAGCTTTTCAGCTGATTGAAAAGCTGCAGATCCCGTCAGCCCGGTTGGTCAACATTGCCGCAGCAGCTGAAGAAAAAGCAGGAGATTCCCAGGGGAAAGATGAATTTATATATCAACGGGGGAAGGGGTGAAATAGTGGAAAAGATGCGTTTTGTGATCATCACCGGCTTATCAGGGGCGGGAAAAAGTCAGGCGGTGCGCTGTTTTGAAGATTTAGGTTATTTTTGTATAGACAACCTGCCGCCGCTGCTGATTCCTAAATTTGCCGAGCTGGCTCTGCAGTCTGAAGGTAAAATTAACCGCATTGCTCTTGTTTCCGATATTAGGGGCGGAGAGTTTTTTGCCAGTTTACAGGAGGCGCTGCAAACCTTGGAGGAAATTGGCGCCGCTTATGAAGTACTGTTTTTGGAAGCCAGTGACGATGTTTTGATTCGTCGTTTCAAGGAAACCAGGCGGCGTCATCCCCTAGCTACGGTGGGCAGTATAACGGAAGGCTTAAAGAAGGAAAGGAAGCTGCTGGCTGAAATCAGGGCCCGGGCAGATAAGCTGATTGATACTTCTTTTCTTTCACCCCAGGAATTAAAACAAGAAATCAAAGCTATCTATGCACCAGACGGCAAACAAGAGAATATATTGATTACTCTCGTAGCCTTTGGTTTTAAATATGGTATTCCCTTAGATGCGGATCTGGTTTTTGATGTACGTTTTCTGCCTAACCCCCATTATATAGAAAATCTGCGCCCCCTTACGGGCAACCACGAATTAGTTAAAGAATATGTCTGGCAGTGGAGCATTACCTATCAGTTTTTTGAAAAGCTGCTCGATTTAATTCAATTTCTGATACCTTGTTATATTAAAGAGGGTAAGCCGCAGCTGGTAATTGCCATTGGCTGTACCGGAGGCAAGCATCGCTCGGTAGCCCTGGTTAATGAATTAGGCAAAATACTGCAGGGTAAAAATTATCCGGTAGTTAAAGAGTACCGGGATATCGAGAGAGTTTAGAAGTTCAGGGGCAAGGAGTTTGCAATCTTGAAAAAACAGTCTAGAGCATCTGACCATTATAGACGGGGAAAGGAACTGATGGTGGCAGCTTTAGGTGGAGGTACGGGCCTGTCTACGCTGCTGCGCGGACTGAAGAACTATACCACCAGGCTGGCAGCCATTGTTAGTGTTGCAGATGATGGCGGCAGCTCCGGGCGTTTGCGTGAGAACCTGGGGATGCTGCCCCCGGGTGACATCCGTAACTGTCTGCTGGCTTTAGCCAATACGGAACCGCTGCTGGAACAAGTATTTCAGCATCGCTTTCAGACCGGGGAAGGACTGGCCGGTCATAATCTAGGCAATCTTTTTTTGGCAGCGCTGACGGAAGAGTTTGGCTTTGAGAAAGCGATTCGTGTAGCCAGCCGGGTACTGGCAGTAAGGGGAGAAGTGCTGCCGGTAACTTTGGCTGAACTGAATTTGGTGGCCGAGCTAACCGATGGCCGCATCATTTATGGGCAGAGCAGTATTCCGCAGGCCGGCGGCACAATCAAAAAGTTATCTCTGGAGCCTGCTGAGGCGGAAATATATCCTGCTGCCCGTAAAGCGATTCTGGCGGCACAGCTGGTGATAGTGGGACCGGGCAGCTTATATACCAGCATTCTGGCCAATCTGTTAGTACCGGGAGTGGTACAGGCGCTGCGGGCTACAACTGCCCATAAAATTTATGTCTGCAATGTGATGACCCAGCGAGGTGAAACTGACAACTACAGTGCCGCCGACCATCTCCGGGTCCTTGAGCAGCATGTGGGTAAGGGCTTATTCGACACGGTGTTAATTAATAATAATTTACAAATCCCTGCTCCGCTTTTGCAAAAATATGCCGCCGAAGGGGCTGTCCCGGTGCAGCCGGATGTTTGGCGCTTACAGAAGATGGGGGTGCGGGTAGTAGCTTGCGACCTGCTTTCCCAGGAAGAGCTGGTGAGGCATGATCCTAAAAAACTGGCCACCGCCATTTTTACGGAGATTTTGTAGTGTTAAGGTCCGGTGCCTGCCTGCGTACGAACTGCTGCAAAGTGAGGTGAGAGCATGACATATGCTGCACAGGCAAAGAATGAATTGGCGCGCCGGGAGCTGGGGGACCCTTGCTGTCAGAAAGCCGAACTGACGGCTCTGATCAGATACAGCGGCAACATGCAAGTATCGGCACAACGCCTGGCGCTGCATGTGATTACCTCCAATCCTGCCATTGCACGGCGTATTTTTAGTTTATTCAAACATACTTTCCACCTTAATTCTGAATTATTAGTGCGCCGCAAAATCCGACTGCGCAAAAATAATGTTTACTTAATCCGCATTAAAGAGCGGGAGCGGGTGCTGGAGATTTTACAGACCTTAGGCTTAATAAAAGACGGTTTTTTAACGCAAGAGCTGAATGCCGACGTACAGGCCAAAAAATGCTGTCGGCGTGCCTATTTGCGCGGTGCCTTTTTAGCGGCCGGTTCGGTGACCAATCCTGAGAATTCATACCACCTGGAGGTTTTTACTGCTTATCGGCAGCAGGCAGAGCAGTTAGTTGACCTGATGGCCAGCTTTCAGGTTTTTGCCAAGATTACCAGCCGCAAAAACGGCTGGCTGGTTTATATTAAAGACAGTGAGCAGATTGTTGAGTTTCTCAATGTAATTGGTGCTCACAATGCTTTACTTAACTTTGAAAATGTGCGCATTCTGAAAGCTCTGCGCAACCAGGTAAACCGCTTAGTTAATTTTGAAACTGCAAATATGAATAAAACGGTAGACGCTTCAGTACGTCAGCTGGAGACGATCAGGGTGATTGAAGAAAAAATTGGTTTGTCCGCACTGGACGAGCCCTTACGGGAGGTGGCTCGTTTGCGCCTGGCGCACCCGGAGGCCAGTCTGCAGGAACTGGGCGCGATGCTGGAGCCGCCATTAACTAAATCCGGTGTTAATCACAGGCTGCGGAGGTTGGAGAAAATCGGCAAACAGCTGGAAAAAGACAGTTAGTTTACAGGCAGCTGCCGCTACAGGATTTTGCCTGCTGACGGCGAACAATTAAGGCGGAGATATTTACTGCGAGACAAGTTTCCTTGGTGCATCATCATTCGGGGCAGGCATACAATGAAATGTAGTGTAATGTGTTCTGCCGTGCCGAATAACGATAAAGGAAGATTTTACATGCGTATTACTCACAACATCAGGCTGGAGCAAACGCAAAAATTAGTGATGACGCCGGAACTGCAGCAGGCCATCAAGCTGCTGCAGCTGCCGGTGATGGAGCTGCATGCTTTTCTGCAGAATGAATATCTAAATAACCCTGTATTGGATCTGGAAGAGGAAGAGGAAAGAACTGCGGAAGCAGTACAGGTTGACAGCAAGCTGGAAAATGATTCCATTGACTGGGATGAATATTTGCGGGATCAGGGTTTTGAGCCGCTGTCGGCAGTACAGTCAGGGGCCGGTGATGCGGCAGCTTTTGATTACGCCTGGCGTGTTGAGCCTTCACTGCAGGAACACTTGCTGTTCCAGCTTGATCTCTGCAGTTTAACACCGGCACAAAAGCGCATTGGCGAATTCTTAATTGGTAATATTGATGCCAACGGTTATGTTAACGGTGATCTGGAGGAATTGGCTGCCCTGGGTGGAGTGGAGTACGCCGAACTGACCGCAGTTTTAGCCGTGATTCAAACTTTTGACCCGGTGGGTGTAGGGGCGCGAAACTTACAGGAATGTCTGCTTTTACAGCTGAGGGAGCTGCCCAATGTTCATCCGCTGGCCGAGATAATTGTCAGGCAGTATCTGGAGGAGGTGGCTGACAACAGGCTGGAAAGAATCGCTGCTGCCCTGCAGGTAGAGCCTGCTGCCGTACAGGCGGCCGTTGATTTTATCCGCAACCTGGACCCGAAACCGGGGCGCCTGATTGGCGGCACCGCCGATGTACGTTATGTGGTGCCGGACGTGACGGTGGAAAAAGTTGAAGGCGAGTATGTAATTATCGTCAATGAGCAGAATGTGCCGCGCCTGACCATTAATCCTTATTACCGCTCACTGCTGCGGCAGGATCACCAGCCGGCCAATGAATTTCTCAAGAGCCGTCTTGACGCCGCTCTCTGGTTAGTGCGCAGCGTGGAACAGCGCCGTTTGACGCTGTATCGGGTGACGGAATGTTTAGTAAACCTCCAGCGTGATTTTTTTGAGGCGGGAGTAAAGCATTTAAAACCTCTGACCCTGCGTCAGGTTGCCGATGAAATCGGTGTTCATGAATCTACTGTCAGCCGCACGACAGCCAATAAATATCTGCAGACACCGCGCGGATTGTATGCTTTTAAGTTTTTCTTTGCTTCCGGCGTGGAAGATGCCCAGGGTACTGCTGTTTCCGCGGCGGCCGTTAAAAGTCATATGCAGGAATTACTGGCGGCTGAAGACCGGTATAAACCCTACAGCGATCAAAAGCTTACTGAAATGTTGGCAGAACGTGGTGTGGTGGTATCACGCCGTACTGTGGCCAAATACCGGGAGGAGTTAGGTATTCCGGCTTCTACAAAAAGAAAACGGGTAAAAATCCGCTAACAGAATAATGTTCTGCAGGAGCGCCGGTGGCGCTATTATTTTCGCAGAGAGTTATCTCAGCCTGGAATTAGGTCCTTCGCCGGGTGCAGCCCCTACAGCACAAGAAAGACGCATCATTGAAAAAAACGGACAGCTTCTTGCTTGTGCAGAGTAATTGCTTGTCTAAGCAGGTGTTAATTCGTCTTAATCTGTCAATTAGGCTATACAATTAAACAAATATGGTACATTATTTAGCAGGATTTTTCTTTCTGATGTAGAAATAATTTTTGTGCTGCGATCGGAAGTAATCACTCTGCTGCCTTACTTTTCCAGCCGGAGTGAAAGTTATTCCCGTTAGGCACATTAACAAAGTTAGGGGCTGTAAAGCCTTAGAGATTGAAAGTGGAGGTAAAAGAAGAGCATGACAATTAGAGTCGGTGTTAATGGATTTGGTCGCATCGGTAAAGCTTGTGTTCGTTTAGTACATGAGCATCCCGAGTTGGAGTTGGTGGCTTTTAACAGCACCCGTGACCCTAAAATGTTAGCGCATTTATTGAAATATGATTCACTGTACGGCCAGCCGCCCTTTACGGTTGAGGCAGCAGACGGCGCCTTACTGCTGGATGGCAAAGAAGTGAAGATTTTGGCAGAAAGGGATCCGGCCAAATTGGACTGGGATTCCCTCGGTGTAGATATTGTCATTGAAGCAACCGGCGCTTTCCGTACTGCTGAACAAGCAGGCCAACATCTGGGCGGCAGTGTCAAGAAAGTAATTATTACTGCCCCGGCCAAGGGGGAAGATTTGACGGTTGTGCTTGGTGTCAACCATGACACTTATGATCCCGCTCAACACCATATTATCTCCAACGCTTCCTGCACCACCAACTGTTTGGCCCCGCTGTGTAAGGTGCTGGACGATGAATTTGGTTTCGTCAGGGGATTAATGACCACCATTCATGCGTATACTAATGACCAAAAGATCCTGGATGTTTCCCACAGTGATCTGCGGCGGGCCCGGGCTGCCGGACTTTCCATGATACCTACCACTACCGGCGCTGCCCGTGCAGTATCGTTAGTGCTGCCCGGTATTGAGGGCAGAATTGACGGTTTTGCCGTACGGGTACCTACACCTACCGTTTCCATGGTTGATTTAACGGCTGAACTGAACAAGCATGTAACAGCAGCTGAAGTGAATGCCGCCTTCCGTCGTGCTGCCGAGGGTGCCATGGCCGGAATCCTGGGTTACTCGGAAGAACCTCTGGTATCAGTAGACTATCGCGGCAATTCTCACTCCAGCATTGTCGACGCTTTGTCTACCATGGTTGTACAGGACAACCTGGTGAAAGTTGTTGCCTGGTATGACAATGAGTGGGGTTATGCCTGCCGTGTCATTGATTTAGCGGCTTACATCGGCAAACAATTTTAATAACTGCCGCTCGTCGTTGTGGCGGGCGGCTAATTTCTTCTTTCTTGTCGGATAATGGAGGTGTTATTGTGACAATCAAAACAGTGAAAGATGTTGACTGGCAGGGCAAACGTGCTTTTACCCGGGTTGATTTTAATGTGCCGCGCACGGAGGCGGGTGAAGTAGCCGATGATACAAAAATCAGGGCTGCGCTGCCGACCATCTCTTATCTGCTGCAGGAAGGAGCCGCAGTAATTTTAGCCACGCACCTGGGGCGCCCCAAAGGGAAAGTGAAGGAAGACTTACGCCTCAACGCGGTGGCAGAACGGCTGCAGGACCTGTTGGGTGTAAAGGTGATAAAGGCTGATGAGGTGGTGGGGCCGGAAGTGGAGCGGCTGGCGCAGCAGTTACAGCCGGGCCAGGTGATGCTGCTGGAGAATGTCCGTTTTCATCCCGGGGAAGAAAAAAATGACCGCCATCTGGCACAGCAATATGCCAAACTGGCGGATGTCTTTGTTTCCGACGCCTTTGGCACCGTCCACCGGGCCCATGCTTCCAACAGCGGTGTGGCAGAATTTTTACCTGCCGTGGCAGGCTTTTTGATGCAAAAGGAAATTGAAACCCTGACACAAACTTTACATAATGCCGAAAAACCGGTTTTAGCCATTGTCGGCGGCAGTAAGACGGCCGACAAAATCGGTGTAATTAAGGCCTTTCTCCAATTGGCTGACACGATTCTTCTGGGCGGAGGCATGGCCAACACTTTCCTGCAGGCGCAGGGCTGTCAAATGGGTAAATCACTGGTGGAAGCAGATCAGCTGGAAAATGCCCGTCAAATTATGCAGACAGCGCAGGAGCTGCAGGTTGAGCTCCTTTTGCCCGTTGACGTTACCATTGCCGCCGCTGTTGATGATGCGGCAGGTGCGCAGACTGTACCGGTTGACGCCATACCGGACGATAAAATGGCTCTTGATATCGGGCCGGAGACGCGCCGCTTGTTTGCGGAACGTATTAAGCAGGCCGCCACAGTGATTTGGAACGGGCCTCTGGGTGTTTTTGAAGTGGAAGCTTTTGCCCAGGGGACCATCGCGGTTGCCCAGGCCGTGGCCGAGGCCCAGGCCTTTTCCCTGATTGGCGGTGGTGATGTGGTAGCGGCTGTGGAAAAGGCCGGTGTGGCAGATAAAATCTCTCACTTATCTACCGGCGGCGGCGCCACACTGGAATTCTGGGAAGGCAAAGAGCTGCCGGGTATTGTTGTTTTAGAGCAGAGGGAGGAGACTTAAAATGCGTGTACCGATTATAGCTGCCAACTGGAAGATGCACAAAACTGTACAAGAAGCTGTCGACTATGTGGAACAGTTAGCAGGGTTATTAGCAAAAGGTAATGTGGAAACGGTAATCTGCCCGCCCTTCCCTTTGCTGGGTTTCGTTGCTGAAGCCTGCCGCCAGCATGGTCTGCGGCTGGGGGCGCAAAATATGCACTGGGAAGAAGCGGGTGCCTTTACCGGCGAAGTTTCTCCCCTGCTGCTTAAAGATCTGGCCGTCGACTATGTGATTATCGGTCACTCTGAACGGCGACAGCTGTTTGGCGAAACTGACCAACAAGTGGCGCGTAAAGTAAAGGCTGCCTTTGCTTATGATCTGACACCTATTTTATGTGTCGGTGAAACGCTGCACCAAAGAGAGGCAGAACAGACGCTGCAGGTTATCGCGGAACAAGTCAGGATCGGTTTAGAAGGCCTGGATCCTTCCCAGGTGAGACGGGTTGTGGTGGCTTATGAACCGGTGTGGGCCATTGGCAGCGGTTTGGCAGCCACCGGAGCCGATGCTCAGGCAGCCGCAAAACAGATACGTAAAACCATTGCGGAAATATTTAGCCTGAAAGCAGCGCGGGATGTGCGGATCCAGTACGGCGGCAGTGTTAAACCTGATAATATTGTGGATTTTATGCAGCAGGAAGAAATTGATGGGGCGTTGGTAGGAGGAGCCGGCTTGGATGCCGAAGTATTTGCCAGCTTAATAAATCGTGCCCAGGGTGAAGTTGTCTCATGAGCCGACCTAAGCCTCTGGCTTTAATTATTTTGGATGGTTGGGGGTTGCGGGAGGAGGAAACAGGCAACGCCATCTGCCAGGCACAAACTCCCTATTTTGATTTCTTGGCTGCAGCATATCCATCAGCAACTTTACTTGCAAGCGGCGAAGCGGTAGGCTTACCTGCCGGCCAGATGGGCAACTCAGAAGTAGGACATTTAAATATGGGGGCCGGACGGATAGTTTATCAGGATTTAAGCCGCATAAGCAAGGCTATTAGTGACGGTACTTTTTTTGCGAATGAGCAGCTGCTGACAGCAATGCGGCATGTCAGGGATAGCGGTTCGGCCCTGCACTTAATGGGGCTCTTGTCAGACGGCGGCGTACACAGCCATATCCAGCATTTATATGCGCTTTTGGAAATGGCTAAACGTCAGCAGGTGGAAAAAGTTTTTATTCATGCTGTTTTAGACGGCCGTGATGTCGGCCCCACCACTGCCCGCCGGTATCTGGAAGATTTAGAAGCAAAAATCGCCCAGCTTGGCGTAGGTGCTGTAGCCACTGTCAGCGGACGCTACTATACCATGGATCGCGATAAGCGCTGGGAGCGGATAGAGCAGGCCTACCGGGCCATGGTCTATGGTGAGGGTGAAGCGGCCGCCTGTGCCCTCCATGCCTTGGAGAACGCATATCACAGGGAGGAGACGGATGAATTTGTCCGTCCCACCGTGATTTTACAGGGCGATCGTCCCACGGCTACCATCAATGCTCTTGACAGTGTCATCTTTTTTAACTTTCGGCCGGACCGGGCACGTCAAATTACACGGACTTTTACCGATCAGGACTTTAACTGTTTTAACCGTGGTCAGGCACCGCCATTTCCTCTCTTTGTCTGCATGACGCAGTATGATGAAACAATAAAAGCTCCTGTAGCTTTTCCGCCAGAATATCTGCGGCAAACTTTAGGCGAAGTGGTGGCGGCGGCGGGGCTGCGGCAGCTGCGGATTGCGGAAACAGAAAAGTATGCCCATGTAACTTTTTTCTTTAGCGGCGGTGAGGAAAAGCCTTTCCCCGGGGAAAAAAGAATTCTGGTCCCCTCGCCCAAGGTTCCTACATACAACTTACAGCCGGAAATGAGTGCCCGGCAGGTTACAGCCCGGGTGATAGAGGAAATTCAGGCGGGAGAGCATGATCTGATTGTCCTGAATTACGCCAATACAGATATGGTCGGTCATACAGGTGTGCTGGATGCTGCCGTCTGTGCCGTGGAAACTGTTGATGACTATTTACGGGAGGTCGTGGAGGCAGTGCTGGCAGCCGGAGGTGTAGCTTTGGTTACGGCTGATCATGGCAATGCGGAACAGATGACTTCGGATCAGACAGAGCAGCCCTTTACGGCGCACACTGCTAACCCTGTGCCCTTTATCTATGTTTCAGCAAAGCCGCGGCCTTTACGTCCACAAGGTATTTTGGCTGATATCGCTCCTACAGTTTTAGAGCTGTTGGAATTACCGCAGCCGGCAGTGATGACAGGCAGATCTTTACTGCTGCCGGTTGCTGAGAGAGAAGAAGTTTAGGAGGTTGGAATTTATGACGCAAATAGTCGATATTGCAGCCCGGGAAATTCTGGATTCCCGCGGTAACCCTACCGTTGAAGTAGATGTCTGGCTGGCCAGCGGTGCTTTTGGTCGTGCCGCCGTTCCCTCCGGGGCCTCGACCGGGGCGTTTGAAGCCGTGGAACTGCGTGACGGCGATGAGGCACGTTATCTGGGTAAAGGTGTGCAGCAGGCAGTGCGCAATGTTAATGACATTATTTTGCCGGCTGTTTTAGGCATGGATGCCCTGGAGCAGGCAGAGCTTGATCAGACTTTAATTGCGCTGGACGGCACCCCTAATAAAGGCAAACTGGGTGCTAACGCCATCCTGGGCGTCTCCATGGCGGCAGCCAAAGCAGCGGCCAATGCTTTAGGGATACCGTTATTCCGCTATCTGGGCGGCGCCAACGCCAAGCTGCTGCCTGTGCCGATGATGAACATTCTTAACGGCGGTAAGCATGCCGACAATAATGTAGATATTCAGGAGTTTATGGTAATGCCGGTCGGTGCCGCTAGTTTTAGAGAAGCCCTACGCATGGGAACGGAAGTTTTTCATCACCTGAAGAAAGTATTAAAGCAGCACGGCCTGAATACGGCGGTAGGTGATGAGGGCGGTTTTGCTCCTAACTTGTCTTCTAATGAGGCCGCCCTGGAAGAGATCATGAAAGCCATTACGGCAGCCGGTTATCGACCCGGTACCGATGTAGTTTTAGCTTTAGATGTTGCCGCAACGGAAATCTATAAAGACGGTTACTATCATTTAGCCGGAGAAGGCCTGCAAAAAACGGCCGCGGAAATGGTTGCTTACTATGAAAAGCTGGTTGACAGCTATCCCATCGTTTCCATTGAAGACGGTTTGGCAGAGGATGACTGGGAAGGCTGGAAAATGCTTACGGAAAACCTGGGTAACAGGATACAGCTGGTTGGAGACGACTTATTTGTCACCAATATTGAGCGCCTGCAGCTGGGCATTGACCGCGCTACTGCCAATGCCATCCTGATTAAGCTTAACCAAATAGGCACCGTGACAGAAACTTTGGACTGTATCCAGCTGGCCCAGCAGCATGGTTATAATGCTGTTATTTCCCACCGCTCCGGGGAAACAGATGATGTAACTATTGCCGACCTGGCTGTAGCTACTGCTGCCGGGCAGATTAAGACCGGCGCCCCGTCCCGGGTTGATCGGGTAGCCAAGTATAACCAACTGCTGCGTATTGAGGAGCAGCTGGCAGACTGTGCCCTTTTTGCCGGCAATCCGTTTAAGAATAACTAACCGGTAAATAATAAGTTTGTTGTTTTTTAACAGTGACTGTGGTAGAATAGCTAAAGGTTTCAGGCGTTAGCGAGGAGGTGTTTGCCGATGGAATTTATCTTAAACCTGATCTTTATTATTGCAGGGCTGGGAATGGTTGCCTCTGTCTTACTGCAGTCATCAAAATCAGCCGGCTTGTCCGGTAGTATCACCGGCGGGTCACAATCTTTATTTAGTAAGAAAAAAGGAATTGATGATTTGCTGGCAAAACTGACAGTAATTTTTGCTGTGCTGTTTATGGGTTTAGCCATTGTTTTAACCTCTTTGGGCTAGACAGACTGTCAGTGTTGCGCCAGAAATCACAGCGCCGTGGGACAAGCCGGAATAAAAACCGGTCTGCGGTGCGGCATGAAAGATCTGATAAAGAAGGAGTAGAGAGTATGGACAACATCTTGTATCTGATTCCTACAGCAGGGTTGGTCGGATTGTTGTTTGCCATTTTCTTGGCCAACAAAGTTAGCGCTGCTGATCCCGGTAATGACCGCATGCGGGAAATTGCCGGTGAAATTCATAAAGGTGCCATGGCTTTCCTAACCAGGGAATACCGCACACTCGTTCTTTTTGTCATTATCCTTTTTGCAGTCATTACTTTTACCATTGATTTGCAGACAGCGATTTGTTTTCTTGCTGGTTCCATAGCTTCAGCCATAGCCGGTTACATTGGTATGAATGCTGCTACAAAAGCCAATGTGCGAACAGCCAATGCAGCCCAACACGGAACTAATGCAGCTCTCAGCATTGCTTTCTCCGGTGGCGCTGTTATGGGACTGTCAGTAGTAGGATTAGGTGTGCTGGGTATAGGCGTTCTTTACTTAATATTTAAAGATCCTGATATCGTGAACGGTTATGCTTTAGGTGCCAGCTCCATTGCTTTGTTTGCCCGGGTAGGCGGCGGTATTTATACGAAAGCTGCTGACGTAGGCGCAGACTTAGTCGGTAAAGTGGAAGCCGGTATCCCTGAAGATGATCCCCGTAACCCTGCTGTTATTGCCGATAACGTGGGTGATAACGTGGGCGACGTTGCCGGGATGGGTGCCGACCTTTTTGAATCATATGTCGGTTCCATCATCGCGGCCATGACCATTGGTATTACTGCTTACGGCATTGAAGGCGCGCTGGTGCCCATGATTGTTGCTGCTACCGGTGTGCTGGCTGCGATCATTGGTACCTTCTTCGTCAAGGCCAAAGAAGGAGTCAAACTGTCAGCGGCCTTAGAACGCGGTACCCTTGTGAGCGGTATCTTGGTAGTCATTGCCTCCTTTTTTGTCACCCGTTTTTATAGTTTCGAATTTGGCGGCATTGGTCCTTTCTGGGCTGTAGTTGCCGGACTAGTGGCAGGTATTCTGATTGGCCGGATTACAGAGTATTACACTTCCGACCATTACAAGCCGGTACGTGAGATCGCTGAGAACTCGGAAACCGGACCGGCAACAAATATTATCTCCGGTCTTGCTGTAGGCATGCGCTCCACCATGCTGCCCTTGTTGATCATCAGTCTGGCAATTTTAGTGGCTAACCAATCAGCCGGCCTGTACGGGATTGCTGTTTCTGCCGTTGGCATGCTGGCCACTGCCGGGATGACCATTGCTGTTGATGCTTATGGTCCCATTGCCGACAATGCCGGCGGGATTGCCGAAATGGCCGGCCTGGATGAATCTGTCCGTGAAATTACCGATGAACTTGATGCCATTGGCAACACTACGGCCGCCATCGGTAAGGGTTTTGCCATTGGTTCTGCTGCCTTGACGGCTCTGGCCCTCTTTTCCGCCTATACACAAGCTGCCGGGATTGACAGCATTAATATTACCAATGCTGATGTCATTATCGGTCTTTTAGTTGGCGGCATGCTGCCTTTCTATTTCTCGGCTTTAACTATGGAAGCAGTAGGCAAAGCCGCCTTTGATATGATTGAAGAAGTGCGTCGTCAGTTCCGGGAAATCCCGGGCTTAATGGAGGGAACGGCGAAGCCTGATTCTGCACGCTGCGTTGACATCTCCACCGGAGCTGCGCTGCGGCAGATGGTAGTACCCGGTCTGATGGCAGTAGTTGTACCTCTGTTGGTTGGTGTGATCCTGGGGAAACATGCCCTTGGCGGCCTCTTAGCGGGCTCTTTGGTTACCGGTGTTTTAATGGCCATCTTTATGTCCAATGCCGGTGGTGCCTGGGATAATGCCAAGAAGTATATTGAAGGCGGCGCGCACGGCGGTAAAGGCTCCGAGCCCCATAAAGCTGCCGTTGTGGGCGACACGGTGGGTGACCCCTTCAAAGACACTTCCGGTCCCTCAATCAACATTCTCATCAAACTAATGAGTATTGTGGCCCTTGTTTTTGCACCGCTGTTCGTCCGTATCGTACCTTTAATTGAATTAATCTTTTAGTCCAAAAAGAGCGGCGACTGCCGCTCTTTTTCCTAAGTTCAGTAACTTTCTGCCACCGCACCCGGACTGCTCTACATAGCGTTTTCACAGGCAAGAAAAGTATTATTTAAAAGCTCTCTTTCGTCCATACTACGATAGAGAAGGTATTCTAATTTCCAAAAAGAAAAGAGGCCAGGTATGAGTTTAGAAGACAAAATTTTAGCTTATATGCGTGAGGTAGCTTACAAACCGCTGAAAATTGATGAGCTGGCACATAATTTAGGTATTGACAGTAAAAAAGATGTTAAGCGTTTTCATGCCCTTTTATCTGCCATGGAGCAGGAAGGCAAGGTAATTAAAACCCGCTACGGACGCTATGGTGTGCCGGAAAAATTGAACCTGGTAGTGGGTAAATTACAGGGGAATCAAGCCGGCTTTGGCTTTATTCTGCCTGATGACAATACACTGCCCGATGTCTTTGTGCCGGCCAACCAGATGAACGGTGCCATGCACGGTGATCGTGTCGTGGCGCGTTTGCTAAAAGGCGGCAGCGGCCGTAATCAAGAGGGAGAGATTATCCGCATTCTGAAACGCCGTTCCAATTTAATTGTGGGGCGCTATGAAGCGGGGCGGCAGTTTGGCTTTGTCATACCTGATGAGCAGCGTATCTCCCAGGACATTTTTATTCCTAAAGCTGAAGCGAAGGGCATAAAAAACGGCATGAAAGTGCAGGTAGAAATTACGCGCTGGCCGGAAAGGCGCCGCAATCCGGAAGGAAGAATCATCGACATCTTAGGGTTTCCCGGCGAGAAAGGCGTCGATACGCTGACGATTATTAAAAAATATGAGCTGCCTGATGATTTTCCTCCGGAGGTTAAAAAAGAAGTGCAGAGTCTCAGCCGCGAGTTGAGCCCGGAAGAGCTGGCAGAGCGGCGTGACTTGCGTGAGCTGACCATGGTTACTATTGATGGTGCCGACGCTAAAGATCTTGATGATGCCGTTTCTCTGCAGCGTCTGCCAAATGGGAACTGGCGGCTGGGTGTGCATATTGCCGATGTCAGTTACTATGTACGGGAGGGCAGCCAGCTGGACAGGGAAGCCTTTGCCCGCGGCACCAGTGTTTATCTGGTAGACCGCGTCATTCCCATGCTGCCGCCGGAACTGTCTAATGACCTGTGCAGCCTTAATGCCCAGGCTGACCGCCTGGCGCTGAGTGTTTTAATGGAAATTGACAGTCGGGGGCAGGTTGTTGACCATGAATTTGCCCCCAGCGTGATTCGGACCAATGAACGGATGACTTATGATGCTGTACGTGCCATTCTGGAAGACCAAGACCCGAAGCTGCGGCAGCGTTATGCAGCCTTAGTGCCGATGTTTGAAGAAATGGGGCAGCTGGCGGCGGTGCTGCGTCAGAAACGTCTGGCCCGCGGCGCCATTGATTTTGCTCTGCCGGAAGTAAAGGTGCTGCTGGATGATGACGGTAAGCCCCTGGATATTGTTAAACAGAAGCGCACTATTGCCGAATCTATTATTGAGGAATTTATGCTTGTCTGTAATGAGACGGTGGCTGAACATTTTGCCCGGCTGGAGCTGCCTTTTATTTACCGTATTCATGAGGATCCTGATGAGGAAAAACTGCGGCATTTCCGAGATTTTGCCCATAATCTGGGTATTACCCTGAAAGGAAAGCTCGACAAAATTCACCCCCGTGTGCTGCAGGAGATTTTACAGGAGGTGGCAGGTAAGCCGGAGGAGCGGGTTATCAACACTTTATTACTGCGTGCCATGAAGCAGGCTAAATATGCGCCGGATCGCCAGTCCCACTATGGTTTGGCCGCAGAGTATTATACCCACTTTACCGCTCCTATTCGCCGCTACCCGGACTTGGTGATTCATCGCCTGCTGCGCGAATATCTGACGAAAACACCGTCGAAAAAACGTTTGTCCCGCCTCTATAAAAATAATGCCGTGGCTGCCGAACATTGCTCAGTGCGGGAAAGGGTGGCCATGGAGGCGGAGCGGGAAAGCGTGGAAGTGAAAATGATTGAATATATGGTTGATAAAATTGATCAGGAGTTTGACGCGGTTATCTCCGGTGTTACTTCCTTTGGGCTGTTTGTGGAACTGGATAACCTGGTAGAAGGCCTGGTCCACGTTTCCAGTTTGGACGATGATTTTTACCGTTATCACGAAGAGAAAGTGGCGCTGATTGGTGAACGTACCGGTAACACCTTCCGCATCGGCCAACCTCTGCGTGTAATCCTCACACGTGCCAGCAAAGAAGACCGCCAGCTAGACTTCATCCTCGCGTGACAGGTGACAGGGGACGGTTCCTTGACACGTTCCACAAGCCATCGCCAGCCACAAACTCAGCTTTTTCAGTCATAGCTTTATGAAGAGAAATAGCCAAGAGCCCTGATGCTAAGGTGCTGCTTGGCTATTACTTTTTTAAGCAGGGAAAGCACAGCCAAAGGCAGAATAAAAAAAGTACGGCAAAATAAATCTAAGGCGGGTTGAAGAAAATGGATCACAGAATTGATGCTATAGGGGAATTCTGCCCGATTCCTATCATTAAGGCAGAAGTTAAATTAACTCAAGTTAAACCGGGAGATCGGGTAATTATAAAAACTGATCACACCTGCTCATCAGCCAGTGTGATCAGTCATTTTGAATCTAAATATAATTATCCCTGCAGTGCCAGGCAGATAGATGATGGTATCTGGGAGATAACCATTCTCAAGCAGGTTTAACAGAAGCCGCGTTCACTGGAATGCAGGAACTCTAAAAAAGCTGTCTGCAGTAGACTTTGATTGTCGTTGGCATAATAAAGGGTTGTAAAATTATGACGCAGCATCAGATCCTCAACTTTTACTTCCTTACAGATTTTATAATGCAGTTCTTTGCGTAAGGCGATTTTAGGCAGGAAGCTGACACCTTTGCCGGAGGCAACGGCAGAAATGATGGCGTTGGTGGAATTTAGCTGCATCACTACATTCAAGTCGGCCAGTTCCAGTTGATTTTTAGCTAATACTGTTTCGAGTGTAGTACGAATGCCGGAGCCTTCTTCACGTATAATTAAGGGCAGTTCCGTAATCTGTTCCAAGGGAATCTTGTCCACATGCTGCCAGCTTTCATCGTTAGGAACCGTTAGAATCAGGGAGTTGCTGATGACATGTCTTGTTTTGATACCTTCTTGGCGCAAAGTCTGTTTTAATTCTTTAGTGATGGGACCCTCAATCAGACCGATGTCAACTTTGCGCGTTGTCAGATTGTCCAGCACTTTTTCTGTATTGGTAATGATCAGTGAGACTTTGTAATGGGGATATTTTTCATTAAAATTATACACAGTGCAGGGCAGGGCAAAATTGCCAATGGTACTGGAAGTACCGACGACTAATTGCTGTACTTCCTGCTGGCTCTGCTCCAAACTGCGCTCAATACTATCGTTTAGGGAGAGAATTTTTTGCGCATGTTCATATACAATTAATCCGGCTTCGGTAGGATAAATACCTCTGTTCGTGCGGTGCAGCAGGGTTGCATCATAATAATTCTCCAGTTCCTGAATCTTTACACTTAAGGAAGGTTGTGAGATATATAGCTTTCTCGCTGCCTTGGAGATGCTGCCGGACTCTACGGCCACACAAAATGCTTTTAAGTTATCAAGCTCCATCAGATCAGCTCCCTAAAGTTGATTGCGAAGAAATTCACAAATAATTAGCTGAATCAGCTTTAACCGCAAATGTAATAAAGATATATTTATTCTTAATGCTATATATTTGACTCGCAACACTAATTCCCTGCTTATGCAGATTTATTCTCTGCCGGCTTTGATGCACCACCATGACCCGCCAGCAGCAGAAGATAAAAAATGTGTTATACCAAAGGGGTGTCAATCCGGGAATGCAATTGCTGTATCCGATTGTTTTTGGCTTTATCTTTGGCTTTGTTATTCAACGATCCCGTTTTTGCTTTGCTGCCTGCTTTCGTGATATTTTTCTGATTCGTAATACGGCACAAACGCGTGCTGTTCTCTTGGCTCTTTTTATCAACACCCTTGGTTTTACATTAGTACATTTTTTACTTGACGGTGATTTAGCTGCAGCAGGGCACGTCTATCCCGTTGGGCTGCACACCATGGTGGGCGGGCTTTTATTTGGCTTCGGTATGGTGATTGCCGGCAGCTGTGTTTCTGGCTGCCTGACGCGTATCGGTGAAGGAAACCTAATGCAGGTGGTAGCGCTGCTTGGTATTTTACTGGGCTCCCTACTGGGTGCTTGGCGGCTTGATTGGTGGCTGCCTACAATCATTGCTTCTGCTCCCACGGTTTTTCTGCCTGCCGTGTTTGGTTGGCCAACGGCGTTGGTGCTGCAGTTAACAGTTATTGGCCTACTCTACCTTGCTGCTGCTAAATACGAAGGTGCAGATCCCTGGTCCATTTTTAAACAGCAGGGTGATATTTTGTCTTACGGTAAAGGAGCCATTTTTTTAGCTGTGGCTAATATCATCTTATTTGCACTCTGGCATAAGCCATGGGGAATCAGCAGCGGCCTAACGCATTTGGCCGCCAGTTTTGCTGCCTGCCTGGGCATTCCTGTTACTAAGTGGCAGTATTTTCAACATCATTTATTTACGGAGAATATTGCCGCCAGCCTGCTTAGCCATCCGCTTATATATCTGGCCCTGGCCATGGTGCTGGGCTCACTGGCAGCCAGTTTATATCATCATGATTTTCGTTTGCGCAGACCCCGTACCAGGAAGTATTATTACTCTGCTTTATTGGGCGGCATAATGATGGGATATGGTGCCCGCCTGGCTATCGGCTGTAATATCGGAGCCCTGCTTTCCGGCATCGCCTCGCTGTCTCTGCATGGCTGGGTTTTTGCCCTGGCCGTATTTATTGGTGCCTATGGCGGCGGCAGGGTATTATTACGGTATTTAATAACCTAAATCCGGCTATAGCTTATGTCTATAGCGTTTTGTCTTCATTATAGCAAAAAAAAGACAACTGTTGAAGAAGCCTTGTAATTCAAGGCTTCTTTACTTTTTTAACAAAATTGTGTCGGATGTGTACAAGTTTTGTCGGGAAGGAAAACAAAAGTGCAGCTTGAACTTAAAAGGGGAAAAAATTCACAAGAACACTTTCTCTATAGTGGCTAACAGCTTCAAGCTGCTTATTAAAACGGTAGGAGGTAATTAAAATGACAAGCAAAGAAAAAGAGCTTTCCAGACGCAATTTTATTAAAAGTGCCGGCGCAACTTTAGCTGTAACGGCCCTGTCTGCCGGTATTGGCGGTTTGTTAACCGGCTGCAGCAAGCCGGACGAGGAAACAACCGGTGAATCAAATGAACACTCTGTTAATGTTACCTGGCCATTACCTTACAAGCATCTTGATCCTGCCCAAGCAGAAGAGATGGCGTACACCACTTACAAGGCGGGCAATGGCTGAGGCCAAGGTGTTGCCGAAGGTCTTTTCGGCTTAATGGCAAAAGAATATGGTGCTCCCTACAGCTATTTCCCACCCGAAATGTATTTTAACGCCAGGGGAGGTATTATGGGCTGGGGAACCACCTGCGGAGCTTTAATTAGTGCTATTGGCTTTATTGGCCTTTTTGTTCCTAAAGAGGATCAAGGAGCCATCATTAATGAACTCATGGCTTGGTATCAACAGGCTTCATTTCCCATGTATAAGCCTTCAGATATGGATTTTGAACAAACAGTAGCAAATTCCACCTTGTGTCATGTCTCTGTTACAACCTTTTTAAAGAAAAATAATGTCGCTGTTAATTCAGACGAGAAAACCGAACGTTGTGCCGGTGTTAGCGCTGATGTTGCCAGAAAGACGGCTGAATTGCTCAATGCTTACTTTGATAACCAATTTACAGCTGCTCATAAATCAGAAGGTACTGATACCTGTACCACATGCCACAGCAATGACATCCAGGGCAAAGATAATTGTATTACCTGCCACGGCGAAGTAGGTGAAATTCACGATTTCTAAGATCATTAACAGAGCACCGGACTCTGCGTCCGGTGCTCTGCTGTTTTTGTTATAGCTTATGCCTATAACCTTTTGCATTTGTAATAGCAAATAAAGTGCTGTTTACTTAAGAAGCCTTATTCTATAAGGATTCTTTTGAGAGTTTACTGATTTATGATGATTCTTTGTCTAAGATGGCTAAATTTTGTCGGGCAGGAATGATAGAAATGAGATCTAATTGTATGGCAGGGGAAATATTTCACAAGCTGTGAATTTCAGGAGGTGAGCAGCATGACAAAGCTAGGCTTTTGGGAGATAATACTTATTCTATTTGTTGTCTTGATGGTATTCGGACCCAATAAACTTCCCGAAGTGGGCAGGTCGTTAGGCAAAGGCATTCGTGAATTTAAGAAGGCCTCGAAGGAAATTACTGATTCCATTAAAGATGAGAGCTGTGAAGTTGAACAAACTTAACGCATTTTGAAGCAGCATGTGTGCCCAGCAAAAAAACTCTAGCTGTACCGCAAAGTTTACACAATCAGAACAGCTTAAGCAGCTGAAAATAAGGAGGTAAAGAAAATGGGAGTAAAAGAAAAAGAGCTTTCCAGACGTAGGTTTATTAAAAGTGCCGGCGCAACTTTAGCTGTAACGGCTCTGTCTACCGGTGTTGGCGGACTGTTAACGGGCTGCAGTAAGCCGGAGGAAGAAACAACAGGTGGGGCAAACGGTCAGCCTGTTGAGGTAACCTGGCCGCTGGGTTACAAACCACTGGATCCTGACAAAGCAGAAGAAATGGCCTATAATTCGTATAAGGCGGGTAATGGCTGTGCCCAAGGTGTTGCTGATGCGCTTTTGGGTTTAGCGGCTGAAGAATATGGCGCTCCTTATAGCTATATTCC
>JAAYKP010000007.1 GCA_012522335.1 Bacillota bacterium
CCCCCAGCTTAGCCGCTAATTACTCAATTCCACAAACCAGGGCTACTTCCTGCCTCACCGTTAAGCAGACGAGGCGCTGGAAACGGCAAAATAATATCTCCGGAATGCAGCAGCGCAGCAGCGGTAAGAAATACTGCTGCTGCGCCGGGAACTACTTCCTGTGCACAGTCTGGAAATTCTCTCTTAACAGTCGAATAAAATTATCGATTATAGCTCAAAAGATAACTGCACTCGTCTTCTGCTACCTTAAAACGGCAAACTGCAGCTCTTTTTCTTTAAGATGACGGATGATGTCCGGCAGTGCCTCTACTGTATAGCGATTCTCATGCAAAATGTATACGGAACCCGATGGATCGGTCCTGGTAAAATATTTATAGATGGAATTAGCATTGTTTACTTCCCAGTCCCTGGGGTCCCGATTCCACATAACCATTTTCATTTGGCGTTTTGCCAATTCACTGCGTATAGTTTTTGTCTGCGCGCCATATGGCGGTCTAAACAGTGTTACCGGCTGCTTGGTCAAACTCTCTAAGAGGGAGCTTGTTTTCTCGATCTCCTGCTTTTGCTGCTGTGGTGTTAATCTGCTAAAATCAGCATGACTCCAGGAATGACTTTGTACCGACATTTGGCTGTCAGCCGCATACTTTACAGCATCCTGGTGCTGCACAGCATATCTGCCGACAAAGAAGAAGGTTGCGGCGACTTGCTGCTCAAGTAAAATATCGACAATCTGTTTCGTATATTCTGAAGGACCATCATCAAAGGTCAGCGCAACATAACCTTCTGGAAGGGCATAACAAATATTTGTCTCCAGTTCCAGCTCCGTAATATCTAAAACAGGCTTTTCAACGATCGGTTCTGCAACGACCGGCTCTTCCACAGCCGGCAAAAAAGCCTCACTCTCTGCCCCGGCCCCTGTCTGTGCAGTCCCAGGCTCCGGAACCGGTGACAAAGCAGGTTTAGTGCCGGCACTATAGGTTAATGGCATGTCCGCACTTAAAGCAGAAGCCACACTAACGAGCAGAAAAAATAAATAAAAAGCAAAAAGATAGGAAACCCTACCTAACCTAAAGGTAGTTTTTTTCGTTACAGACTGCACTTGAGAAGTTGTAGGTGCAGGCGAACTTGGACTTTCCTCTTTTTGCTTACCAGAACCACTCAGTACCTCAAGTGTGTAATCAGCAGGACAAGTAAGATAAAGATTTTTTTTATGTCCTGTGCCTAACTGAGTTACTTTTAATATTTTTTGTTTTAAAAAAGGATCCCAGCGCAAATTTAGTGACAAACGATAACGAACATTTTCGCTGAAGTTTATGAAGTTAATTAACTGTCTGTAAATTCCCGCATCAATGGGGATAGTCACAAGTCTGTTACTATGTATGTTCTCATACATTCTGCAGTTTAAAGTATAGTCAGGACCGTCACTGAGGGAAACAATTTCGACGTAAGCCGCATTACTAACCCCCATTTTCCTCATCCTCAGCTTTATCTGCGGTCAGATAATCATTAAAAGAGGAAGACATCTGGTTGGCAAAATCCTTAACCAAACCCAGCAAATACGTGTTTTCCTGCCTTATTTTTTCATATACTGCCTGTGTTTGCTTGATCTCTGTCTCCAGCTCAATTACTCTTTCCTCATACTCATTCTGTGCCGCTAAACGCTGCGCACTTTCCTTTTCTAACCGCTGCTGCAGCTTTTGATATTTTTCCTGATAAACAGCAACCTCTTTTTGTAAATCCCGGATCTGATCACCCATTTTAATCTGTAATTGCTGATAATCTTCTGATTTTTGATCAATAATCATATCTTTATCACTGACGATGGCTGTAAGATTCTTAATTTGTGACTCTCTCTCCGCTAAGGTTGTATTGAGTCGTGCGATATCAGCCTGCGCAGCCTCCAGCTGCCCGTTTAAGTAATTGATACGGCTTAGTAAATCCCGCTGATTATGATCTAATGCCTGCTTGGCCAAAACAATCTGCTCTACTGCCGCATATAGATTTTTAACGGTTTGGTCATTTTTAGTCTCTTCGCTGATAGTAGTGTTCATTGCTCTATCCCCGCTTACACTGTTTTCCTCTTTTCGTCCTGCTTCATCCTCTGCCTGCTTTTGTGAAAATACCTTTATCATTGTCGCCCCCCTCAATGCTTGCTTAAAGATATAAGCCCCTCCTTGAGCATAAAAAAACCTGCCCACAAGAAAGCTGCACAGCTTAATAGTAATAAGTCTGTGGCTTACTACTATTAAGAGGAGCCATCAAGCACAGGCAGATTAATAGGAAACAATAATTGCTGAAATAGGCTGCATTGGCTGAAACTGTTTTCAATTATCGCACTCGTGTGAAGGCTCCAAAAAAAAGCATTCACTTTCGGCGGCCAGGCTGTCATCGCATTGAGGTAATGCTTTAGACCCTATGGCTTTGCGTCCCTGCCTTTCGACAGGTTTGCCATTTTCGAGTGATCCTTAAGAATAATTTACCATAGATTGCCGCAATAGGCAACAAATAATAGCAATAATAGTGAATTTTTGTTATTTTTTTAATCAAAACGCAATATCTTTATGGACTGCTGCAGCATGTATTTTTTTACCAGGAACATAACTCGGCTTTTGGAGCGCTTTGCTACCACACACACCGCGCATTTTTCCACAAATAAAAGCATCGCAGATTAATGCGATGCTTAAAGGGATAATATAAAGCAGGTCTGTAAGCCGAGTTCTGTTCCCCTGACGGGGCGATAGTCATCTCTCTGGGATGTTAGTTACCTAACATCTCTAGCGACCTAACCCGGGAGATCGGCGGGCCACGTCAACTCTCCCCTATTTGGTCTTGCTCCGGGTGGGGTTTACCTAGCCAGCCAGTCACCTGACTGCTGGTGCGCTCTTACCGCACCATTTCACCCTTACAAACCGGAAATCAGATAGCGGAAGTTAGGTAAGACAGAATTGCGAAACAGCAATTCCTTCCTAGTTCCGGCAAACTGACCTCTGATATCTGATCTCCGGTTTGCGGTATATTTCTGTGGCACTTTCCTTGAGGTCACCCTCACTGGGCATTACCCAGCACCCTGCCCTCTGGAGCTCGGACTTTCCTCGAGGATTAATTCCCCGCGACTATCCGACCTGCTTTATATATTCTCTTTGGGATAATTAGTTTAACATTTCTATGTCGAAAAGTCAAAGGTAACAAATGGATTCTTCCTGTTAGCTGTTATGGTACCAAACGGCGTCCGCAGTTTTCGCAATAAACCTTACTATCAGGTTGCTTTAATCGGCTTTTTAAGCCGGTAAAAACAATGACCCGGCAGCCGCTGCAGCAGTCATTTTCTAAATGCGCCAAAGGGTTACCTTTGTAGCGCGGGCGCTGCCGGCGGTACTCCCCTAAAAGTGCTTCGCTAATCTGCTTCTGCAGCTGCTCCCTTTGCAGCTCTAAATCATTGACTCTGTTTTTAATGCTTTGAATCTCGGCATTACCTGCTTTCTGTAATTGACGCAGTTTTGCTCTCAGTGCCCGATAATGTTCCTCCGCCTGCTGCACTGTTTGTGTTAAATTCTCCTGGCCCTCCATGGCCATTAAAAGCATGTCTTCTTTTTCCCGGCGCTCACAGTCCAGAGCATGGCTGCGCCGTCCAAGCTGCTCCAGCTCTTTACTGGTCTGGCCACTATCACTAAAAAGCTGAGCCTGCGCCTGCCGCTGCTCTGCTTCAGTCTGCAGCAAATCCAGTTCTAAACGCTTAATCCGCTTTGCTTGTTCGTCAAGTTTAGTCCTGGCCCACGCCCAGGCTTCTTTGGCATCGGCTGTTTCCGCCTGCAGCTTTTTAAACTCAGCAAAAACAGGCAGTTCTTTGATGCTTTTCTGCAAACTCTCTAATTCCAACTCAATCTGCTGTAGTTTGTAAAGATTCTGCAGCTCACTCACCTCAGCAGCCCCCTTTACTGTGAAATCTGTCATTATAAAAGAACGAGAAAAGACAGGTGTGTTACCTGTCTATAATAAGTGCCATGGCGTTGTATTAATTGTGGAAGCAATAATTTCATTGTGATAGCCGGCAGCGGTCAACTGCTGCTGTAGATAATCACAAAGTGCAGGCACAATAATACGCTCGGTTCCGTCGTGTCCGGCATCAATAACTGCCAGCCCCAAAACCTGGGCTTCCTGGGCTTCATGATACTTTAAATCTCCCGTCACTAAAACATCAGCGCCGGCATAATAAGCTGCTGCAATTAAGTCACTGCCTGAGCCGCCGCATACCGCCACTTTGTGAATCTCCTTGTCTGTGTCACCGGTGACACGCACAAAAGGGACCCCCAGCTTTTCTTTAACTAAGTGACAGAATTCGGATAATACTAATGATTGCTGCAGGTAACCAACCCTGCCTAAACCAAAGGCTCTTCCCTTATTGACCAGGGGATAGAGATCATAAGCTACTTCTTCATATGGATGCGCCTTCAGCATCGCCTGCACCACACGTTTGCTGAGATGAGCAGGAAGAATTGTTTCCAAACGCACTTCCGTTACTTTCTCCAGCTTGCCCTGTTCACCAAGATAAGGATTAGCCGCGGCTCCCGGCATAAAGGTGCCCGTACCTGTTGTATAAAAACTGCAGTGGCTGTAGTTGCCTATCCAGCCGGCACCGGCAGCGCTAAGCGCATTACGGACATTATGTTCATGCCCCTGCGGCACAAATACTACCAGTTTCAGCAGCTCTTCCTCTTCGCTGACCCGCAAAACCTTTGTTTCCTGCAGACCAAGTTGTTCCGCCAAAACATCATTAACTCCGCCAAAGGCAAGATCTAAATTTGTGTGCGCAGCGTAAATACGGATACCGGCCTGCAGTGCCTGCTGAATCAAGCGGCCTTTTTCCTGATCGGTACGTATAGCCGTTAACGGTTTAAAAATAAAAGGATGATGAGTGATAATAAAATCTGCACCCAGGGCAATAGCTTCTGTTAAAGCTTCCGCATTAACATCTAAAGTGACGTAAATTTTATTAACGA
Organism: Bacillota bacterium; assembly: GCA_012522335.1. GTDB lineage: Bacteria > Bacillota > Dethiobacteria > Dethiobacterales > Dethiobacteraceae > UBA9865. The sequence continues at coordinate 4,998 of JAAYKP010000007.1, forward strand.
TCCCCTGCATACTGCCAAGCTGTAAACCAACATGATCCCACTCCAGAGCTAAACGCTTAGGTGCCAGCTCTTCTAAAAATCTAATCAGTGTCTGAACGTTGAGCTGCACCAACCAGCACCTCCTGCAAACAATTTAATTGCTGCTGCACTGTACGCAGTTTCTCCGACACATCTTCTTTCTTGGCGCGCCGCAAACTTTGGTGGACAAGCTGCAGTTTGCGAATTTTCTCTTTTAACAATAGGGGGAGAAGCGGTGGTTGTTTCTCCAACAAACGGGGACCTAAAGCAAGCCTGAAAGGATCCTGCTCCACTTCCTGACCGGGCCGGGCCATAATAATTTCATACAAACGCTTACCTTCTAAAACTAACTCTTCCTGCACTATTGCCAATCCATTCTGGGCTAAAAATAGTCTTAAGTAACCAGATTCATTCATGGGCTGTAAAATAATTCTTTTGAATTGTTTAAGTTTATCTTGTCCGCCCTTGAGGATGCCGGCGATTGTGCGTCCGCCTAAACCGGCAATTACTATTGTATCTACACCATCATCTTCCCGTAAAGCATCCAAACCGTTACCGAGACGCAAAGCTATCTTTTGATGACAATTAAACGCCGCCACCGTTTGCCGCGCCTGCTCTAAGGGAGCCTGATTAATATCTACTGCTATTGCACGCTGACTTATTTGCTCCAGTAAAAGATAAATTGGCAGATAAGCGTGGTCAGTACCAATATCCGCTATCACGCTGCCAGGAGGAATAAGTTCAGCAATAGCCTGTAAGCGTGGGGTGAGTTTCAATGTGTATACACCTCCACCTTTATTTTTTCCATTTATACCTAAAGTATCTATTAATTCATATTATCTATTAAGGTTTTCGGGTGTATACATTTATATTCTCGCCGGCAGCGGGCAGTTCCTGCAAGGCGTACGACCTGAGCAGTGAACGCTGAAAAAAAGTGACAAAGGGAAATCCCTTTGTCACTTCTCTACCTGACTGATTAAGATACCCATCCTTGCGCGATTCTGACACCTTCTGCCGCACTGGTTGTGAAAGCATCAGCGCCAATTTGTTCACATGCTTCCTTGGTAACAGGGTTGCCGCCGATAATTACTTTCACACTGTCACGCAGGCCGGCCTCTTTAAGAGCATCTACAGTTTCTTTCATGGACTCAAGGGCCAGTGTTAAGACACCACTCATACCAACAATATCAGGCTTAACCTCTTTAACTTTCTCCACAAAAGCGCTGGCAGGCTGGTCAATGCCGAGGTCATGGACCACGAAGCCTGCAGCTTCCATCATGTTCTTATAGATGTTTTTACCGATATCATGCAGGTCACCGGCCACAGTACCTAAAACCAGGACACCTGCATCACCGGTAGCTGCACCGCCCAACAGCGGCTTTAAGGTGTTAATGGCGTTTGTCAGTAATTCTCCGGCAAAAATCAGGTCACCCACAAAGTACTCTTCTTGTTCAAAAAGATCACCAACAATGTTCATGCCCTCTTGGCAGGCAGCTACAGCTTTTTGTGCTTCTTCTTCTGAGGGGTTTTCGGCTACAAAAGCCTCAAGCATACTCATGACCTTGTCCTCATCCAGCTCTCCTACTGCTTCTGCTAAAGCTTTCAGATCTAACATGTACAAACCTCCTTTTTTACTCGACGCACAGAGTGCTTTTGTTCTCAGCCGGAGCTGAGCCCCATAATTATCTCTACTGTCACTTGGTGACAGTTATGGGTCTGACATCAGCGAAGCAAAATTTGAAGTTGTGCAAATTGTTACTATATAGGAACAATTATACAATTCGCTAAAAAAACGGCTAATCCTTTATTCTTTTTACCAGATTTTTTAAATTTTTACCACTGCGGCGCTCAGCCTTTTGCATATAGAGACCTGAGGCTGCTTAGTCGTTCACTACTATTAATCCGGTTATAAAGGGTTTTACGGCTGATACCTAACATTTGTGAGGCTTTGGTAATGTTAAAGTTTGTTTTTTGCAAAACTGCTGCAATAATCTGTTCCTCACTTGTCTGCAGCAGACCCTCTGTCTGTTCTGCTGCTTCATCTTCTGCCAAAGCTGCCTGCAGTGGCTGCAGCTTCAGCGCTTCCTGGATTGGTGCCGGTAGGACCTCAGCCGTTAAGGTTTGCTGCTCTGCCAGAAAAACAACTCTGCTCATCACGTTCTCCAGCTCTCTGACATTTCCCCGCCACTCATAACAAGTTAGTGCTCTCCAAAAATCCCTGGTTATCTTCAGGGGGTACTTCCCATATTTCACCTGATTCTTTTTAATAAAGTGCTGCGCTAAAACAATGATATCATGTCCCCGCTCCCGCAGCGGCGGCAGTTCAAGAATAAAAGTACTGAGGCGATAATAAAGATCTTCGCGGAAATTCCCGGCTTTAGCTTCTTGGAGCAAATCCTTTTTTGTCGCTGAAATAACGCGCACATTAATCGGGATTTCCTCAGTACTGCCTACTCTCATGATGCAGCCTGTCGCCAGAGCACGCAGCAGTTTTACCTGAATAAAGAGGGGCATGCTTTCAATTTCGTCTAAGAAAAGGGTTCCCCCGGAGGCAGTTTCCAATAAACCCTCTTTACCGCGTTTGAGTGCGCCGGTAAAGGCGCCGTGTTCGTAGCCAAACAATTCACTTTCGGCTAATTCCGCCGGGATAGCGCCACAATTAACGGCAACAAACTTCCCACTCCGCATACTTGCCTTGTGTATAGCCTGGGCAAACAACTCTTTACCCGTGCCGCTCTCACCGATAATGAGGATGGGTTCATCAGCGCCGGCTATTTTTTGCGCGATGCGTTTTGTCTCTTTTATTTGTTTACTTTCCCCGATAATATTGTCAAACTCGGCCAGGGTTGTGCCGTCCGTCACAAGCTGTTGCTTACCCTTGCTGTCTTTTTCCTCTAACAGGAGAAATCTCTCTTTACCTCTGCCCGGGCCGGCGGCAATGGGCATGGAGGTAAAGAAAAATTCTTTTTTCTGACCGGAAATGGTAATGCTGACAGGTTTACGGTTAACTAACCTGCCGCTCAGCCAAAGTGACAGCTGCTTCTCCAGGGCAGCTTGAATATCTTCTTCCTCGGTAATCTCCAGCATCTCCAAAATCTTTTGGTTGTAGCGAATTAATTTATTTTCATTATACCAGGCAATGCCCTGCGGGAACTGATAGAAGAATGCTTCCAGCGGTGACTGCTTGCCGGTATGATTCAGTAATGATAAGGATATTTCCACTACTCCGGCACACTGTGCGGCCATAGATGCGACATTAGGCGCTAAGGAAAGCTCATTACATACCACATTGATCACACCTAAAATCTGACCGGCGTGACCATGAATCGGTGCAGCTGCTGCATAAATATTATGATAGCGTGCACAATAGTGCTCGCACCCCAGCACGGTTATCAATCTGTTTTGTGTTAAAGCCAGCCACACCGAGTTTGTACCTATACGTTTCTCTACCAGCGCAGCGTTAGCTTTAGAATTAATTAACGGATAACCTGCAGCATCATATAATTGTATCTGGTAACCTGCACTTTCAAAAGGATTAGTAAAGCTGACATTTAGCTGCAGCAGCGGGTTAGATTCTGCTGCCCACTTTATTTCCGTCTCCAGCGAGTCATGCTCAGACGCAAGCGGGTCAACACCATAAGCGCGGCTGCGTATCCAGGAACGCTTTATTACATGGGGTACTATACCTCTGGCAATCTCTTCCCCGGCAGTAAATTTTTCCCATTCCTGCTTGACGCGTTCAAGATATTTACGCAGTGAATCAAGAGACATGTGCAGCACCCCTATGTACCCATTTGCCCTTAGACGTCTTACGCCGCTTCACTTGCTCACTTTCCTGCAGCAAATCAACTAAAGGTTTAAACTTTAGTAAATATTCTATATCTTTCCTGAAACTCCTGCCTTAGCACTAAAAAATCGGAAGCTCTCCACTGAAAGGGTACACTTGATTATTATTCTTACTAAGGCCAAGCTAGACCTGTTTTTTCTCTGCAGTAAGCAGAACGCTGCCTGTTTTCTGCCCAAATGAGCTGATTTCCGGGCAAAAAAAAGGACTCTGCCACCGGCAGAATCCTCCACTGCATTTAACTTACGCCGCAGCCTCGCTTTTGGCCTGTTCCTTTTCCTTCTTGGTCAAAAAGTAACCGATTATGGCAAAGGCTGTTCCCATCATTCTCAGCGAAACGGCCAGAATTAAAGAGGCTTTAAACCCACCTGTGATATCTTTGATATAGGAACCAAGAAACGGTCCGAAAGCAATACCGATACCAACAGACATGGAGTTCAAGGTTGACATGATTTTACCAATATGCTGTCGGCCAAAAACTGCCGGTACTGAAGCATAGTGCAGGGTACCCTCGCCCCGCATTGCCAGTACCAGAATGGCACCCAGAATATAAATCAAAGTTACACTGGTGTAGCCCATATAAAAGACCCAGATCAAAACACCGGAGATAAAATACATGAGGGGCAGAGCGACAAAGGGCCCCAACTTATCCAGCACCCAACCCCAAAAGAAGGTGCCAAAAATTCCGGCAAAAGAAGTCAGGGACAGGTAGTAAGGGACTACCGTAGCCATGATCTCTGCACGATCCATACCTACAGAGGTGAGGCCTTCAATAATAATCAGCGTGGCGTTTTGTGAAAACAGCATGTTGGAAAAGGCTGCGCCCAGAAAACCACCGGCTAAAATCCAGTATCTCTTATCACGAATAGCTTCGGCAAAAGTATACTGCTTTTGTTCCTGCACAGGCTGCCCCGCTGCTCTGGCTTTGACAACCATCCCCTGCGGCTTCCAATCTGCTGCCGGTAAGCGCCAGGCAATCACGCCCAATAAGGTAATGGCACAAAAGCCTACGACGCCTAAAATCAAAAAGATGTTACCGGTAAAACCATACTGAACAATGAAAGAGGCAATGAGCGGGGTCAGGATCATGGTCCCGATACTCATGCCCGAACCACCGACCGCCATGGCCGTGCCCAGTCTGTCAGGGAACCACTTGGCAACCGTCGCAGTATAGCTGCCGGAATAGAACCCGGCGCCCAGTCCAATGAGAAAGCCGCCGACATACCAGAGAGTTTGTGCTTCCGCCCAGGTCTCTTTGCCTAATACAACCATTAAGATCAAATAACCGGATAAAGCAAAAATCCCGGACAGGACGAAGGGGATTTTGGGCCCATATTTATCCAAAATGGCGCCGGAAATGGGGGGGCCGATAATCATGGAACCAAGTCCGGTAAAAGTAGAAATCAAGATAATACTGGCTGTAGTATCTAAATTAAAAGCTGTTTGTACATGCGGGTAAAATAAAGCCCAGGGCGCAATCCGCAGCGCACTTATCAAAAAAGCAGAAATGGGATAATACCATCTTTTACTCTCGCCAACACCATACGTTAGTAAGGACATTATGAACCTCCTTGTTGCTGTTAGTTAGTTCCTGCCGTAAACTGCCTCCTTCTCCTCACAAACAAAACAGGTTGAACCTAATCCCCTATTTCCGCCGCCCTCTTCTCAGTATATTCTGACAAGTTACACCATATTCGCCTACTGGCAGATAAAGTGTAAACAAACATAACCTGAAAGCTCTTTCGCCAATTGCTACAACAGGGGTAGCAGCTCCCCTGTTGTAACAACTGAGCATGATTGTACATGTTAGAGGCCGGTGGATTGTTCAGTTTATAACAGCAGCCAGGTCAGCAGGTTCAGCATGAGATCTTCGTAATGCTCAATTTTACTTTGTGCGAACTCGGCAATATTGGGATATTCGGCTTTATACTCTTCCCATGTTTTGAAGTATTTACTGTCAATCTTGTAAGATGCCTCAGTAGGAGCCTTATAATCAGCCTTATTGAACTGCTTACCAGCTGTTTCGCCGGGATTATCATAAACGGCATAATCACGCAGGAATTCTGTTAAGGCAGCTAAATTCTCTACGTTTAAGTCAGCACCAACCTGAATACCCTTATCAAAGCCAAAGATAAACTTCCCACCAGGGGCTAAAGCGTCAACAATTTCTTTCGCCTTATCAATCACCTGCTGTTTGGTACCGTTTTTAAGTAACTGCATGGGATACAAACCGGTGATAATAAACTTATCACCTAACTTTTCTTTTACTAATTTGGGATCACCAAATTCAAAGCGCAATGTTGTATCTGTGGGCAGTTCAGACAAATGGTCCAGATAACGCATCCAGTCATCTTCACAGAACAAATTGCAGTGTATGCCCATGGAAGCATATTCTTCGACCAAACGCTTGGCTGTTGGCCACCATAGCTTTTCGAAGTCTTTCTCCCGCATAAAGGTTGGCATATGCAGAGGGATTGATACCGTGCCGTAGTTAGATACCACTTTGGGCAAACCACGCCTAAAGACAATGGGGTAGAGCGCTTCGCAAGCTTCGGCGACCTGCTCCGGCCTTCTTCTGATATCAATACTGATGCCGCTAAAGCTGCGCAGCTGGTCAGCCAGGAAGTCAAAGGGCATGGCAGTAAAACCGGTAGAACCGGGCGGAGGACCAGGGTAATACCCATATCTTTCCCGCATAGTTGCCGCCAAAGCAGCACCTTCACGTGGGTCGTTAAAATAGCCCAAAATACCCTTAGTAAAGTTTAGGGCCATCTTATAAGGATTCTCTGGGTTTAGCACTTTATGGTGCCGGGGAAGCACTCTTTCGACAATGCAGTCCAACGGTTTTTCAATCAGATAATCATAATCTTCAGGCAGCATGCCGACAACTTCAGGGTGCTGCATAAAGCCGCTGGAACTCATAATAAAAGACTGCGACTCAATATATTGGTACAAGGTTGGAAAACGCAGCGATGACGTGGAGAAAGGTAAAACATCAGAAAAGACCTTTTGGCACAGTTCATCAGCTTTTTCCTCATCGTAATTTATTTTACCTGGATTCCAGTAAATATCTCTTAAATCATGCCCAAAGTACTCTGCAGTTGCCTCAAAACCGATTGAGACACCAATAGGTACTCTTTTCGGAATTTTGTTATCAGCCACATCTTGATAAATTCTGATTCTTTCTTCCCTTAAGGCTTTTACATCTGTCAAAATTATGCACCACCTATCTTTTGCTAATCATTTCTTACGCTGTACTAAAACACGACCAAACTAACTGAACTCCCCTGAATCTAGCCCTTGCTCTCATCACTCCCCGCTTTCAATGTTTTTTCACCAACTAAATATTGCAAGATCCGTGCCAATTAGCAGTAACCCATCCTTCTTTGTACTGCCGGCTCTGCTGCGCCGGGCACCGGCACGGTAAAAATGCCAACAATCTTCGTTAAACCCGTGCACACGCCATTTTATACCGCAAAAAAAGAATAAAGCTGCCTCTTGGCAGCCCGGCAAAGGCTGTTTACACGACTCACAAAAAAAAGCAGAGTTACTCTGCTCTGCCCTTCACTGTGAATTAATTGCCCACTTTTTTAACTACTGTTAACTTTTTACCCACCCCTTTATTTCCCGGAAGTGGTTATCCTGCCGGCTGACTGCAAATAGAAATGAAAAAAGTATTCACATAAGGTTACAATTAAACCAAACACTAAAACAAACCGTAATGTATGCAGATGTAAAGACGGATCTCTCGCCAGCATAAAGAAGCCCAATAAAGCCGCCACGCCTCCGTCTACCAGGGAAGCTGCTTTACTGCCGACAGCCGGCAGCATGATTAAATCAGCCAGCACATAGTTTGCCGGCGCAGCAAACAAAGTCAGAGCGATAATCAGCGTCCAGATTATCCCTCCTGCCAGATAAGCAGCTAAATAAGCGGCACCTAAAGTAAGTACAATTTTAACTAATAAGACACGAGCTGTTCTCATCATTGCCCCCCTTTACAGATTCTGCTCTAAGCTTTTACTTCTTCCTACAGCTTATGCATCAGATCTGTATTCGGCTTATGCTGCGCCCTGTTTAGTTAAGATTAAAGGAGCGGCGGCGGTAGGATAAAAGGTAAGAAAAAAAGCAGCCTGATGGCTGCTTCCATTAACAATGGTGGGCGATGACAGGATCGAACTGCCGACATCCTGCTTGTAAGGCAGGCGCTCTCCCAGCTGAGCTAATCGCCCTTATGGTGACCCCTGCGGGACTCGAACCCGCGTTACCGCCGTGAAAGGGCGGTGTCTTAACCGCTTGACCAAGGGGCCAGATTTTTCATTGGTGGGCCCACTAGGATTCGAACCTAGAACCGACCGGTTATGAGCCGGCAGCTCTAACCGTTGAGCTATGGGCCCTTGGCTCCCCGAGTAGGATTCGAACCTACAACCTACCGGTTAACAGCCGGTTGCTCTACCGTTGAGCTATCGAGGAACGATTTCCTGATGTGGTGCAATGCTTATTATAGCGCATATTTGCTTGATAAGTCAACCCCAAAATACATGGTGTTTTTTGTCAGTTACTCCAGGTAATCTTTCAATCGCTTACTGCGCATGGGGTGGCGGAGCTTACGCAGTGCTTTAGCTTCAATCTGGCGAATCCGTTCTCTGGTTACACCAAAAACCTGCCCAACTTCTTCTAAAGTACGAGAGCGGCCATCCTCCAGACCGAAACGCAGTGTTAAAACTCTCTTCTCACGTGGCGTAAGTGTTTCGAGGACATCGTCAAGCTGCTCTTTTAACAACTCAAAGGCTGCAGCTTCAGCCGGTGCCTGCACATCCGTATCCTCAATAAAATCGCCCAAATGGGAATCATCTTCTTCGCCAATTGGTGTCTCTAAGGAAACAGGTTCCTGGGCAATCTTCATGATTTCGCGCACGCGCTCTTCAGATATATTCATCACTTCAGCAATCTCTTCAGGGGTTGGCTCACGTCCCAATTCCTGTACCAGCTGACGGGAAATGCGAATTAACTTATTAATTGTCTCCACCATATGCACAGGAATGCGTATGGTACGTGCCTGATCGGCGATGGCACGGGTAATGGCCTGACGTATCCACCAGGTAGCATAGGTGCTGAACTTAAACCCTTTACGATAGTCAAACTTTTCAACAGCCTTAATCAAGCCTAAATTACCTTCCTGGATTAAATCCAGAAAAAGCATTCCCCGGCCAACATACTTTTTCGCAATGCTTACCACTAAACGCAAATTAGCTTCCGCTAAAGCACGTTTGGCCTCTTCGTCTCCCTGCTCCATACGCAATGCCAGCTCTATTTCTTCCTCGGGGGTTAAGAGGGGAATCTTACCAATTTCCTTGAGATACATGCGAACAGGATCATTAACACTAATTCCTTCAGCCGCTGCGATGGTACTTATATCTTCGTGGTTGTCTTCTTCTTTGTCGTCGCCTTCCAGGGGCTCAATCTCTTCTTCCTCGCTTGTATCATCAACTACATCTACACCAAGATGGGAGAGGTGGTCATAGAAATCATCAATCTCTTCAGGCGATAAATCTAATTCCTGCAGTGCCTCAATAATTTCTTTATAGGTAAGAAGTCCACTTTTCTTGCCTTTTTTGATTAGCTCTTCACGGATCTTCTTTAATTGTTGATTTTTATCATTTTCCGTTCCTTGTGAAACGTTTTTATTCAACACCTTTCCCTCCTTCCTTGGCTTGATTTATGCTTTCCTCCATTTTACGCAATTCCAGCCATTTCTTTGACAACTCAGCAATTTCCCCTTTCGCGGCGACAGTGTCCAGTTTGGCCATTTGCGCTTCAATTTCCTTGCGCTGCTGCGCGATATGGACACATTTCAAATACTTCACACAATCGGCTAACGCTTTGCCGGCGGTTTTTTCATCATAATTATCTTCTATCAATAAACGGCTGATTATTTGCCGGTGTTTTTGTGAGGGCAATAAATCCAGTAAATGGGCGGGCGAAAAAGCTGTCGCCGTTTGTGCTGCCGCAAACACATCCCGCAGTTCTTCCGGAATACTGTCTCTTTCTAAGACGGCCGCTGTTTCTGCGATCAGTTCCGGGAAGCGTGCCCATAAGGCAAGAATCTGTAAAGGCGCTTTTTCCGCAGCATCCTGTTTAGGCAAAACTTTCAGCGTAGGCTGCCGACTTGCTGCCGGTCGTTTCTTTTTCGCTGTTTCCTCGCGAATGGCCTGAGCCGGGAGCTGGAGTAATTTGGCTGCCTTCTGCACATAATCTTCCCGCTCCATGGCATTGTCAACTGCAGCTAAAACGTCTATAATTCTGCTAAAGAGATGTATTCTTTCATCGTCTTTTTCCACATTATATTGTTCAACCAGACTGTGCAGCTGATAATCAACCAGCAAAAGTGCTTTTTCAATAACCTCCCGGCGGAATACTTCTCCGCCAAAACGCCTCAGGTAATCATCAGGATCTAAACCCGGCGGTAATCGCCCCACTTTAACTAAACAACCTGCCTGCCGTAAAATCTGCAGACCGCGCCAGGCCGCAGCTTGTCCGGCAGCATCCGCATCATAAACAATTACTACTTCCTTTGCCTGGCTGCGCAGCAGTCTGGCCTGGGCTTCTGTCAGGGATGTTCCCAGCGTGGCGACTGCCTGCTTGATTCCGGCCTGGTGTGCCGCTATCACATCCATGTAACCTTCAAAGATGACAGCCTGCTCATGACGACGGATGGCCTCACGGGCCAAATGAAAAGCATACAATGTTTTACTTTTATCAAAGATAGGTGTTTCGGGAGAGTTTAAATACTTGGGCTGCTCATCACCCAAGGCCCGACCGCCAAAGGCAATCACTTCACCCTGCGGATTCCAGATGGGATAGATAATACGACCGCGAAAACGATCATAAGAAGTATTATTGCTGACAGAGAGCAATCCGCTTGTTAATAATTCTTTTTCCTGATATCCTCTACGCAGCAGAAAATTTTTTAATTCCCGCCAGGCAGCAGGAGCCCAACCCAGATTAAAACTATCTATGGCAGCTTCAGCAACTCCACGCTGCTGCAAATACTGTTTGGCTGCCCGTCCACCGGGCTGCTGCAGCTGATACTGAAAATAACGGTTAGCTAACTGCATAAGCTGTCGGAGGCGGTTCTTTGTTAATTCTGCCTGCCGCACAGCCGGTGAACCTGTAGTCTGCGGCAAAGGGATACCGGCACGTTCAGCCAGTTGGCGGACTGCTTCCGGGAAAGTCAGACCCTCAATTTTCATTAAAAAGCTATAAACGTTTCCTCCCTCACCGCACCCGAAACAATGGAAAATCTGTTTATCCTGTGAAACACTAAAGGACGGAGTTTTTTCCGCATGAAAAGGACAAAGACCGAAGTAATTACGACCGGTTTTTTTGAGCTGCACATATTGAGAAATTAGCTCTACGATATCATAACGTGTCCGCAGTTCGTCAATAAACTCAGCTGGCAGTTTTTGCATCTGCTTCACCTGCGTTTCTTGTACTGCCATATAATTAGGAGGAGTAACATCCAAGATATTCTAAGCTAGTCAGAGTCAAGGCTTATTTATTTCGCCATTAGTAAATAAAATCCTGCTTATTGCGCTAAAAGACAGGTCAACCATTTAAAAAACCTCATCCCCAATAGAGAGACGAGGTCTCGTTTAGCGTTTTAACTAACGTTTAGCCTCTCTGCAGCGCATGTTAATTCTGTTTCCTCCTTTGTCTGATACAAAAACTGCTGCATCAAACTGACCCGGTAATTGCTACAATCTTTAATTCTACATCGCTTGATTGATTCCTTCTTTTAAAACTGATAAAAGCGAACATGCTCCCAATATTATATACCATTTTCTGCTGATTATACGAATTGCGTAGATTTGCGGCTTGTTAGCGCTTTCTCACAGTTTCAGACAATAACGCTCTGTTTAGCTCACAAAAAGATTGCCATAGAGGGTTTTTTACTGTTGAGCCGATGCCAAATCACGTGCCACAGGCAGAGTAAAGAAAAAAGTGGAACCTTGGCCGGGAGTGCTCTCCAGTCCTACAGAACCG
>JAAYKP010000072.1 GCA_012522335.1 Bacillota bacterium
ACAACCTTTATCCCTAGTCTGCGACCTGCACTTTGTGCTTCCTGTACACCAGCAACGGTGTCATGATCGGTAATGGCCACAGCAGATAGTCCTTTCGCTTGTGCTAGTTCCACCACGGCTGCAGGGCTGAGCAGTCCATCACTTGCCTGAGTGTGTACATGCAGGTCAGCAACAATGGTCACATTTTTTCCTCCTTTAGTAAGGTGCTGCGTACAATGCGTAAGAAGTTTTCCCCCATAATTTGACGAACTTCTTTCTCTGTAAAACCTCTATCCTGCAGACCTTTAACCAACAGCGGCAGTTTAGAAACATCCGGCAGCTCTGTGACTGTGCTTTCTATGCCGTCATAATCAGCACCAACCCCTAAAAGCTCTGTGCCAAAACGGTCGGCAATATAACAAAAATGGTCCAGCAGATCCGCTAAAGAGGCCGGACCTTGCTCAACAATAAAAGTTGGAAAAAATGTCAACCCTATTACGCCCCCCTGGTCACGCAGGGCACGCAGCTGCTCGTCCGTCAGATTACGCGGATGAGCACATAATTGGTAAGCATTGGCATGGGTTATCACTACCGGTTTATTAGATGTCTCCAGCAAATCATAGAAAGCGCGTGGTGCGAGATGGGCACCATCAACAATTATCCCCAGACGGTTCATTTCACGCACCATATCTTTTCCCAGTTCCGTCAAACCGCCTGCACCCGCACCTACTCCCACACCGTCTGCCAGGCCGTTGCGCTGATTCCAGGTCAGACCAACACCCCGCAAACCTAGACGATAGAGAATATGTAATATTTCCACCCCGCCCTCGAGCGGTTCAGCTCCTTCCAAGGTCATAAGCGCTGCCAGTTTTCGCTGTGCCCTGGCATCATCCAGGTCTTGCTGCGTTTTAACGATTTGTACGTGTGCACAGTTTTTCTCCATTTCCGCAAGAAAATGTTCTGCCAGCTGCAGCACCCGTGTTACTGTCTGATATGGTTTAAACTCAGGTTCAATAAATAAGGCAAAGAATTGGAGTGCTACGCCACCCTCCTGTAAACGGGGCAGATCAATATGTCCTCTTTCGTTGCGCTGAGCAAAATTATATTCCTCAGTGTGCCTAAAATGATATACGGTGTCACAGTGACCATCAACAATATAAAGATTATTGCTTGTTAAACTCACTTCAATCTCCCCTTTCCTTCATCATATATAGTATCATACGCGAGCAAAAATAAAGCAACCGCTTCATAAAGCTTAATTACTTTGTAAGAAAATTTGTCTTCACTGCTTCACGTTCCCCTTAGCAACCCCATTTTTTTTCGATAAAAAAAACACCCATTAGGGTGTTTCTGTTTAGCTACCTGGGCTGGACAAGCAACTTAATCGCAGTTCGTTCTTCTCCCTCTATTAATATATCAGTAAAAGCCGGTATACAGATTAAATCCATACCACTAGGGGCTACAAAGCCACGAGCAATAGCTACGGCTTTAACCGCCTGATTCAGTGCACCGGCTCCAATTGCCTGAATCTCGGCTGCTCCTCTTTCTCTAAGCACCCCCGCCAACGCGCCTGCTACAGAATTCGGATTAGATTTTGCTGAAACTTTTAATACTTCCATCGCTGACCCTCCTGATATTTTGACTTTTCAGATAACTTTAACTATTATTTCCTCGTCAAGAAGCAAATTCCTTCCTAAATTATAATTTTTTTTTAAAACCTAGCTTAAAATTCATGTAAATCTGCAAATCTGGTAATTTCGCGTGCCAGCCCGGTTTCTTCACAAACATCTACAATGACAGCATTAAACTGCACAGGTCCTTTTTGGGCAACTTCAAAACGAACCGGCATTTGGGTTAAAAATTTGCGCAGGACCGGCTCTGGTTCCACTCCTAACACCGATTCCACTGTACCTGTCATACCTAGATCGGTAATATAAGCAGTACCGTTCTTTAAGATGCGTTCATCAGCAGTTTGTACATGCGTATGGGTACCTACAACGGCGGAAACACGGCCATCTAAATAACGCCCGAAAGCAATTTTTTCTGAAGTTGCTTCCGCATGAAAGTCTACTATGATAATATTTGTTTTTTGTCGTAAATATGCCACTGCCTTATCTGCGGTACGAAAAGGACAATCCAGAGCAGGCATAAAGACACGCCCGCTAAGGTTCATTACCCCAATCAGCTGATCTTTGCAATGGTAGAGAGCATAGCCCTGCCCGGGTGTACCTTCAGGATAGTTTAGAGGACGTACAATACGTTTTTCCTTTTCAATGTACGGCAAAGCTTCTTTTCTATCCCAAACATGATTGCCCATTGTTAACACGTCGACACCATAACTGAACAGTTCAGCAGCGGTTTTCTCATTAAACCCGACGCCTGCCGCCAGATTCTCACCATTAGCAATGGTGAAATCAATCATATGATTTTCAATAATGCGCGGCAGCAAATCCCTGACACAGTGGCGGCCCGGTCGGCCGACAACATCACCAATTAATAAGAAACGCATTACAGCACCTCACAGACAGCCATACCTGATAGTTTACCTAATCTTAGAGCTGACTATACATAAAAATTTGCTTACACAGCCTTATCTTCATTGATAACTGCTGCTGCCTATTTATCAAAGATATAAACTTTACCTGCCTCGCGAAAGGCCAGTAAACTGTCCTTATTTGTTCCGGTGCTATGATTTAATAAATAGGTGATCATTTCTTCCTGCTGCAGCAAATCATCATCCTGCAGGACTGCGGTTGCTTCTGCATCACGGATCAAGGCAGCTGCAAATGAACTGCGCACCAATCCGCACAGAAGCTGAATACCTTCTAAGGATAAGCAGCTTGTACCGGAAATTAGGGTAAGCAGGCTGATCTTGCCGGATCTCTGCAGTGCTGCTTTCACACGGAATTCTTTCCCCGTCAGATCTTGAAAAGCAGCTAAAGCATCATGGAGGAGAACAGTAAAATTGTTATATTCCTGCTCCAGCTTTCCCTTCAGCAGAAAAGTGAATTTAGCTTCATCCTGCGGCATATCGAAATGAAGTGACATAATCTCCGGAAAACGCAACAATAAAGAAATCATTAAGTTCGTCATATAAGCATTTTGCTTCCCCTGCTGTTTTACTTGTACCATTTTCGTCCAACCCCCGCTCACAGATCTCCGTTCATTCGTTAATTCCATAAAGGGCTGATAAAATCCTGCAGAACTTGTTTATATTACGGCTGCAATTTATGGCTCTGCCTCCAGATTTGCACATTATTTGTTGTAGTGTTTTTATCCCGTCAAAAGAAGACAGAACGGATTTTTCCATTCTGTCTTCAGTAAAGCTTTTTGTTTTATTTGGCATAATCAACTGCCCTGGTTTCACGGATCACCGTTACTTTAATTTGACCGGGGTATTCCAATTCCTCTTCAATGCGTTTGGCAATTTCACGGGCAGTTATCACACTGGAGGTATCATCTATCTTGTCCGGCTTAACCATAATCCGGATTTCACGCCCGGCTTGGATGGCGTAAGCTTTTTCCACGCCTTCAAAAGAATCAGCAATAGACTCTAATTTCTCCAGACGCTTAATGTAAGCTTCTAAAGTTTCCCGCCGTGCCCCGGGTCGGGCAGCAGAGATGGCATCAGCAGCCTGAACAAGTACCGCTTCCAGTGTTAAAAATTCTTCATCTCCGTGATGAGCAGCAATGGCATTAATCACTTGACGAGATTCTTTATATTTGCGGGCCAAATCTGCACCAATGGCAACATGGGGTCCTTCTACTTCATGATCTACTGCTTTACCTATATCATGCAGTAAACCAGCACGTTTTGCTAATTGGACATCCAGTCCCAGTTCTGCTGCCATGGCACCGGCCAGATGAGCCACCTCTATCGAGTGTCTGAGGACATTCTGACCATAGCTTGTACGGAACTGTAGGCGACCTAATAACTTGATAAGCTCCGGATGCAGTCCGTGCACTGCGGCTTCAAAGGTAGCCGCCTCTCCTTCTTCCCGAATACGGACATCTACTTCCAGGCGTGCTTTTTCCACCATTTCCTCAATACGGGCAGGATGAATGCGCCCGTCTGCCACTAATTTTTCTAAAGCTATACGGGCAATTTCACGCCGAATAGGATCAAAGCCGGATAAAATAACGGCCTCCGGAGTATCATCAATAATTAAATCTATGCCTGTCAAAGTTTCAAGAGCCCGTATATTACGGCCTTCGCGACCGATAATACGGCCCTTCATTTCATCGTTTGGCAGCGAAACTACAGATACGGTAGTTTCTGACACATGATCAGCAGCGAATTTTTGGATCGCTCCGGTGATAATTTCCCGTGCTTTCTTTTCCGCATCTTCTTTTGCCTGACTTTCAAACTCTTTTATCATTAAGGCCATTTCATGTTTCACTTCATCGCGGACACGAGATAGTAATATTTCCTTGGCCTCATCGGTAGTCATGACAGCAATACGCTCTAATTCAGCTAGCTGCTGCTGTAATGCTTCCGTGATTCTTTCCTGAATGCCGGCGATTTCCGCTTCCTTTTGCTTGATTTCTTCTTCTTTGCGTTCATTTTGCGCGATTTTTCGATCTAGTGATTCCTCTTTTTGCAAAAGCCGGCGTTCACTCCGTTTAAATTCTTCACGGCGCTCACGACTTTCCTGTTCCAGATCTCTGCGCAGCTTGTGTACTTCTTCTTTAGCCTCAATTATTTTTTCTCGTTTAACGGCCTGCGCCTGCTTTTCAGCTTCCTGTAAAATTGTTTTAGCAGCTTGTTCAGCCGAACCTATTGTTCGCTCCGCAAACTGTTTGCGCATATAGTAACCTGCTGCAGCAGCCACCACAGCTGTAATAACTGCAATCAGAATTACATAACCAGTACTCAAATATTTCACCTCCTATTAGCAGTTTAGATAATAGTATGTCTAGAAAAATAAAAATAGCCATGCGTTCACACAGCTATAAAGAAGCGCATACTGATCTTAACTGGAGTCAGATTACAATAAAATATAATTTTTTACCAGTAGAAGATATATATTCAGGCATAAAATGCCAAACGCCCAATTAGCAGGAAAACGCACTCGTTTACTTTTTCTGCCTTAAATTTTATCTGTTTTAGGGCATTATGTCAAGGAAAGCTGTGCTTTTTAATGTTTTTATGTGTATTTTACGTTTAAAAAGTTCTAAAGCACCTTTTTTGTCTGCATAATCAGGTCTGAGTTCTGCCCAACACCGTTTCACTCAGGCCCCGCAGAAAAGCCAATTATTTTTGCTGTTACCTGTCGGGCAGTTTGGGCGGAAAAACCTCTGGAGAGCAGCCTACGCATAGCTTTTTGTGGTGAAACATTACTTTTTAAACAGATTTTTGTTAAGTATTTTTCCGCCAGTATCTCTTCAAGCTCTGGATTAAAAACAGCGGACAGTGCCTGATTGATTAGCTCACGCTCGACGCCTGCCCGCAGCAGTGCAGCGCGCAGCCACAGCGGACCACGCTGCTTATTTGTCACCTGATACTCGATAAACTGCTGTGCATAGGCAGAATCATCAAGATAGCCGGCAGCTAATAATTCGTCAATTACCTGCTCTGACACCTTTACCGGTATCTTTTGACGCTGAAAAGTATCCTGTATTTGCTTTACGGTCCGGGCACGTTTTGCTAAAAGGCGATAAGCAGTAGTCCGGGCTTTTTTGATGGGATCATTTTTCATTGTTAGTCAGCAGTAGTCATTTCAGTTTCTGCAGGCGCCTCGCCGAGGGGCAGATTGAAGGTTTCACGAATTTTTCTGTCAATATTGTCGGCGATATCTTGATTATCCTTAAGGAACTGCCGCGCATTTTCCCGACCCTGCCCTAAACGGATATCACCAAAGGAGTACCAAGCGCCGCTTTTTTGTACCAAATCAATTTCAACGCCCAAATCAAGCAGAGCGCCTTCACGTGAAATGCCCTCACCGTATATGATATCAAATTCAGCCTGCTTAAAGGGAGGTGCCACTTTATTTTTGACTATTTTCGCCCGTGTGCGGCTGCCTACGGCGTCAGCTCCCTGTTTCAGTGTTTCAGTGCGGCGCACCTCCAAACGCACCGAAGAATAAAACTTTAATGCTCGCCCACCCGGTGTCACTTCGGGGTTGCCAAACATGACACCTACTTTTTCTCTGATTTGGTTAATAAAAATGGCAATACTGTTTGATTTAGAAATGGCACCGGAAAGTTTTCGCATCGCCTGAGACATTAAGCGTGCCTGCAGACCAACATGGGAATCGCCCATCTCTCCTTCAATTTCGGCTTTTGGCACCAGTGCGGCTACAGAATCAACGACCAGAATATCGATAGCACCGCTGCGCACCAACGATTCGGCTATTTCTAAAGCCTGCTCACCGGTGTCTGGTTGTGACACCAACAAATCATCTGTATTTACGCCTAAGTTTTTTGCATATTTGGGATCCAAGGCATGTTCAGCATCAATAAAAGCCGCGTATCCGCCTGCCTTTTGTGCTTCGGCAATAGCATGCAGAGCCACAGTAGTTTTACCGGATGACTCAGGTCCATATATTTCAATGATGCGGCCGCGTGGATAACCGCCTACCCCCAGCGCAATATCGATGGCCAGTGATCCCGTAGGAATAACCGATAAATTCATTTGTGCGCTGCGATCACCAAGTTTCATGATAGAGCCTTTACCAAACTGTTTTTCAATTTGCAGTAAAGCCATTTCTAAGGCTTTTTGTTTTTCTTTTTTCATTTAAACTTCTTACCTCCCACCAAACATTTGTTCCCCTACCATATGTTATCTTCTCCTTAGCGACAATAATTCCTGCTGAAAAAAATATTTTTATTAAAAGATAGCAGACAAGATTCCTGCAGCAGCAGTTATAATCAGTTATAATAAGGTAAATTCTTTAAGTTGACGATAGATGGGACCACTCCTGGTCAAAGTGCTTTGCCAACAGTAAAAACTATTTATTTTTATCGATTCCGTGTAAAAGGAACTCCCTGCCTGCAAAGTTTGTGCAAAATTTACAACTCGACCCGGGCGGACACGTCCCAGTGTCACATGCGGAGAAAAAGGTTTGTCGGGCAGTTTGTCCAGAGCAATATTTAAGGCTTGGACCAACTCCCTTAATTCTTTCCTGCCCTCTGTGACACCGGTCCAGATTACTCGTGGTTTGGCAGTTGAAGGAAAAGCACCAACACCGGCCAGGGTTATGGTAAATTTTGTGCAGCAGGCAGCAGCCGCTTCTGCATTCCGCAAAAGCTGACGCAGCCTGCTTTCATCAACACTGCCTATAAACTGCAGGGTAAGGTGAAAATTATCTTTTTCCACCCATTTCACAGCACCGGCCGCCGGTTCCAGCCGCTTTTGCAAGTCAGCCAGCTGCTGCCGGACTTGCTCCGGTAAGGCAAGGGCAAAAAAGATTCTGTGCATAGTATCCTCCCTAATGACCCTTCTAGCTATAATTTTACTTGACGAATAAAAATCCTGCTGCAGCAGGATCTTTATTCCTCTACCTGAATTTTTTGCGCTTCTGATCCATCATCGACTGCGGCACTGCCAAAAAGGCGTCTTTCCAAAGAGAAACCGCTGCGTAATTGATAAACATGAATGGTATCAGCTGCCTTTAAATATAAATCCCCATCTGACCGGGCAGCAAAATGCAGTAACACTAAAGAATAAGGTACTTCCTGTCCTGTCTGCAGACCGCGGATTCCGGCGGCGCCTGTAGTACCGGCGTTAATCATTACCGAGCCGCCCTGCTCACTGATCTCATAGCGATGCAGGTGACCGGTTAACACAACCGGCACCCGGCGGAGAAAGTAGGAAGCTATACGCGGATGATGCGCGGCGATAATATGCGGGGGCCGGTCGGATGTCTGCAGCAGTCCCTCCAGCTGACGGGCATATTCATCAAGTACATTTTCGGCAGCTACCACCATCCCGCTATCACCGGCAGAGGGATCAGCTATACCTGCAATGCGCAGCCCCAACACTTCTATCTGTCCCGCTTCTAAAACAATAACATTATCAAGCTGCTGCAGACGGGCAATGACTCCGGGAGAGTCATGGTTACCGGGAATAAAGATATAAGGGATCTCAAATTCGGCAATGGGATTTGCCAGTGAAGTTTCTATTTCTGTGCCAAAGTCCGTAATATCACCTGTGTCTATCACCATGTGGACATTGAAAGTATCAATTACCTGACGCAGAAAGTCAATGCCGGCAGGATTATTATGCAGGTCGGAGACGTGAACAACTTTCAGCTCCCCTTCTACCGTATCTAAGGGTTCCAGCCGCTCAACCTGCTGAAATAAAGTATTAATACTAACGGCTACCAGTTCCAATTGTTCGCCCAAAGTCTGTACACTAAATAGGGCTTCCTCCAAAAGTCCAAATAACCAGGGAGCTGCCTTGAGAATTCCTTCAAACTCCGGATTCATAAAGGCTAATGGCTTGTACGTAAAATAGGACACTGCCAGCAAAGTGCCTAAAACAAAGACACCCAGCAGACCGGCGGCTATTAATTGTTTACGCTCACGGATACCAAAAAAAAAGGGACCGGCAAAGCCTCCGACAAAGGCCAGCACCAACAGCCTGGCTATAAAGATCTCCACTTTGCGGCGGGCAGCAGCGCGCAAAGCGGCTAAATACTCTTCGTCATTAGTATGTTCCAATACTTCCTGTAATCGCTGCAAATTAATATTATCTAGACGAACTTTCAGCATTAGAGGCGGCAGATGGGTTCTGGCCCGCACACGCCCTAAAGGGGGTAATTCCAGCTGTGTGTAGCCGCGATCAAAAATCTGCAGCCCCAACTCTACCTGCAGTGCCTCCAATCCGGTAGTAAAACTACCTAACAGACTGACAAAAGCCAGCATGCCAATGATGGCTAAGAGGATTAAAGTGAAAACTTGACGCTGATTTTCCTTAAGCAAACCATCACCCAAGTTGAATAAGGTACAGGCGCAGCATGTTTAAAGCACTCATGACTGCCCGCTCTTTAATATTCTCCCGTTTGCCGAAAAAATTAAACCTCTGACAGGTCACTGTAGTCGGTGTGGCCAAAGCTATATAAACAAGCCCCACCGGCTTGTCAGCAGTTCCTCCCGTGGGTCCGGCAATCCCGGTAATGCCCAGACCCAAGTCGCTTTCTGCAACCTCTCTGACTTGACTGGCCATGGCGCGTCCAACTTCAGCGGAAACGGCATCATGTTCCTCAATAAACTGCAGGGGAATGCCCAACAGCTTGCTTTTAGCTTCATTGCTGTAAGTAACCAGTCCTGCTGAAAAAAAGCTGGAACTGCCGGGTATATTAGTTAAGGTGTGGGCTAAATAACCTCCTGTGCATGATTCCGCCAGGGCAAGGCTCAGTTTATTTTTGCTTAAAAGTTCAGCAACTACACTGCCCATTGTCTGCTCATCCCTGGCATAAATGGCATTTCCCAAGCGGGCAGTTAGCTTAGCCTCAGTCTCATCTAAAAGCTCTTGACATTCCGTTTTGCTGCGAGCTTTAGCCGTTAAACGTAAGTGCACCTCACCTAGTTTAGCCAGCGGAGCAATGGTAGGATTAGTTTGTGCGGCAATAATCTCAGCCAGCTTATCTTCTACGCTGGATTCCCCCAGTCCTACCACTTTTAGAGTGCGGGAAACCAGGCTGCTGCCGCTGGACGGCAGAAGAGGCATAATCTTTTCAATAAACATTGGTTCTAATTCACGCGGCGGTCCCGGTAAAAGCACAATAATTTTGTCCCGGTGCTCCAGCCAAATGCCGGGGGCTGTCCCATAGTCATTGGTAATCAACTTAGCGCCACGCGGCAGCAGTGCTTGTTTGTAATTATTCTGGGTCATTTTACTGCCGCGGCTTGCGAACATATTTATTAACTGCCGCTCCCACTCAGCATTTACTTCCAAAGGAAGCTGCAAAACTTTTGCCACCGTCTCTTTAGTCAGGTCATCCATGGTGGGACCGAGGCCGCCCGAAGTAATGATTATATCTGACCGTGACAGCGCTAAACGTAAAGCTGCTTCCAGTCTGACCGCGTTATCCCCGACTACAGTATGCCAATAAACATCTATGCCCATTTGGGCCAGCTTTTCCGATAAAAAACGGGCATTTGTATTAACAGTCTGCCCCAGCAGTAATTCTGTCCCGGTAGCAATAATTTCTGCCTTCATTCTTCCCCTTCTCTCTAAGGTATGGCTTCCTGAATAATACCACCGCCCAGCACATCCTGGTTCTGGTAGAAAACGACAGCCTGACCAGGTGTGACTGCCCGTTCCGGTTCGGCAAAATCTACCCGTACACGCTCTGCAGACTGTGGTGTTAAAATCCCCGCCACTTCCCGGGCATGATAGCGAACCTTTATCTTTACCGGCAGTGATTCTTTCAAATCTTCAATTAAGATATAATTACAGTCTGCCGCAATCAGGGAACTAAAATAAACATCCTTATCCTCACCGACAATCAGCGCGTTACGTTCAACATCCAATTTTACCACAAACAGCGGCTTGCCTACGGCGATCCCTAAGCCTTTGCGCTGCCCTACAGTATAATTCATCAAACCCTGATGTGTTCCCAGCTGTCTGCCGCTGGTATCCAGAATTGGACCCGGTTCAGCCGTCAGCCCACTCTCTTCCTTGAGAAAGCGCTTATAATCATCATCAGGGATAAAGCAGATTTCCTGGCTGTCCGGCTTCTGAGCGACAGCCAAACCATAATCAGCTGCCAGCTGACGCACTTCACTCTTTAAGTAACCCCCTAAGGGAAACAGTGTGTGGGCAAGCTGTTTTTGAGTCAGACTATAAAGTGTATATGTTTGGTCTTTGGCGCTATCTTTTGCCTTTTGCAGGCGGTAGCGCTTTATTTTTTGGTCATACCTGATTTGTGCATAATGGCCTGTCGCCAGATAGTCTGCCTCCAATTCCAGGGCTCGCTGTAACAAAAGATCAAATTTCATGTAACGATTACAGGCAATACAGGGATTGGGAGTGCGCCCCCGCCGATATTCTTCAATAAAATAGTCAACTACCTGCTGCCGAAACTGCTCTTTAAAGTTGACCACATAAAACGGAATGCCCAATTTATCAGCAACCCGGCGGGCATCTGCCACTGATGAAAGGGAACAACAGCCGCGACCGGATTGTCTGGCCTCAGCTTCAAATTCATCGGCTACCCATAACCGCATGGTCATACCAATCACTTCATAGCCCTGCTCTAATAATAATGCTG
>JAAYKP010000073.1 GCA_012522335.1 Bacillota bacterium
CCGGCTTGCGCATTAACACAGCTATCTTATGTTGGGATTGTGAAGCAGAGCTGCTGCAGACGGACGTAACAGATCCCAAATATGAGCTGTTTGTCAAAAAGCTTAAACATATCTGGCCGCAGGTGCCGAGTTTGCAGTCTTTGGCTGCTGAATTAAAATAAGCATCTTTAATCCTGATAATGCCGGTAGCAACCGGCATTATTTTTAATCTATCCTTTACTCTGCAGGGTTATGGCGCATCTTTGTGGAAAGTAACAGCACTATGGAACAAACAAGAGCCCCCTTATGGGAACAGATAACACAATTTTTGCACAGGGAAGAACGGGTGTGGCTGCATGTGCCCACACACAGCGGTGGTTTGGGACTGCCGGCTGCCATTAAGCAGCTTTTTGCTGCCTATGCCCGCTGCGATTTAACTGAGCTGCCGGGTTTAGATGATCTGTTTCAGCCCACAGGTGTACTGGCCGAGGCGCAGGCTTTAGCAGCCCGGCTTTGGCAGGCACGGCGTTCCTATTTTCTTGTTAACGGTGCCAGTGCCGGTGTCAGGGCCATGGTTTTGGCAACCTGCAATCCGGGGGATACAATTTTGCTGGCCCGCAATGCCCATGGTTCGGTGCTGCAGGCTTTAGTAGCGACAGGTGCTATTCCCCGCTATCTGCCGGTGGCTGAAACAGCCGGCTTTCCCCTTAATGTGACGGTGGAAGCAGTTAAGGCAGGGTTTAAACAATACCCAGAGGCGAAAGCACTTTTAATTACCAGTCCCAGCTATTTTGGTGTAACGGCCGATCTGGCGGCCATTGCCGAGGTTGTACACCAAGCCCGGGCCCTGCTGCTGGTAGATGAAGCCCACGGAGCTCATCTTGACTTTTCTGCAGCACTGCCGGCGTCAGCAGGAGAGTATTGTGATTTGCGGGTGCAGAGCTGGCATAAAACTTTAGGAGCCCTGACGCCGGGCGCAGTTTTACACTGGCAGGGCGGAGATGTGGACGAGGAGCGGCTGCAGACTGCTCTGCAGGGTGCACAAACCAGCAGTCCGCCCTACCCGCTTTTGCTTTCGCTGGACTTGGTACGGCAGCGGATGGCGCTGGAGGGAAAAGCATTAATCGGAGAGATGGTGCAGCAGGCTCTCCTGGTCAGACAAGCAGTAGAGGCATATTTCCCCCTGCTGACTCCGTCCCAGGTGCAGTCTTTAGGTTTTGGGCTGGATATTACCCGTGTGACGATGCTGACAGCACAGATTGGTGTCTGCGGTTTAGAGGCGGGGCAGCAGCTGGGGCAGCTGGGCATAGATTTGGAACTGATTCAGCCTGACTGTCTGCTGGCCATTGTCGGTCCCGGCTATCAGACGCAGTGGACAGAAAAATTGGCAGACAGTTTGGCCCGTCTGCAGCTAAAGACTGCTGACAGGCAGCTGCCGAAGCTGCCTCCTGTGCCGGAATTGGTGCTGACTCCCCGCGAAGCAGTGTACCGGCAGTCCGTGCTGATACCTTATCAGGCAGCAGCAGGAAAGGTCGCCGCTGCGATGGTGGTTTGTTACCCGCCGGGCATTCCGCTGTGCCTGCCGGGGGAGCGTATTACTCCGGCTTTAGTTGCCTATTTAGCAGATGCTCTGCAGCAAGGCGTTGCCTTCCGTGGTTTAACAAAAGACGGACAGCTTAAAGTTGTTAAAGAGGTGAAATAAAGTGCGAAAAGGTTATTTTATTACCCTGGAGGGTCCGGATGGTGCGGGAAAAACAACACAGCTGGCGCGACTGCTGGCTGCCGCTGCAGAAGCGGGAGTGCCGGTAGTTACTACCCGGGAACCTGGCGGCACAGCGGTGGGAGATGCGGTGCGCGGCATTTTACTCGATCCCCAATATGGGGAAATTGTGCCGCTGACTGAAGCTTTGCTTTATGCAGCGTCTCGTGCCCAGTTAGTACAGGAAGTAATTAAACCGGCCCTAACTGCCGGCAAGCTCGTTTTATGTGATCGTTTTATTGACTCCAGTTTAGCGTATCAGGTATATGGCGGCGGTCTGGATTTCGATTTTGTCTGGCGCACTAACCTGGCTGCCGTTGATGGTTGTTTGCCGGATAAAACTTTTGTACTGAATATAGAGCCGCAGGTGGGGCTGGCGAGACGTGGCGCAGCTGCGGCTGATCGGATGGAGCAAAAACCTCTTGCTTTTCATCAGCGGGTGCAGCAGGGCTTTTTGCAGTTAGCCGAGCGATTTCCGGAACGTTTAACGGTGGTTGAGGCTGATCGTCCCGCAGACGAAGTTTTTGCCGAGATTTGGCGGCAGGCAGCTCCCCATGTAGCTGCACTGCGTTGAACTGTCTGCTTGTGGTATAATATTGCTGATAATGAGGTTAGAGCATGATTTGGAATACTATATATGGTCGCCAGGAATTGGTACAAACACTGCAGGGTGCCTTGGAAGCGCGGCAAATAGCACATGCTTATCTTTTTTATGGCCCCGATGGCATTGGCAAAAAAACTATCGCCCGGGTTTGGGCGACGGCTTTAAACTGTACAGGAGCAGGTCAAAAGGGCTGCGGTGTTTGTGCGGCTTGTCGTAAAGCACTGCAGGGTACCCATCCTGATTTGCATTGGCTGCAGCCTGAGGGCAAATCACTGAAAATTGACCAGATGCGTCAGCTAAAAAAACTGGCTTATCTTAAACCGCGGGAAGGGAAGTACCAGGTCTTTATTTTAGAACAGGCAGATGCTCTGACTGCAGAAGCAGCCAACAGCTTATTAAAGGTATTGGAAGAACCGCCGCCGGGGTCCCTTTTTATCCTGCTGGCACAGCACCCTGCGCTGCTTCCGGCAACAGTTGTCTCACGCTGTCAGGTGTTTGCTGTGCCGCGGCTGGATCCGCCAAATATGGCACGCTTACTACAGCAGCGCGGCTTGGCTGCGGCGGAGATAGATGAGATTACGGAGTGGGCAGAGGGCATTCCCGGCAGGGCTTTGGCCATGAGTGATCAGACAAAATGGCGTACTTACTATACAGAAGCAGTGGAAGTATTGAGGGCGCTTACTGACGGTCCGGTGAGCCGGCTGGCCGCCGCACTGGCAGAGCGAGAAGAACTGGATATATTTTTAGATGCCCTGACGCTGGTTTTACGGGAGGTTTTATTACGGCAGACGGTGGGCACTTTAACTAAACATGAGCAGCATCTTTCTCTGCTGGCCGAAAGTTGGTCGGCCCAAGCTTGTATTGCTGCTCTCCATGAAGTGCTTTTCCTGCAGCAGTCGCTGCAGAGCCCGGTGAACAAGCGTCTGGCACTGGAAAAGATGCTGAGGAACATGAAGGAGGTTAGCGAGACAGATGGTAACGGTAGTAGGCATTCGCTTTAAAAAAGCAGGTAAAATATATTATTTTGACCCGGATGGGATTGATTTAAAAGCGGGTAATTTTGCCATCGTGGAAACATCACGTGGCTTGGAATTTGGCGAAGTTGTGATCAATCCTAAGCAGATTCCGGAAGAAGAAGTAGTGCAGCCGTTAAAAAAAGTGATCCGGGCAGCGACAGAGGAAGACTGCCAGCAAGTTTTAGAAAATCGTCAAAATGAGGAGGAAGCCTTTGCGCTTTGTTTAGAGAAGATTGCCGACCATGGTCTGGAGATGAAACTGGTAGATGTTGAATATACATTTGATCGTTCCAAAGTAATTTTTTATTTTACTGCCGACGGTCGGGTTGATTTTCGGGAGCTGGTAAAAGATTTAGCTGCTATCTTCCGTACTCGTATTGAGCTGCGGCAGATCGGGGTCCGCGATGAGGCCAAAATGATAGGTGGACTGGGGCCCTGCGGTCGTGTGCTTTGCTGTCACACCTTTTTAGGTGAGTTTGAACCTGTTTCCATCAGGATGGCAAAGGACCAGAACTTATCATTAAATCCTACCAAGATTTCCGGGGTCTGCGGCCGCCTGATGTGCTGCTTGCGTTATGAAACAGATGTTTATGAGCTGGATCGGGCAGAGAACGATGCGGAGGAGTTTGTGGAATAGCCGCTTAGTCTTTGTGTGGGTGGAAGTGCTTATGGACGGTAAAGATGTGAGGTAAGTTATGAAGAAAGGAATTCTTTATTTGTGTCCCACACCCCTGGGTAATCTCAAAGATATTACGCTGCGTGTTCTGGAAACTTTACAGCAGGTCAGTTTGATTGCTGCGGAAGATACGCGTCGTACCCGTAAATTACTCAGCCACTATGACATACACACACCGCTGCTTAGTTACCACGAACATAATAAAACAGCCAAAACAGAGCAGTTAATTGCCAGGCTGTCAGCCGGTCAGACGGTTGCCTTGGTTAGCGATGCCGGGACACCAGGCATTGCTGATCCGGGAGAAGAGCTGGTGCAGGCTGCTATAGCTGCGCAGATAACAGTTGTTGCCCTGCCGGGTCCCGTTGCTGCCATTACCGCCCTGACTGCCTCGGGGTTGCCGGCAGTTCCCTTTGTCTTTTATGGCTTTTTACCTGCACATGGCGCGGAAAGAAAAGCAAGACTGGCGCAGGTCATGAGTGAAGAAAAAACTGTTATTCTGTATGAAGCGCCGCACAGATTACGCAAAACTCTGACGGAGCTTTGTCGTCTTGATCCCCGGCGCCAAGTGGTCGTCGGGCGTGAATTAACAAAACTGCATGAGGAGTACCTGCGAGATACTCTGGAAGCTATCTGTAAGCATTTTGCCGCTGTTGAGCCGCGGGGAGAATTTACTCTGCTGCTTGCCGGTGCTGAACCCAAAGCGTCAGAGCCGGCGCAGGACCCCTGGCAGGTGGCTGAACAGTATCTGCAGGAAGGTTTATCGACACGGGAGGCGGCACGAAAAGCGGCGCAGGCAACCGGTTATGCCCGCAATGAGCTATATCGTTACCTTATAGAAAAAAAGAAAAGCGAGTAGGTTGCTGTAACCTTAACACGCTTTTCTCTGTTTGCGCCTTTGACATCTCTGTCAAATTATAGCAAGTAGACGTTTTCTTACTGAGCAGCCAATTCCTGGATGCAGTCATTACAAACGATGCGACCTTTATAATGCTGCACATTATCGGCATTACCGCAGAAAAGGCAGGCGGGTTCGTACTTTTTCAGGATAATGCGTTCGCTGTCCACGTAGATTTCTAAGGAATCCTTAACATCGATTCCTAACGTCCGGCGTAGTTCGATTGGGATGACAACGCGTCCCAACTCATCAACTTTACGTACAATTCCTGTTGATTTCAACACATATTCCCCCTATTCAACATGCTTCGACAATATTTAGTGTACCAGCAATTACCAGATAAAGCAAGAGTTTTTTTGCAAAATTTTTTTTGAAAAAGGAATTTATGCCAAACCATAGCTCCGAGGCTCTAAGTTAAGATTATACAGCCGGCAGCGAAACAGTGAAAAGGGGCAGATTGCTTGCAGGACAGGCAGTTTCCCTGCTATAATAAAGTCATTCATCTTGACCGGGAAATTTGTATCTTTGATAGAGCAATATGTTGATAAAGGAGAATCTTTATGGCAAAGAAAACATTTTATATTACGACACCGATTTATTATCCCAGTGATAAACTACATATCGGTCACTCCTACACCACGGTGGCTGCCGATGCCATGGCTCGCTTTAAGCGTCTAACCGGCTGCAGGGTGTTTTTTCTAACCGGTACCGACGAACATGGTCAAAAAATTGAACGGCGGGCCCAGGCAGCAGGAAAAGATCCTCAGCAATTTGTTGATGAAATAGTTATCTGGATTAAAAAGCTTTGGCAGACCCTGGATATTTCTTACGATGATTTTATCCGTACTACGGAACCGCGGCATCAAAAGGCTGTGCAGAAAATAGTACAGAAATTTTATGAGCAGGGTGATATTTATAAGGCAAAATATGAAGGATGGTACTGTACTCCCTGTGAAGCTTTTTGGACAGAGCGCCAGCTGCAGGAGGGCTGCTGTCCCGACTGTCAGCGGCCGGTAGAACTGGTAGCGGAAGAAAGCTATTTCTTCAAAATGTCTAAATATGTGGACAGACTGGTTGAGCACCTGGAAAAGCATCCTGACTTTATCCAGCCTACCGCCCGTAAAAATGAAATGATTAACAATTTTATTAAACCGGGGCTGGAGGATTTATGTATTTCACGTACTACCTTCCGCTGGGGTATTCCTGTGCCCTTTGATCCGGACCATGTAATTTATGTCTGGCTCGATGCCCTTACTAATTATATTACTGCTTTAGGTTATATGTCAGATGATGATCATTTATTCCAAACATTTTGGCCCGCCAATGTGCAGCTGATTGGTAAGGAAATTGTGCGTTTTCATACTATTTACTGGCCAATTTTTTTGATGGCTTTAGGGCTGGAACTGCCGGAAAAAGTATTTGGCCACGGCTGGTTATTGTTAGATGACGGTAAAATGTCTAAATCCAAAGGCAATGTAATTGATCCGGAGGTCTTGGTAGAACGCTACGGTTCTGATGCTGTCCGCTATTTTCTGCTGCGGGAAATTCCCTTTGGTGCCGATGGTCACTTTAGTGAGGAAGCCCTGGTACAGCGCCTGAACTTTGATCTGGCCAATGATTTAGGTAATTTATTAAACAGAACGCTGGCCATGCTGAAAAAATATTTTGGCGGTAAGATACCGGTGCCGGGCACCGCAGCTGCCATGGATGAGGAATTAAAAAAAGCGGCGACAGAGCTGCCGGCTAAACTGGAGTCGCTCATGGACCAACTGCAGTTTTCCAATGCTTTGGCCGAGATTTGGAAGTTTATTGCTCGGGCTAATAAATATATTGATGAGACTATGCCCTGGGCTTTAGCGAAAAAACAGGAAGAAGAACGCCTGCGCACGGTAATGTATAACCTCCTGGAGAGTATCCGCATTATTTCCGTGCTGCTGCTGCCCTTTATGCCGCAAACGCCGGCCCGCATCTGGCGTCAGCTGGGGATGGCAGAACAACCTGAGATTCAGACTTGGGACAGCATTTTATCCTTCGGTCAGCTGCCCGCCAACCTGCAGACAGTACCGGGAGAAGTTTTATTCCCCAGGCTTGAACTGACAGGAGAAGGGGGCGCTCCGGTGCGCCAGGCCACGAAAAAAGATAAACCGGCGCAGGGTAAAAAAAACCCTGCTGCAGGGGAGAAAGCAGTGACGGAAGAGGGTCTCATTTCTATTGACGAATTTGCTCGTCTCGATTTGCGTGTTGCGGAAATAACGGCCGCAGAAGCAGTCAGCGGCGCTGATAAACTGCTGAAACTACAGGTAGATGTGGGAGGAGACCGGCGTCAGGTTGTGGCCGGTATTGCCAAGCATTACCGCCCGGAGGAACTGGTGGGGAAAAGAATTGTCTTTGTAGCTAACCTCAAACCGGCTAAACTACGGGGAGTGCTTTCGGAAGGGATGCTGCTGGCTGCATCTGACGATGAGGGCAGCTTAGTCCTGGTAACTCCGGAAGCGCCGATTAAACCGGGCAGCAGGGTGAAGTAATGGTTCCCCTGATCGACAGCCACGCCCACCTGACAGATGCCCGCTTCCAGGAAGATTTTGCGGAAGTGGTAGCGCGGGCTAAAGCCGCCGGCGTTACCACCATTATCAATGTCGGTTATGATCTGCCTTCATCCCGGGCTGCCATTGCCCTGGCGGAAGAGGAAAGTAGTTTTTTTGCCGCTGTCGGTATCCATCCCCACGATACCAAAACAGTTAATGCACAGACTCTGCAGGAACTGCAAGAACTTGCTGCGCACCCGAAAGTTGTGGCAATAGGTGAGATCGGTTTAGATTATTATTATCACCATGCGCCGCCGGCACAGCAGCTGTCTGTTCTGCGCCAGCAAATACGTCTGGCGCGCCAGCTCTCACTTCCCCTGATTATTCATGATCGTGATGCCCATGATGATGTGCTGTCAGTGCTGCATGAAGAAAGGGCCTCAGAGGTTGGCGGTGTCATGCATTGTTTTTCCGGAGACCTGGCTTTTGCGCACCGCTGCCTGGAGCTTGGTTTTTACATTTCTTTTGCCGGCAACCTAACCTTTAAAAAAGCGGGAGCACTGCCGGAAGTGGCTCGGCAGATACCGCTGGAGCGGCTGCTGGTGGAAACAGACTGTCCTTATTTGGCCCCTGTTCCTTATCGCGGCAAGCGTAACGAGCCGGCTCATGTGCTCCATGTGGCGGCAAAAATTGCCGAACTGCGCCAACTGGAGCCGGCTCAAGTAGCGGCAGTTACCAGCAGCAATGCCCGGCAGCTGTTTGCTTTGGATAGGATTTCGTAAGTATGGATATAAATATAATTTACCGGATGAGGAGCTGTGAAGCAGCAGGAGAGAGGAGATACTAATGGACCTTCCCGGCTGGTGTACCAAGTGTTTCGGCACGCGGACCGTGAAAAAGGCAGTTTTGCTGATTGTGCTGCTAATTATTGTCGGCGCGTGCGTGGCTGCCGCTGCGGCAGCTAAACCTGTTTCCCTAATTGTAGACGGTGAAGTGCAAACATTAACCACGAAGGCCAAAACGGTTGGCGCAGTGTTAGAGGAAGCCGGATTTTATGCCCGCAGCTGCGACAGCTTAACGCCCCAGGCAGAGGAAAAAGTAACTTCCGGTATGGAAATTAAACTGCAGAGAGCTGTTCCAGTTTATCTGAAAGTGGACAAGCAAACCCGTCTTTTATATACGACGGCTGCAGCAGCGGTGGAACTGTTAGCGGAAGAGCAGATTGCTTTTACCGCGGCTGATCGTATTTTACCTGAGCCGGAGGCAGCTTTAACTGCCGGCTGTACTGTACAGCTTATCCGCGTGACGACTGAAATGGTACAGGAGGACAGAGAAATTCCTTACCAGACTGTCTACCGGAAAGATGCCAAACTGTCCAGCGGCCGTAAAAAGGTGGCAGTAGAGGGAAAAGCCGGTGTGCTGCAAACAACTTATGAGGTTGTTTACGCCGACGGAGTGGAAGAAAGCCGCAGGTTAGTCGAGGAAAAACGCCTGGCCGAACCGGTCAACTGTGTGGTCCTGATCGGCACAAAACCTGTGCCGGTGCTTGCCGGCCGCAGTGGCGCCGCAGGTAGTGTTTATGAGGGGATAGCCTCTTATTATTCTGATAAATTTGCCGGCAAAAAGACAGCCTACGGTGGTGTTTATAATCCGGCTGCTTTGACGGCTGCCTTCCCGGATAAAGCTCTGCGCGGCAAAAAACTGCGTGTTACCTATCTTAAAACCGGACGCAGCGTTGAAGTGGTGGTTAATGATTTTGGTCCACACACCAAAGGTCGGCTGATCGATCTTTCTGCGGCGGCTGCCCGTAAAATTGGTTTGTTGGGGGCAGGTGTAGGAAAAGTTCGCTTAGAAGTTTTGTAGGGGTATGATAGTCGCTACCCGCCGGTGGCTGCACCGGCGGGTAGTTTAATAAATATGCACGATAGTTTTGGGGCGGGGAGGCTGTAGCGATATGAAAAAGCTGCTCTTACTGTTGTTAGCAGTTTTGCTGCCGCTTGTTGTTCTGCTGACCACTATACAGCTGATCGTAAACAATGACGGCTTTTTTGCTCAGCAGTATATTATCAATGAAGTGCCGGCTGCTACACAAATTGAGCTGTCCGAATTGCTGCGGATTACTGATGAGATACAGGCATATTTATTCGGACGGCGCCCGGATTTTCTTATTGAGGGCGTAGTAAACGGCGTACAGAGACAAGTTTTTAACGCACGAGAAATAGCGCATATGAAGGATGTACAGCTGTTATTTGCCAAAGGAGTACGCCTGCGTAATCTAAGTGCCGTTATAGTTATTCTGCTCCTGCTGTGGTTATGGTTAAAAGACCGGGCAGCATTCTACCGTGCTTTGTGGGTGAGTGCCGTCGTTTTCTTTGCTGCCGCCGTTCTGGGCAGTCTCTTACTGTATTTAGATTTTAACCGCTATTTTGTGCTGTTTCATGAAATCTTCTTTGATAATGACCTGTGGATTCTCGATCCCCAAACCAGTATCCTGATTAGAATGGTGCCGTTAAATTTTTTTATGCAAACGGTGAAACAGCTGGGTATCCTGACTGCACTACAAATGCTGCTGCTGGGTATATTAGGATACGGCGGACAGGCTTTAGCGGGTCGGCGTAAAGCCGGCAGCTAAGCTGCGGAGATTTAAGGCATGACAAGACTTAAGGGGGACCGGCAATGAGTAATTTATCTAAACCGGCCTATGTTTCTGCTCTGCTGGCACGTTATGGTATTCGTTTAAAGAAAAGATGGGGGCAGAATTTCCTGGTGGATGAGAACATCCTGCAGAAAATCGTGGCGACCGCCGAACTACAGCCCCATGATCTGGTCCTGGAAGTGGGACCCGGTATTGGTGCGCTCACAGAAAAGCTGGCGCAGGCAGCCGCTCATGTGACCAGTTTGGAAATCGATGAACGCTTACTGCCGGTACTCAAGGAAACACTTGCGGCCAATGTTAATATTGATATTATCCATCAGGATGCCTTAAAGGTAGATTACCGGCAGCTGTGCGCTGCCGGTCCGGTAAAGATAGTTGCTAATCTGCCATATAATGCAGCCACGCCGCTGCTTTATTTGTGGTTGAAGGAGTATCGCAGCTGTATCAAGCTGTTAGTATGTATGGTACAAAAAGAGGTGGCACAGCGTCTTGCCGCCGTACCCGGCGGTAAAGATTACGGTACGTTATCTGTGATTTGTCAATATGCAGCTGAGGTAGAGCTGGCTTTTGAGGTGCCGCGGACCGTATTTTTCCCCCGACCTGAGGTGGCTTCTGCTGTGGTAAAGATTAAACCGAAGCGGCAAACACTTTTATCACCGCCGGTTGAGACATACTTTTA
Organism: Bacillota bacterium; assembly: GCA_012522335.1. Taxonomy (GTDB): domain Bacteria; phylum Bacillota; class Dethiobacteria; order Dethiobacterales; family Dethiobacteraceae; genus UBA9865. The sequence goes on from JAAYKP010000073.1 coordinate 10,790, forward strand.
CCAGATAGTCGAAGCAGTTTTTGCCCAACGCCGGAAAACCATTCTCAATACACTACATGCTGCTTTCGGCAGAGATAAAGCACAAATTGCTGCCTGGGGTGAGGAGGCAGAGCTGGATTTGTCGCGCCGCGGTGAAACGCTGACGGTGGAAGAATTTGCAAGACTGGCAGAGATGTTTTATAATAAAACCAATGTTGTAAAGTGAAAGGTGCACAGAAAGCATGGATTTCATTAGCCCCTCCAAAGGAAGGCTGACCTTTGCCGAAACATATGAGGACGTTATTAATTATGTGGATGAAGAGCCGGAAGAGCAGTATAGACTGATTATTGGTACTGATTCGCAAACCCATGCCGGGCAGGATGTTACTTTTGTGACGGCGATTATCATCCATCGTGTAGGTAAGGGGGCACGCTACTACTATCGCCGCTTTAACAAAAACTACATGCACAATTTACGTCAGCGTATTTATTATGAAACTTACTTAAGTCTTGAGGTGGCGATGATGGTTGCCGCCAAGCTGGCGGAAAATGGTGACTCCCGGCTAAATGTGGAGATTCATTTAGACGTGGGCCAGCAGGGAGAAACAAGGGAAATGATCCGTGAAGTTGTAGGGATGGTAATTGGCAGTGGCTTCCAAGCTTTTATTAAGCCTGACTCCTTTGGGGCTTCTAAAGTTGCCGACAAATTTACTAAATAAGTATACGCCGTTGTGGCGTATTTTTTTTGCATAGGAACTATATCAACCTTAATTTGTATTTTTTATTTTACATAATACGGCCGGCTAAAAACTGCCGGAGCAAATCAAAGCGTCGGCTGTCATGATAGCCAATATACAGTTTTCCGGCGTGGTAACGGCTGCGCGGCCGATGGTTGATCATGCAAAGTGCTTCCAGACAGTCGCCGATAATGGTGTCTGTAATCAGTTTATTGTGCAGTTCATTTTTTATGGAGGAGCCTAATTGGGCATGGGGGATAGCAGCGGCCAAAGCTATTTTCAGTTGATGCCGTACGGCGTGCACAAGTAAGGTAGGGGGAACAGCATAATCTTCCCAGGGTACAACCTGCAGCAGACGACGTGAAATAAGATGGGGGCCATGTGACGGCGTAGCGATTCTAATTTGCTCTTCCAGTCCCAATTGCTGATTAACTAAATGGCGGTAATAAAATAAAGGTTCTGTAAAAGTTGTCAGTTCAGTAAGATGGGGGTAGCAGTCCAGCAGTGCCAGGTCCAGCTTTGTCCTGATGGCCGTTTCCAGCAGCTCAGTTATTTCTGCGGTATACTCGCCCACCATATCACCATCGACAAATAAAACATAATCTGCACCACTGGTGTAAGCAAGATTGGCACCGACGGCCCGCGGTACATCAATGCCGAGAGGCAGACTGAAAGAAACGAGAGTAATGCAATGTGGATGCTGCTGCTGCATTTGTTCAGCTTCCTGCAGGGTTAGCTTATTGGACCCGTTGAGTATGACGAAAATACGGCTAAAATACTTGATTGATAATAAATGCTGTAATACACGTCCGAGACGGTATTCTTCATTTTGTGCAGGCACAATGGCAACGATCATCTTATCACCTCCTTTTTATTATATGAAAGGAGGTGGTTTGTGGGTGCAGGTTTGCACAAATCTTACCCGGCTGTCATACCATAAAAAGAGCAGCTGTGCCAGCAAAAGAAGGAAAGGCAGGTGTAACAGCGTGGTTTTTAAAGTAGGCGAAATCGTGGGACGCAAATCGTATCAGATGGATTTACTCTTTAAGATCGTGGAGATTAATGAAAAAGAAGGCAAGGCAGTGTTAAAAGGTTTGGATATGCGTCTTTTGGCTGATGCCAGTCTAGATGATTTAAGTTATCCGGAGCCGTCACAACTGCAAGCATATCGACAATCATCCGCCGAAGTGCAAAAGGATTGCTTTCGTAAAATTTACCGCCGCCGCAGTATGGAGCGGGAACAATTGCGCAGTATAAGCGGTAGGTCGCCCGAGGATTTTTTTTCTCTCCCGGGGAAAGTACTTCATCTTGATGGTGATGCTGATTACCTGAGAGAATGTTTAAGAGCCTATAAATCTTTAGAAATAGAAGCGGTAGGAGTGTTTCTGCCGGAAAAGGAGCAGCCGTCTCAAGTTTGGAATCTGCTGCATGAGCATCGCCCCGATATTTTAGTTATGACTGGGCATGATGCCTATATCAAGAATAAAAATAACGATTTCCGCAATCTTAAGTATTACCGTACTTCCCGCTACTTTGTGGAGGGGGTACTTAAAGCCCGCCAGTATGAACCGAGCAAAGACGATCTGGTAATCTTTGCCGGCGCCTGTCAGTCTCATTATGAACAGCTTTTAGCGGCAGGTGCTAACTTTGCCAGCTCACCACAGCGTGTTTTAATTCATGCCCTGGATCCGGTTTTCATTATGGAGAAGGTAGCTTATACTTCCATTAATGAATCAGTTAATATTTTTGAAGTAATCAAAAGTACAATTACAGGACTGGATGGCTTGGGAGGGGTTGAGACACGCGGGAAGTTTCGTTTAGGGCTGCCCAAATCTCCGTACTAGAGCGGAGACCGGCTGACAGCTCCGCACTTTCGGGTGGTGTAAGCAAATTTTCTATTGACATAATGCATATTGAGAAGTATAATAATTTATTTATGATTTGACAGACCGAAGAGGGTGTGATACAATAAAGTAGAAATATTGTCTGGGGTGATAGCGTTTGGCAGCAACAAATGCACTTATGCAAATTCGTCGTAACCTTGAATCACACGTCGGACAGAAAATACGTCTGCGCGCCCATCGCGGACGCAGAAAAACTCTGGAAAAAGTTGGCGTGTTAGAGAACACATATCCATCCATTTTTACCGTCCGGGTAGATGAACCAAATTATCATCAGCGTTTATCTTTTTCATATGCAGATGTGTTAACAGAAACGGTAGAGTTAACATTAATGACCAATAAACAGTAATATTTTTAGCAGAAAACACAGCCTTAAGGGCTGTGTTTTTTGCTGTCTGCCGGAGCAAGGGTGCTGCGTAAGCAGCAGAAAAAAACCGACAGACATATTTTGCAGAAAAAAACAATAGATATGAGAAAGACCACTCAAATCCGCACATTTCCTGCAGTAGAGGCATATAATTAATGGGATAATGCTACGGGAAAGGGGGAAGCGGAACTTTTTCCGTTCTTGGCAAAAGGTAGGTAGATTAGGAGAAAGGAGGCAGAAAGATGGGAAAAGACGAATTTCTGGCGTTGGAATGTATTACTGATCTTTTAAAAGTAGAACAGGTTGTCGGTGAGAATGCCTCGCAAACATCACTGGTGCGAGACATTGTCTTACCGGGAAAGGTCCGCAAAATCGCAGAAGTAGACACCGAACTGCGCGATGTGAAGGGACGTGTGATAGAAAACAAAGTCATCGTCGAAGGCGTCCTGCATAAGCAAATCTTTTATGTAGACGACAAAAGCGGTCAGATGAAAGAATTTACGGTTGATGACGAACGATTTGTGCATTTTGTTGATGTCCCTGGTGCCATGCCCGGGATGAATGTACAAGTGCATGTGCGTGTCGAATTCGTTGGTCATGATTTTATCCGTGAAGTGAAAGCCTACAGAGACGCTGAGTCGGCAGAAGATTTGGAGCTTGAAACTGAACATGAAAAAGACAAAAAGAAAAACGTAGATTCCCTTTTCCGACAAACTGTTGTTTTAGAGATTTTTGCTAAAGTTACTGAATCAATGCAGCTTGATGTCGTCGTAGACGTTAACGGTGTTGACAAGAACAATGTGAAGACGGAACTGTTGAAGGTAGAAAGTGTCATCGGCGAAAATGCTTCACAAGTCTCAGTGCAGGCTGACGTAGACTTTGACCGTCCTGCCCGCAAAATAAAGAATATTGATACTCAGATTCGTAATCTGGAAACACGTGTTATTGAAAACAAAGTAATCGTTGAAGGTGTGCTGCATAAGCAAATTTACTTTGTTGGTGCAGATGATGATGTGGTGCATGAGCTTTCAGTAGATGAAAAGTTTACTCATTTTGTAGATGTCCCCGGCGCCTTCCCGGGCGCTAATGTCCAGCTGCACCCACGTGTCGAGTTTGTAGCTGTAGATATAGATGCTGATGATCCCACCCGGGGCAAACAGACGGCCATCATAGATCTTTTCGCCAAAGTAACAGAAACTGTGCAGGTAGATGTAGTGACCGATATTATGGGTGCTGCTGTACGTAAAGAGCTGCTCAAAGTTGCACAAGTGATTGGTGAAGGCTCAAAGCAGCAGAATATTGTTGCCGACCTGAAAGCACCGGCACCGGCTAAGAAAATGGCCGGACCTCCTGAGACGCGTTTTGAAAACCTGGAAACACGTATCATTGAGGATAAGGTTGTTATTGAAGGCGATCTGGTTAAGCATGTTTATTTTGTGAGCGATGATGACGAGGCGGAAGTCAGGGAGTTCGAGGTACGTGAACATTTTACAGCCTTTGTAGACATTCCCGGCGCCAGACCTGGCCAGGTGGCGCAGGTATATCCACGCGTCGAGTTTACAGACTTTGATATTGATCCCAGAGATCGTACCCGTATTCGCCAGACTACAATCATTGAGATTTTTGTTAAGGTTACCGAACATGTACAATTAGAAGTGGTAGTCAGCTGTGATACCGGGCCTACTCCTTCAGTTACTATTTATGTAGTACAGCCGGGTGATACGCTCTTCCTCATTGCCCAACGTTTTAATGTATCACTGCAGGCGATTGAAAAAGCAAACCCGCAAATTACAGATCCCAATTTGATCTTCCCGGGTCAGCAAATTTTCATACCACGCCGCTAATCATAAAAGTAGCATCAGCCGATGCTACTTTTTTTAGATTTGCAGACAAAAAGCGGTGCGGCAGTGAGATGAGGGCTCTGCTGCACCGCTTTTTTGTGTCGTATGCTTAAGAAAGTGTCAAGAAGCGGCTGTCCTGCATACGATAAAGGGGAGGCGTGTATATGATAAAAGAAACGAATAAAATAAACCGCATTATTGCACCTATACGAGACTGCCAGGAAGCAAAGGTCAGGCTGCCGTTAGAAATCTCACTGCCCGGAGAAGTAGAGGAGTTTAACGACCCGGAAATTACCGTCTTAGAGGCCCAGGCCAAAGCGCTGAGCGAAGGAATATTTTTAGAGCTGATTATCCAGCAGGACACATTTTATGTGGTGAAAGAAACGGGTCTGGTCAACAAAGCAACTACTGTACATCAGCTCAACAGGCTGGTGCCGGCAGCAGGCAGTCAGCCCGGGTTGATGGTACAACTAACGGTTGAACCGCAGTTTGAGGGCCGCTGGTCAGCCAAAAGTAGCACAGAACAGGCAGAAAAGCTGACTGTCTTGTCCGGCAGCTGCAGACTTGATGTTGCTTTTCAGCTGCTGGCAGAAGAGGATCTGGTAATTGAGCCAGGGGAGACTTTGGCCGCCAAAACAGATTCAGGGTCCATAAAAATAGAAACTGTACATGCGGATTTCATGAAAACCTTTGACCTGGCGCTGCCGGTCGCACTAACGGAAACAGCCTGCAGCGAAATCCACAGTAGTGCCAAGTTTATTAACCAACGGGCTACTGCCATGTGCGGCTGGGTGAAGGTAGAAGGAGAGCTTGCTGCCGCAGTTGCTTACCAATTAGCAAATGGTACCGTCAAAAAAGAGACTTTTGTTTTCCCGGTACGGGAGTATCTACCCCAGCCAACGGCGCAGATGGATATGGAAGCTGTTGTGAGCGGTACTGCGGAAATTTTAACCTGCCAGCTGACGAACGTTGGAGCAGTGCTGCGCGGTTTGTTACATGTAAAGGGTAAACTTCTCGTGCAGCAGGGAGTTGCTGCTGATCTGCGAGGTTTTACCGGTCAAAGCTATGCTTCCGGCCATTATCATCAGCCTGTTGACATAGAAGTAATTGTAGGGGTAGGCTCTTCCCAAACATTAATTGAGCAGGAAATCTTTTTTGGTCGTAAGGTGAAACTGGTTAGAGAACCGGTAGCAGCAGAAGTGCGTCACCTGCAGTATGAAATAATTCATAATAAAGTAATAGTACGTGGAATCCTGGATAAAGAACTGTTTGTTGTAGATGCAAACAAGAGTACAGTTTTTCTGCATAATGTTAAAGAAAGGTTTGTTCACTTTGTTGATGTGCCTGGAGCAGCTCCAGGCATGCGTGCCCATGTTCAGGCCCGGGTAGAGTATGTGCGTGTGGAAATAAATCCGGACCAGGAAACAGCACGGCAGGTGGCAATTATTGAGATTCGGGTCAAGGTATTTCGCCGCATCAAGCAACCTCATCAACCACCATTTAAGCCACCTTATGACCCGTCGCCAATGCCTAAACCACCTCATGATCCCCCGTCGCCTCCCCCGCCACCACAAAGAATCTATATAGTGCGTTCCGGAGACAGTGTGTGGAAAATTGCGCAAATGTTTGGTGTCCCCATGGAAGCCATTATCGCCGCTAATAATCTACAAAATCCAAATCTGATCTACCCAGGCCAAAAACTAATCATACCGCTCTAATGGTGTAATTAACCATCAGCAAGCATTAAATAAAGAGTTGGTGTATAGCCAACTCTTTATTTACTATTTCACTGCAGTTAGGGATGAGCGCTGTATTTACTTTTTGCCACTAGGCCGGTAGTTAACTATAATAAATTGTGAAGATATCTTAACAATCTTAACAAATATTAAAGGAGTTGTTAACGTTGCGAAGAAAGTGGATCAATATAGTAGTGCTTGCACTTCTGCTCACAATCATTGCCGCCCCCTTTGCTGCCAGGGCAGAAGCAGCTGTTGTGCGCTATACTTATCGGTACAGCCCAACAAAAGGTTGGCAGCTTATTGCTGCTCCCAAGGTTACCAAAATTACTGTTAGCTGCAAATATGCTTGTTATCGTGTTAAAGAAGGCGATACCTTAGCTAGCATTAGCCAACGTTTTAATACAACAGTGGAAAAATTAATGCAGTTAAACAGACTTAAAACGGCTGTCGTCAAGCCGGGTCAACTGATACTTATCCCCTTAAATTATAATAAACCTGCTCCGGAACCGGAGCCTAAACCGGAGCCCCAACCGGAGCCCAAACCGGAGCCCCAACCGGAGCCCAAACCGGAGCCCCAACCGGAGCCCCAACCGGAGCCCCAACCGGAGCCCCAACCTGTTACCGGTTTAAATCAGGCGGAACAAACCATGTTGGACTTGGTGAATGCCGAACGCACCAAGCTTGGCTTAAAACCGCTGCAGATTGATCTGGAATTGGTAAAACTGGCGCGTCTGAAAAGTCAGGATATGATCAATTTAAATTATTTCAGCCACCAGTCGCCGACCTATGGCTCACCTTTTGAGATGATGAAAGCCGCAGGAATTTCGTACAGGCTTGCAGGTGAAAATCTGGCCGGAGCGCCCACTGTAGAGCGTGCGCATACAGGTCTAATGAATTCACCGGGACATCGTGCCAATATTCTGAACCCCAGTTATACTCACATCGGTATTGGGGCAATCAGCGGCGGCCGTTACGGGATGATGTTTACACAGTTGTTTGTGGGACGGTAATAGAGAATGCTGCAAGCCGGGCTGACCTGGAAACGGGTCAGCCCGGCTTTGTATGCAGAGACAGTAATTGCACACTAGAGCTTGGGGATGAGTAGCATTTTGCCGGGATGCAGGTATTTAGGATATTTAATTTTATTAAATTCAATCAGCAGTTCCGCTGTTATGCGAAAGCGCCTGGCAATGCTTTCCACGGTATCGCCGGGGCGTACGAAGTATATTTCTTTGTCGCTATGTTCGGGTATTTTAACCGCTTCTTCACGATCATAGATAATAACCGGTGTGCCAATGGGCGTTAAGGGGTAGATTTCCTCCACATCTTCATTATACATCCGTACACAACCGGCCGTGGCAGCAGTATTAATTGTCCAGGGGTTAAATGTACCGTGGATACCGTGTCTCTGGTAGGTAAAGGCCAGCCAACGTGTGCCAAGGCTGGGATGCGGACGAGGATTCTTTTCATAAATATGATATTCACCCAGTGGGGTAGGGGTTTCAGGTTTGCCGATGGCGATGGGGTAAGTTTTATAAAGCTGTCCCTGCCGGTAAAATATCATTTTCTTCATTTTTCTATTTATTTCAATGCGCGTCATTTTCAGACCTCCAAGCAATACATAAAAATGAAAAGCTTGTGTTTTATGATATGAGCAGTAAGCTAATTTTGCTCAGGAAACTCTGCAAAGGAAGCAGTGTGCCGCGTGAAAAAATATTGCCAGCTATATTCATAAAAAAGCGTGAGAAACTATGTGAGAACCCTATTAGTTCAAACAAGGAGTGAGGCTAATGAGTCCCAGGCGTGTCAGGATTATGTCTGAAGCATTAAAGGAAGAGTTAGCCGCAGAGTTAGGCGTTGCTCACATTGTGCGCCAGGAAGGTTGGGGAAGCGTTTCTTCCCGTGACTGTGGAAACTTGGTTAAGTTGGCGATTGAACGCGCTGAACGTGCTCTGATGAATGGACAATAGGGTGAAGCGTACCGTTTGCGGTACGCTTTTTATCTCTTAGAGAAAAAGGAATTTCATGACTAATGTGGAATAGTTAGCTTAATTGTGCAAATTGCAGTAACAAGCTGAACAACCTGACAAGTATCAGAGCAAATTACAGCCGGTATGAAATGAGCACAATAAAAGTCAGAACTTAAGACTTGGGTAAAATAACAGTATTATGCAGTGTATGTGGAGGGAAAAAGGTGGACAAATTACGCACCCTGAAAGATGTTAAACAGTTAAAAATAGCAGCAGATCGTATTCTGTATTCTGCAAATGAAGCAGAAATTGTGGCCGGCGCCACAACAGATATTTATTTTGTGCGTACTTTAGAAATTTTACGTGCAGCGAATAAATATGAAACTGAAGTAACGGCAGAGATTTTTGCTAATAAAGCGGGGGTCCTCTGTGGTGTAGATGAAGCTGCCAATCTGCTGCGGTTGGCTGATGTAGAAGTGTGGTCGTTACCGGAAGGGGAAGAATTTGCGCAAAAAGATGTGATCATGCGTATTAAGGGGCGGTATAGCGACTTTGGTGTTTATGAAACAGCAATTTTAGGTATACTGGCCAGCTCTTCCGGCTGGGCAACGGCTGCCCGCAAAATAAAAAAATTAGCCGGTGATCGCCCAGTACTTTGTTTTGGCGCCCGGCATGTTCACCCCGCTGTAGCTCCGGTGATGGAACGGGCAGCAATTGTGGGTGGGGCCGACGGCTGCAGTTGTATTTTGGGTGCTAAACTGGCCAAGATGGAGCCTTCGGGCACGGTACCGCATGCGGTTATGTTGGTGGTTGGTGACACTTTAGAAGTTGCCCAGCTTTATCATCAGACGATGCCGCCTGAAGACCCACGGATTATTCTCGTCGATACTTTTAAGGATGAGGCAGAAGAGGCTATGCGTTTAGCCGTCTCCCTGCGGGAAAACTTACATGGCATCAGGGTGGACACTCCGGGTGAACGTGGTGGTGTAACTCCCGGCTTAGTGCGTGAACTGCGGGCTCGTTTAGACCAGGCCGGCTTTCAGCATGTTAAAATATTTGCTTCGGGCGGTATCGATGAAGAACGCCTGCCCCTTCTGCTGGCAGCCGGTGTAGATGCTTTCGGTATAGGTTCTTACATATCTCGGGCTCCGGCCATTGATATGACCATGGACATTAAAGAAGTGGAGGGCAAGCCTATTGCCAAGCGCGGCCGCATTCCGGGTCTCTCTGCGGCACCGCGTTTAAAAAGAATTCTGTAACTTTATCATTGATTTTGGTAAGTTGATGAACGCCTGTCGGGCGTTCATTTTTATTTGCAGCCCTTTCTCCCCGTACCAGTGTATAGGATAACTTTGACAAGGAAAATCTATTTAATGTTGTAGTAAAGTGGAGGTGCTGTCTTTTGTCTGAACAGCAAAAGGGCCAGCTTGTGATTATCGGTGGAGCCGAGGATAAAGAAGGCGAATGTATTATTTTGAGACGGTTTCTCTCCCTGGCCGGAGGTAGAAAAGCCCGTCTTGTTGTGCTGTCTACGGCCAGCGCCGATCCTCAGATCGGGATACAATATATGCGTCTGTTTACCCACTTAGGTGCTGCTGATGTACAGGTATTGGCGCTCCAAACCAGGGAAGAGGCTAACCAGCTGCACCATCATGATACTTTGGTTGAAAGCACCGGCATTTTCTTCACCGGCGGCGATCAGCTGCGCATTACCAGTATCTTAGGGGGCAGTATCCTGGGCAGTGCACTGCAGGAAAGTTACCGTCGTGGTATTGTAATTGCCGGGACCAGTGCCGGTGCCTCTGTGATGAGTGAGACAATGTTGGTGGGGGGAGCCGATGATGCCGCCCCCAGCAAAGAGATAATTCGTATGGCCCCGGGATTGGGCCTACTGAAAGATGTGGTGGTTGATCAGCACTTTGCCCAGCGCGGCAGAATTGGTCGTTTATTGGCAATGGTAGCCCATAACCCTTATATTCTGGGAGTAGGGATTGATGAAGATACTGCCATTGTGATTAACAACAGCGCAGAGTTTGAAGTCATCGGCTCCGGTACGGTTACGGTGTTGGATGGACGGGAAGTAACTCATTCTAATGTCTCAGACTCCAGCCCGCAGCAGCCTTTAGCCTTAACTAATGTTAAATTACATATTCTAACCCAGGATTATCGCTTTCATCTGCAGGAGCGCTATGTGCGGATGCCCGCAAAGTAAGGAGGACATACAGCAAAATGAAGATCGTAGATCTGCATTTTTACACCGGACGCAATATCTACAGTCACTATCCGGTGCTGAGCATGCTGTTGGATCTGGAAACTTTCCAGGATTATCGTACAGACTGTGACCCGACTTTTGCCGACCGCATACTTAAAGAGCTGCCGACATTAGGGGAACATAGCTGTTCGCGACGCCGTCCGGGCGGTTTTATCGAAAGAGTGAAAGAAGGTACTTATTTAGGGCATGTGGTTGAGCATGTCCTCTTAGAGCTGCAGAGTCTGGCAGGGATGGGAGTAAAATACGGCAAGACCTTTACGGGCAGCGGCCGCTTAGTACAGATTATCAGTGAATATCACTGTGAACAAGCGGCCCGTATTTTGGCGGAAGCAGCGGTACAATTTGTTAAGGCGCTGGCTTCAGGGGAGCAGTGGCAGCTGAAGGCCAGTTTAGCGGCAGCAAAAAAGGCGGCTGCGCGCTATCTGCCCGGTCCCAGTACTGCCGCCGTCTTGGCGGCAGCACGCCGCCGTGATATTCCTTACCGGCAGCTGGAGCCCGGCACCAGTTTATATTTGCTCGGTACCGGTAAATATCAAAAACGTATTCAAGCCAGCTTAACCGCTGAGACCGGTTGTATTGCCACCGAGATAGCGTGCAGTAAACCTTTGACGAAAAAAATTCTGTCGCAGTATGGTCTGCCTGTACCCCATGGTAAAATTGTGCGTTCGGCAG
>JAAYKP010000074.1 GCA_012522335.1 Bacillota bacterium
AGAATATGTCCCCCTTACTAATTTGATGATAAGCTTTTATTCATTATACTGATACCGGTAATTCATTGTCAACGTAACCGGCCTGTCAGGATAAGGCTGCAAATCTACAAATCAGCACTTTATTCTGAGTAAGTGTTGACAGGGTAAGTTAACTGTGATAAAATACCTTCTATTTGACAATTAACAGCTTGTATGGTAAAATTAAATAACGTCAACCTAGGAGGTCTGCCGAATTGTTTAATATAGGTGATAAAGTTGTCTATCCCATGCATGGCGCCGGTATTATCGAGGCGATTGAAGAGAAAGAAATCCTGGGTGTGCGTAAAAAATATTATATTATGAAGATTCCCATTGGTGACATGAAGGTAATGATACCTCTTGACAGTGTGGAACAAGTAGGCTTAAGAGAAGTTATTGACAGTGAAGGTGTAAAGCAAGTTTTTACCATTCTACAGCAGGATCATAGTAAAATGTCTTCCAATTGGAATCGTCGTTATCGCGCAAACATGGAAAAAATCAAAAGCGGAGACATTTTTCAGGTGGCAGAAGTGTTTCGCAATCTGATGTACCGTGAAAAAGAAAAAGGTCTTTCTACCGGTGAACGTAAAATGCTGGATAGCGCAAAGCAAATTTTAGTATCTGAACTAGTACTGGCGCAGGAAAAAAGCGAAGAGGATGTTGATGAGATTCTCAATCGTTTGCTTGCAGATGTATCCTAATCAATAAGGCATCATACAGCTTATTTTATGATGCCTTTTTTGTACTGGCTTTTACTCTGCAGATGAACTTTTTGTGGAAAATGTATCGAATTCCTTGAAACTGGTAAAAACTATACGTTATAATGGAGTAATAAATGAAAGGAGGTGTAACTAGTTGAAGCCGCTGTTGCAGAGGATTGTGCGCATTGGCGCTTTGTTGACCGGCTTTGCCATTGGCTATCAGCTGGTAAATACCAGCTTTGCCGCCATTGCTGCCTTCGCCGGTATGGAAGCAGCGCTGGTGGCCAATCCGGTGACTACTGTAGGTGCCTCTATTTTTGGTGGTTCTATTTTTGGACTTATTGCTTATATTATTAGCCCATGGTTCATTAATTTACTAAATACCTTTAATAGTTGGCTGGAAACAACATTAAAGGCGATTCCCACCCAAGATATTATGATTGGTGTAATTGGGTTGGTTATTGGTTTATTAATTGGTGCCTTAATTAGTCTGGCCTTACACCGGATACCTTTAATTGGCAGCTACTTAGCCGTTGTTGTTACTTTGTTTAACGGTTATCTCGGTCTGAGTATTATGCTTAACCGCAAAGATGAGATGACTTTTTTAACTAATTTATTTACACGTCAGTCCCGGGCTGCAGAAAAAGCAAATTTCCGCAGTGCCAAAATTCTTGACACCAGTGTTATTATTGATGGGCGCATTATTGATATTGCCTCCACCGGGTTTATTGAAGGCGTGATCATTGTACCGGGTTTTGTGCTTGAGGAATTACGTCATATTGCTGATTCATCAGATACACTGAAGAGAAATCGTGGACGGCGTGGGTTGGATATTCTGAACAAGATTCAAAAAGAATCTCAGGTACCTGTGCAGATTGTTGAACAGGATTTTGAAGATATTGCGGAAGTAGACAGTAAGCTGATTAAACTGGCCAAGGCCATGAAGGGGAAAATCATCACCAACGACTACAACTTGAATAAAGTTTGCGAACTGCAGGGTGTGCCTGTGCTTAATATTAATGAATTGGCCAACTCGGTTAAACCGGTAGTTTTACCGGGTGAGGAAATGGTTGCCCAAATTATTAAAGATGGTAAAGAAGTTGGGCAGGGTGTAGCCTATCTTGATGACGGTACCATGATTGTGGTGGAAGGCGGACGTCGCTTCATTGGTGATACCATTGAAGTAATAGTAACCAGCGTCCTGCAGACAGCTGCAGGGCGGATGATTTTCGCCAAACCAAAACTAAGCGAAAAAATGTCTGGAGCAAGATCATGAGTAGTGCCTTGATTGTTGCTGCGGCCGGACAAGGCCGGCGCATGAAAAGCAAGCTGAATAAGCAGTATTTAAAGCTGGCAGGCAGGCCTCTGCTAACTTACAGCCTGACAGCTGCCCTTGAGGCCGCTTGTTTTACCCAGATTATTGTTGTTGTTACTCCCGGTGAAGAAGAACTTTTTCACCGGGATGTTCTTTTACCCTTTTTCCCTGGACAAAAGCTGCAGGTTGTGGCAGGGGGAAAAGAACGCCAGGATTCAGTGCGGAATGGGCTGGCGGCCTTAACAGCAGAAATTACTTATGTTTGTGTGCATGATGGTGCTCGTCCGCTTGCAGAAGCTTCATTATTTAAGGAGTGTCTGCAGACGGCCCAGGCAAAAGGCGCTGCCATTGCGGCAGTACCGGTGAAAGATACAATTAAGATTGTTGACGAGCAGCGCAAAATTGTGCAGACTCCTCCCCGCGGGCAGTTATGGGCAGCCCAAACCCCGCAGGTTTTTCGCCGTGACTGGCTGGAGCTGGCGCATCAGCGGGCGCACAGGGAAGGCTTTCAAGGTACTGATGATGCCTCTTTGCTTGAACGTTACGGCTATCCGGTGCAGATTATAGAGGCCGGTTACGATAACTTAAAAATTACGACGCCGGAAGATTTGCTGCTGGCAGAAGCGATATTAAGGAGGCGCTCAAATGCGGCTGGGAATCGGTTATGATGTACATAAATTGGCAGCAGGGCGACCGCTTATTTTAGGCGGTGTAACAATACCTTACGCTTTAGGTTTAGTGGGACATTCCGATGCCGATGTACTGCTGCATGCGATTATGGATGCCATGTTGGGAGCACTGGCTCTGGGGGATATAGGCAGTCATTTTCCCGATACTGACCCTGCCTACAAAGGTATTTCCAGTCTGCAGCTGCTGCGGCAGGTGGCACAGCTCTGTCGCGAGCAGGGCTATACAGTTGCCAATATTGATTCCGTTATTATTGCGCAAAAACCGAAACTGGCACCATACATCAGCTCCATGCGCGCCAAGATTGCGCAAACCCTTGCTGTCCCCCCTGACCGGATCAGTGTCAAAGCTACCACCACTGAAGGTTTGGGCTTCTGCGGTACCGGCGCAGGTATGGCCGCCCAAGCCACCGCCCTCCTGACAGCGTGTCAGGGGACGGTTCCTTGACACGCAGCAAACGCCTAACGGAGGATGGTCTTAGACAAGCACAGCGACACAGGCAGAGACACAGTGAGGTCAGCAGGACTTTTTAGCGCATGATCTGCTGGTTATAATGTTATAATGAAAAAGTATGCCTTTCTTGGACTGCGGGAGTTGGTAAAGCAGACAGACCAGGATTGGCATACTTTATATTTTGGGATAAATATATGACATTATCTTAACATGCCGGCGTATTGTGATTCTGTTGCTTAGCTGCGAAGGTGAGGTAAGGTGTGAGAAAGTGTGTTGGGAGCGTGTCAAGGAACCGTCCCCTGTCACAGTTTCCAGGAGTCAAGTTCGGCCAGCCAGGCGGTGGCAGCAGCGTCGCTGGGGGCACGCCAGCCGCTGCGGGGTGAGAGGGCGGTAGCAGCTACTGTAGGAGCGTTGGGCATGGCGCTGCGTTTAAACTGACTGCCGGCAAAAAAGCGTTTAAGGAAAACAGTCAGCCAGCGTTTAATCTCCTGCAGGCTGTATTTATCACCCCAGGCGTTGTAGGCCAGAAATGCTACTTTGCTGGGTCGGAAGCCGCAGCGGAGCGTGTAATAGATGTGAAAATCCTGCAGTTCATAGGGACCGATAAAGTCTTCCGTATGCTGTGCAGGTTGATCGGTGTTACCTGTCCCTGGGACTAATTCAGGGCTGATTTCAGTGTTGAGGATATCTGACAAAATTGCTGCCGTCTGCTGCCCCACCTCGCCGGTGTCAGCCTGCCACTGCAGCAGGGCCCGGATTAAAGTTTTGGGCACACCGGCATTTACACTATAATGGGACATGTGATCACCGACGCCATATGTCTGCCAACCTAAGGCCAGCTCGCTGAAATCACCTGTACCCAACACCAGACCGCGGTGCAGATTGGCCAGGCGAAAGAGGATAGAGGTTCGCTGTCCCGCCTGCACATTCTCGTAAGTAGTATCATAGCAGTTTTCACCATGGGCAGCCGGATGTCCGATGTCTGCCAGCATCTGCCGGCTGCTGGGGCGGATATCCAGCTCTTCACCATAAACGCCTAAAGCCTTAATCAGCCGCCAGGCGTTATCTTTCGTGCGCTGCGAAGTGGCAAAGCCCGGCATGGTGTAGGCCCGGATATGCCGGCGCGGCAGACCTAAAGTATCCATGGCTTTAACGGCCGCCAGCAGGGCAAGGGTGGAATCTAAGCCCCCGGAAACACCAAGAATAATTTTTTTAATGCCGGTTGCCTGTAAACGCTTAATCAAACCGTGCACCTGAATGTTAAAGGCTTCAGCGCAGAGTTTGCTGCGCTCTGCCGTGCTCTCCGGGACATAGGGAAAGCGGGGCAGCGGGCGGGTGAGCAGGAGATTTCCTTCAGGGAGCGGGACTTCGCAGCCAATGGTGCGAAAGCGCTTGTTGTGAGCCGACAGCAAAAGTGTGCTCTCGGCAAAAATATTGCTGCGCAGGCGTTCCTGCGTCAGGCCTTCCAGATCAAGGTCGCTGAAGATGATGGTGGATGATAAGGAGAAACGAGAGGCTTCGGCTGCAGCCTGTCCGTTTTCATAGATCAGGGCATGTCCGTCCCAAACTAAATCTGTTGTCGATTCACCCGGACCGGCGGCTGCAAAAAGATAGGCTGCCAGGCAGCGGGCAGATTGAGCGGCCAGAAAAGTGTGACGGGAGGCTGCTTTGCCTACAGCAGCCGGAGAGGCGGCCGGATGAGCAATTACTGTAGCTCCTGCCAGGGCAGCAAAGCTGGAGGGAGGAATTGGTGCTGCCAAATCGGTGCCAACTTCCACGGCAAAAGTAAAATAAGGGATATTGGTGACACTAAATAATAAGTCTGTACCAAAGGGAATGGCCCTTTGCTGCGCATAGTCGACAAGTTCATTACCGGCTGTATGGGCGGCACGGAACTGCCTGCTTTCATTAAATCCGGCCTGATTGGGTAAATAGGATTTAGGGATAATGCCCAGGATGGAACCGCCTTGGATCACAAAGGCACAGTTATAAAGTTTAGAGTTAAGCATCAGCGGTGCGCCGACAATCAGAATGGAGCCCAGCGTTCTGGTTTCATGCAGCAGGCGCCGGAGCTCACGTTCTACAGTTTCCAGCAGAGCCTGCTGCTGAAATAAATCTTCGTTACTGTAAGCCGTCACGCATAGTTCAGGGAAGACAGTGAGTACAGCATGCCGGGCAGCGGCCTGTTTGGCTAAGGTGATGATTTCTGTGATATTAAAGACCGGATCAGCCACCTGAACTTTTGGTACAGCCACAGCGGCGCGGATAAAGCCGTGACTGTAAAGATTAAAAAAGTTTTTCATCTTCATCCTCCCGTCATTTACCCAAATAATTCCTCACTATTATAACATACCTTCA
>JAAYKP010000008.1 GCA_012522335.1 Bacillota bacterium
AAAACAACGGAGGCTATCAGCAGCTGCGCCCCATTTAAACAGCCCGTCTGATACAAATCATATAAGCCGGCTGTGCCGTAATCGCGGCGAAAAAAACCAAAGAGAAAAACTGCAGCCAACGCAGGAGCCAGGCCCATCATCCCTAAATAGGGCTGCAGCAGATCTAGCACTGTCTCCATCGGCCCTGTCTGCTGCAGCAGCGACAGAAAAATACTGATGAGCAGAAAGACAGGGATTACCTCCTGCAAGTACCAGCGCATACGGGCAAAGGTCTTTTGCAGGATGGCGTTTAGCGTTGGCAGACGCAGCGGCGGCAGCTCCAGAAAGAATGGGGCCCGCTGACCCGGCAGAATCTTAGCGGCCAGCATGCCGCCGCTGATAAACATAAGAGCGATTGTACCTAACCAAACTAACAGATAATGGGGCTGCGGTGACAGCAGCGCCAGAATTAGACCTAACTGTGCAGAGCAGGGTATGGCCAGGGCTAAAAGAAAGGTTGCCAGCACCCTTTCCCGTACACTTTCCAGCGTTCTGGTGACTAAAACGGCCATTGTACCACAGCCTAAGCCCAGCGTGAGCGGGATTACCGCCCGTCCATTCAGGCCAAGCTTTTCTAACCACCGGTCTGCCCAGTAAGCTAATCGGGGCAGATAGCCGCTGTCCTCCAGCACAGCAAAAATAAAGAAAAAAGAACTGACTATGGGCAAAATTATGCCGAAGGCATAGCGAAATCCCAGTGTCAGCAGGCCAAACTCCCCGCTGATTAACTCCCTCAATGGCGCCCACTGCAGATAATGTGCCAACCATTCTGTCACAGCAGGAAGCACTATTTCTCCTAACAAAACACCTTCGAGCAAATCTACCAGTGTACCGGCGCCAAACCTGCCCACAAACAGATAAAGGCCTGCATACAGCACCACAAACATTAACAGCAGACCGCCCACGGGATGCAGGGTCAGCCTTTCCAGCCAGCTGCTGCCGGCGGCGGGGCCCGGCCGATAAACACCGTGCAGGAGCTGTGCCGCCTCATGGTGACGCTGCAGTATCGTCTCCGGGTCTGCTTCGGCGGGGGGTGTTATCAGGCGTTTGGCCGTTGGCGCCTGATTTAAAACAGTTATGATAGCTCTTTTCAGGACCTGCAGCCCCCGGCCATGTGTCAGGGAAGTTTGGACAACCGGAATCCCCAGCCGTCTGGACAACTCGGCCTGGACAATGCGGACACCTGCTTTTTCTGCTTCATCCATCATATTGAGCACCAGAATGACCGGGAAGCCGTACTGCAGCAGCTCCAGCGTCAGGGGCAGCATCCGGGGCAGATTTTTTGCGTCGGTTACATGCACAAGACAATCAAGCTGCTCCTCCAACAAGAAGCGGCGGGCCACAGCTTCTTCCTCAGTAATGGGGGAAAGGCTGTACATTCCCGGGCTATCATAAACGATGACCGGACGCCCTCCCAGCTGCGCTGTACCCTGGGCAATCTCAACCGTTGTGCCGGGATAATTAGCAACGATGACATAATTGCCTGTAAGCTGATAAAACAGCACACTTTTACCTACATTAGGGTTGCCGATTAGTGCCACTTTCTTCATTCGTGCACCTCCCTGCCTCATTTCTATGCAGTAAAAAAAATGCTATGCCTTAATCAAAGGCTGTTCCTGCCTGTTTTGTTTGTTAAACTGCTGACGGGTGCAGAAAAAAAAGAATCATCGGGCGAGAACTGCTCGCATAGATGATCCTTCATGGGCACACACTAAAAAATATGGCAATAAGGAAAGGAGTCGTGCATGATGTTTCTTGTGGCATTATTGCTCGCCTTTATAGCCGGTGTGGCCATGGCTGTACAGGGAGCTTTAAATACAGGGTTGGGAAAAATAATCGGACTTTTAGAATCAACTTTCGTGGTGCACGTGATTGGTACCGCGGTACTGGTCCTGCTCCTTTTTCTCCTGCGTCTGGGCCGCGGTGAATTAAGCAGAATCACTGATGTGCCGTGGTATCTTTATCTTGGCGGCGTCATCAGTGTAGTAATTCTCTATACAGTTCAGGCCGGCATTGCTCAGCTGGGAGCTGCCAACGCCACTACAGCCATTATTGTGGGACAAGTGGGAACAGCCGTGCTGCTTGATTGTTTAGGCTGCTTTGGCCTGGAAAAAGTACCCTTCACCTGGTTTAAAGTTCTGGGAATTGCACTATTGGCAGCCGGGGCTAGGCTGATGTTGATGAAATAGCATGGTACAAACAGCCCAAAAGCAAATCACCCTCGGAAACAGTAAGGGCCGGCTGCTTTGTCACTGCCAGCAGTTCGGCTACCACTAAAGCGCCCGCCGGTAAAATTTCAGCCCGCCTCGGCGGCATGCCGGGTAATTTTGCCCTTTCTGCCGCAGATAAGGTTAACAGCTGCCGCAGCTGCGACTCTACCATTTCCCGTGTCAGGCAAAAACCATGAATCAGCTTGGCATCATAAGCCGTCATTTTTAACACTAAAGACGTTAAAGCTGTTACAGTACCGCCGACACCAACCAGCGGCGCAGCTGTCAGGGGTAAACACTGCAGGTTATGGCGGATTACTGACTGTGCAGCTTTAATCTCTTTCTGTCGGGGAGGGTCATGCTGCAGGCAGCAATCTGTCAGGTATAACGCCCCTATCTTATAGCTGACAGCCTTAATCGTCCCGGCCCGGCGCCAAATAAATTCGCAGGAACCGCCGCCTAAATCAAAGACTAAGGCCTGCTCCAGACCGGGCAGACTTTTTACCACCCCCAGATAACTATACTTTGCCTCCTGCAGCGCAGTAATTATCTCCACCTTACAGCCGGTTTCCTGGCTTAGCTGCCGTGCAAAAGCAGCACCATCCCGGGCTTCACGCAGCGCACTGGTTCCCAGAATAATAATTCTATCTGCTCCCTGCTGCCGCGCTTTCTGCACATTAAACTTAACTGCCGCGCAAGCAGCCTTTTTACCGGCCTCTGCTAAGCAGCCGCTGCTTTGTAACCCGGCGCCCAGTCTGGTTGTGGTGAGCGTTCTTTCCAACTCCACCAGCAGTCCTGCCTGTTGAGCCGCCAACAGCATGCGCACCGAATTTGTACCAATATCAATTGCGGCTAAAAGCATAACTTACCACCTCAAGTAAAATCAAAAAACAGATACCCCCGGCTGAGGATATCTGCTAATTATTAATTTACATATTTGCTCTGTATGAACCTCTGCCGCCGCGCTTCGATTCTGTATTCCGGCGCAGATCCTGCAGACGTTCATCACTGTCTTTAAGAAACTTGTTTAGTTTGTCCTCAAAAGAAAGTCGGGAACCTCTGTTGTGGTGGCCGCGACCTGAATTTGGTGCTGCTTTTTTAATGGAAAGACCAATCTTTCCATTTCCATCAACTGAGAGGATTTTAACCATAACCTTATCATTTTTACTTAAGTGATCATTAATATCCTTCACATAAGTATCAGCAACTTCAGAGATGTGGACAAGGCCGGTTTCCCCGCTGGCAAGCTGGACAAAGGCTCCAAAATGGGTGATACCGGTGACCACCCCTTCTACAATGGCGCCCACCACTAAAGACATACGAAAAAAATTCCCCCTTAAAAATTATCTAACCCCATTATATCGGGTTTTACGCGTTTGTCAAGGAAGCTGCGCTGACGGTTTGTCCCTGTCTTGAAAATAAAACAGCAGTTCCCCTGAACGCACCATGCCCAGGTCTTCCCTTGCTTTTTGCTCTATATATGCCGGTGAATGCAAGCGCTCTATTTCTTTGGACATGCTCTCATTCTGTGCCTTCACTATTTGAATCTCTGCCTGCAGCTCCGCCAAAGCACGCCGCAGCTGCAGGGAACGCCAGTACTGACCGGCAAAGAGCAGGGAAAAATAGAGCACAGCAGCAATCAACAATATGCTGACTGTCCTTTTTCTCTTAGCCGGCACTGCCTGTTTAGCCCCCGGCAGATAAATAAGCTTTTTATTATGACTTCGAACAGGAGCGGTGCGCATAAATATCCCTTCTTATCAGCAGCTGAGAAAGTAATTCATGTACTAGGTTCGCTAGCTATACCGTTATTCCTGCTTTTTACTGTGAAATTTTAACTTGATTTTTTGCCAGCAGCGTCTGCCGAACTGTCCTAGTGCGCAGAAAAGAGCAAAGACGCCGCGCAGCAGCCGTCTGAGGCGCTGCAACCCCCAAATAAAAGGTTTGGCAGTAAAGCGGGCTGCCGCTATAATAAATTTTACAACGCGCACCATTAAGCTCTGACACCAACGGTGACAAAACAAATAATAACATAGTCCTCCTGCCCCCATAGCCAAAAAAGTATAGGCACGAACCACTCCCCAGCTGTTTACCAGCAGCACCATAAACACCAATGCCGTCATTACCAGACAGAAAAGCAGATCAATGACAAACTGGGCCGTTTTGGACAGCCGGATAAAGATCAGCAAAACATTGAGGGCATCATAGCATAGGCCTATCGCTATGCCCAGACTAAAGGTTACACCTAATGTATTAAGTTGTTCCGCAACAAAGGTAGCCTGCACCGGTGCTCCTCCCCATACATGCGCTTATTTGAACAGTCTGGCAAAGAGATTTTTACCCCGGTCACGCAGCTGTTTGTTTTCTGAATAAGCCAACTCAATAATTAAACCTTCAATGGCCAATTCACCGACTTCTAAATTTAATTGTTTAATATGTAAGTTTTCTCCCCGTACAGCCAGCAGTCCCTGCTCTGTTTCCAACACTACCTCCTCGTCATCAAAACTATCTACATGCACTACACCGGTAACATCTAAAGTTTCCCGGTTGTTAATGACGACGCGGTGATTGCCCTGGATCCTGGTATAATTATCCAAACTTCTCCCTCCCTGATTCACTTATATTCCATCTTATGAGGGGGACAAGAATTTATGACAGGAAACAAGAAAAGGACCAAACGGTCCTTTCTGCTAATCCCACAATTTTACAATCTTGATATTGCGGTAGTAGTAGTTTACTATCTCCTCAGCGCTCCTGCCCTTTTCGGCCAGGGCCCGGGCTCCCCATTGACACATGCCTACACCATGACCATAGCCGCTGCCCTTCATAGTTACTTTATTACCGCTAATTTTTATTTCCTCCACAAAAGTAGAACGCATTACTGTGCTGTCCAAAGCTAACCGCAGCTGCGGTCCCGAAACTTCCACATCATTAACCCGAAAGCGTATTACCCGGCCCGAAGGGCCTTTTTCGGCTATTTCCATTTTTTTAACTTCTCCGGGATCCTTACCGGTAATTTCCCGAGTGGCACTGCGGATTTGTGACAAAGGGAAGCTTTCCTGCCACCGTTTTTCTTCCTCCGGGATTACATCTTCTGCCGGGCTGTCGACAATCTGAATATAGGGCGGATTGGCCCCTTTAAACTCTAAGCCTTCCCTGGCCATGGCGGTGCGGGGTCCGGCATAGGCATGAAACCAGCCGCGAATAAATTCATCACCATAAACTGCTACCTGCCCGCGTGTAGCTTCTACTGCTTTGCGCACATTATCATTAATCCGGGAGACATCATAGGCCTGAAATTCCTTGATATCAGTAGACGCATGGGCATTGCGGTTAGGCACACCGCCGTTTTCCGCTATTTTTTGTAAAGTAAAACTGCGGGCAATAATGGCCTGCGCAGCCAGAGCCTCCTGCGGCCAACTTGGGTCCATTTCCGCCGCTACAACACCCTGGATATAATCTTCGATCTTTACAGTTTCCACCGTTCCTTTATCTGCTCTATACAGGCGCAGCTGCGGCTCCTTATTTTTGCCCTGACTGATGGCCTGAGGAATTTCCACCTGTGCTGCCGGCTCTTGCTTCTGCCTCCTCTCTTCTTTGGGTGCCTCCTGTCTAGGTAGTGGTGACCGTTCCGGTGAACGGCGCAGCCAGGCACAACCGGATACGACCAGCATTAAGGCTGCCGTGAATAAGGCTAAGGGCAGGACGAAACGTTTATGCAGCATAATTTACCCTCCCACAATTATCTTTTTTCTAGTATGGGGGAGAAAACAAAAAAATAAACATACGCTGTACAGACTAATAACTGCTTTTATCTGCAGCCCGCGGCAGCAAAAAAAATTAGACCATGCATGGTCTAATTTTTTACGACTATATAATTATTTCAGCAATTGACATTGTACAGAGGATAGGCTATTTAACGCTTTCTCTTAAAGCTTTACCGGCTTTAAACACCGGCACCTTGGCTGCCGGAATGGTAATGGTTTCTCCGGTGGCCGGATTACGCCCTTCACGTTCCTTACGGTCACGCACGTCAAAAGTACCAAAGCCAATAATCTGTACTTTATCCCCTTTAGTCAGGCTTTCAGCAATACCATCAAAAACAGCATTTACGACCTTTTCTATATCTTTTTTGGTCATACCGGTCTTTTCTGCAACTACACCTATCAGATCAGATTTGTTCACTAATTTTCCCTCCTGTTACCAGAATTTAATTGTCGAGGATACCTTTGCCTTATTCGAGAAAATATTTATAAATCCTGCCAAACCCACCATATTTATTTGTTTAATTGCTTTTTAGCCTCATCCCACCATGCGTCCAGCTGCGTTAGGGAGAAAGCCGAAAGCTCCTTGCCGGCGGCACGAGCTTGAGCTTCCACAAAAAGCAGACGCTGATAAAACTTGCGCACCGCTGCCGCTAAGGCCTGCTCAGCATCCAGGTTCAGGAAACGGGCCACATTGACCGTAGCAAAAAGCAGATCACCTAATTCTTCCTCTATTTTTGCCTCATCACCTGTAAGATATGCATCTTTTAACTCCGCTAGCTCTTCCTGGAGCTTGTCCCAGGCCCCGGCAGCATCCGGCCAGTCAAACCCTACAGAGGCAGCTTTACGCTGCAGCTTTTGTGCCCGCAGCAAAGCGGGCAGGTAATTCTCAACAGTAAAGATTGTCTGCCTGTCCTTTTTTTCCGCCTTCTTGATCTCTTCCCACTTCTGCATCACTGCTGCCGCGTCGTGTGCTTTCCCATCCGCAAATACATGGGGATGGCGCCGGATTAGTTTTTCTACAATCCCTGTAATCACGTCATAAAAAGTAAACTGCTGATTTTCTGCCGCAATTTCACTGTGAAAAACAACCTGCAGTAAAAGATCACCCAGCTCTTCACAAAGGTTAGCGCTGTCATTGCTGTCTATGGCCGCTAAAACCTCATAGGCCTCTTCCAGCAAATATGGTTTAAGTGACCGGTGATCCTGCTCCTGATCCCAGGGACAGCCATTAATACCCCTTAACCTGCGCATCACCTGCAGCAGGTCCCCAGTCTCATGACGGGCCACAGGCGGCAGATAAATTGTGGTAAGGTGATCAATCCAGGGAAGGCGGTCTAATTTATACAGCGGCAGTGAAATTATCCGTTTCCCGCGCTTCAGCCCGGCACCACGCACCACGGTAACGGGATGTTCAGCCGGGTACAGTGCAAGCAGCTGCAGTTTGACCTGCGAGGCAATTTGGCGATTGTAGGTCTGCATGATCAAGACATGCTTATGGGGATAATGCAGCAGCCTGTCCGGCTGCATGGCATCTAAAATTACCAGCTCTTTTTCACGCGGCAGCTGTAGTTCTGCACTAAGGGCTTCGACAAAGGATACCGCCGGCAGCACACGGCAGCTAATCCCGGCTGCCGGTGCCTTGTCCAGAATTATTTCCACCGTTTTTTCAGCAAATAGCGGGCTGCCCGGAACTACATATGCTACTTCATTAAACCGCAAGGCAGCATTAATGATAAAATAAGCCAGCTGACGGTATGTCTCAGCAAAGGTAGTAAACTTCTGATAAAAAATGTCCAGCGTCTTATAAGGAATATGGTGAGCATGCAGTATTTTTAAACCGGGATGGCGGCCTGTCCGTACATAAACATGCTGTAAGCGCCTGAGCACGGCCAGCGAACCTAAAGTGACTGCTTGGGGATCACCAGGCCCCAAACCGATTAAATAAATTGTTTTCATTTTAATCAGCCCCTTAAGATATGAAGTCTCTCTGCCAGAGCAGTAAGTACAGGACCGATTCGCGGCAGCAGCAGCAGGTCCTCCCGCCTGATGCCCCCGCAAATCAGCAGACAAAAGAAATATAGACACACCCCGACTGCAATGCTGCAGATAGCTGCCAGCCGGTTAGCTCTGCCCAAACCCCAAGGAGAGAAAACTGCTGCCGCATAACCATAACAGATGACAACACCGGCACCCATCACTGCTGCTGCCAGCAGCGGTTTAAAAATTGTCTCCAACGGCTGCAGAGCCATTCCTGTTAACTGCTGCACCTGATAAACATTCAGCAGGGCGGCCACACCAAAACCAAGCACCGTCGCCACGGCGGCACCACGCACATGCAGCTCCGGTAAGGCCGTCAGCATCCAGGTTACTGCGGTTTTTACCAGCGCTCCCCAGAATAAATTATTGACCGGCAGCATCATTTCCCCCAAACCTTGTAAAATGGCAGCTGTCGTTTGGTAGAGAGTTAAAAAGATCACTCCTAAAGCCAGCACCGCCAATACCTGACCGGCTTCTGCATTGTTAAATAACAGCAGGCAGATCGGCTCTGCCAGCAGATAAAGTCCGAAGGCAGCAGGGATGCCTAAAAGCAAAGTCAACCGCATCGCCAGATAGGAACGCGACTGCAGCAGATTGATTTTACGCAAGGCCAAGGCTTCCGCAATGGCCGGCACCAAAGAAATAGCTAATGATACGGTAATAATGGTTGGGATATGAATAATTGGGGTTGCCATGCCTGCCAACTGACCATAGAGCGCAGTGGCCCGACCGGCATCAAAACCGGCAGCCCGCAGACGCATTGGCACTAAAATTAAGTCTACAATGGAGATGAGGGGCATTACTAAACTGCCAAGCGTAACAGGTACAGCCAGTGTAAAGATCTGGCTGATGATGTCGGTAAAAGACAGCTTATCTGCTGCTGCCTGCCGCCTGATGTGTCGCTTAAACTCATTTTTTTGCCGCCACCAGGCTAACACCAGTACACAGAGGCCGCAAAAGGCACCGACGGCTGCACCGAAACTGGCAGCGGCGGCTGCATATTCCAAACCCTGCGGCAGCAGCAGCATGACCAGAACCAGACCAAAAGCAACCCGCGCCAACTGTTCCGCAAGCTGCGAACAGGCAGTGGGTATCATTTGCTGCTGCCCCTGAAAAAATCCACGATAGGCTGACATTACAGAAACGAAAAAAATTGCCGGAGAGATACTGACTAAAGGTAAGGCGGCCCGTGCATCCATGGCAATCACGCGGGCAAAGTAATCTGCACCCCGAAAAAGCACAACGGTAATAATTAAGCCAAAGGCTGCCAAGATAAGCAGAGCTGTCTGGAAAATCCGGTAAGCGCCACGATAGTTACCGTGCGCAATATTCTCTGCCACCAGTTTAGAAATCGCAGTAGGTATCCCAGCTGTGGAAATGGCTAACAGCGTGCTGTAGACAGGGTAGGCCATCTGGTAGAGGCCGACCCCCTCATCAGTAATCAGCATGGCTAAAACTATCCGAAAAACAGCACCTACCACGCGTACTGATAATGCGGCCAAAGTTAAAATAGCCGCTCCTTTAACGAAAGACTGCCTGGTCAAGTTCTCACCCCATCTGAGCTATTTCCCCTGCAATCTCATTTTATTATAGCATGTATTGTAAAAATAACCACTGCAGGGAAAATAATGCGTATATTTTAGCTTATTTTACCGTCTTGGTCTTGACCAAACAGTTTCCGTCTTAAATAAAGAAAATTAACCCCTGTGCAGGGGTTAATATCTTTTACGCGGCTTTTCTACTGTTCCATTTGTTTAGCCAGAAAACCGGCTGCTGTCTCAACAAGTTTCAGTTCCAGGTCACCCATTTTTACATCCTGCTCTTTCGAGCCCAGGATTACGGCACCAATGGGATCTCCTCCGGAAATAATCGGCGCAATAACTTCTACTGTAAATTTGGGAGCCTCATCATCGTCCGCTTCCTTATAAAATTTATGTTCAGCCGTGTTGCTGATAAGAACGCTTTTCCGCTCTTCCATCACCCGCTCAATGGCAGGAGAAAGGGGCTTATTCATAAATTCCTTTTTCGGTGCTCCCGCTACAGCGACAACTGTATCCCTGTCAGCAATCAGCGCGATATGTCCCATTGCCTCATAGAGAGAATCAGCATATTCTTGCGCAAAATCTCCAAGTTCACCAATGGGCGAATATTTCTTCAAAATAACTTCGCCGTCATGGTCAACGAATATTTCCAATGGATCTCCCTCACGGATTTTCAGTGTTCTACGAATCTCTTTCGGAATTACAACACGTCCTAAATCGTCGATTCTACGTACAATCCCTGTTGCCTTCAAGCTGACTTCCCCTCCTTTTTCTGCATAGAATTACAGTCTTAACCTCTAGTGATAGTATATATCGCCGGGAAGCCTTTTATTCATTTAATGCTGGGCAGCAAGACGGCAGTGCTGTAACAAAACTGCTGTCGCTTGGTTCGTTCAGCAAGAGCTGTTTAGGACTGCTTTGCCAGCATTGCTTTTAATTCAGTTAACAGCTCACTAAGGAAAAGCAGTTTTTCCCGATCCTCTTTAAACTGCCTGCGAAAAGCCAGCACAAACTGTTTGCCCATGGCTAAAGTCAAACGACCCCGGTGTTTTCTGGCGGCAATCTGTAAAGTCCTGCTGCTTAAAGGTGTCTTCGTCGCAAAACGCAGCATAATTTCTCCCCGCTCTTCTGTAATGGTTATAATTTGCAGTTCGGCCGCCTGTAAGCGCAGCAAAGCTACCAGCAGCAAATTCTCAGCCGCCTTAGGCAGGGTTCCGTAGCGATCCTGCAGTTCTTCCCGCGCTTCAGCTACTTCCTCTGCCGTTTCCACGGCGGCTACTTTTTGATAGAAAACAATCTTCTGCCTGGTATCTGAAATATAACTGGCAGGCAGGTAAGCATCTGCCTCTACTTCAATGCGGGGTAGTATTTTTTGTTCCTTCTTGGTACCTTTATAAGTGCTGATGGCGTCTTCCAATAATTTCATATACATATCAAAACCTACAGCCATCATATGGCCATGCTGCTCCGGACCTAGGATATTGCCGGAACCGCGGATTTCCAAATCACGCAGCGCTATCTTAAAACCGGAACCTAATTCGGTAAACTCTTTAATGGCCTGCAGTCGTTTTTCAGCAACTTCTGTCAGTACTTTATCTTTCTGATAAGTTAAATAAGCATAAGCAATGCGATTGGAACGGCCGACCCGACCGCGCAGCTGATAAAGCTGGGCCAAACCAAATTTATCAGCATCATGAATAATAATGGTATTTACATTAGGTATATCTAAACCGGCTTCGACAATGGTGGTAGACACTAAGACATCATACTCACCGTCGAGAAAATCAAGCATGATTTTCTCCAGCCGGCCTTCCGGCATTTGACCATGGGCCACAGCAATCCTTGCTTCCGGCAGCAGCTTCCTCAGGCGAGCAGCCCAGCGGTCTATCGACTTGACACGGTTATGCACAAAATAAACCTGTCCGCCGCGCCCCAGCTCACGTAAAATAGCCTCCCTGATTAAACTGTCCGCATACTCCAGCACATATGTCTGAATTGGGTAACGATCTTCCGGAGGTGTTTCAATGACACTCATATCCCTGACACCGGCTAAAGACATATGCAGTGTTCTGGGGATCGGCGTTGCCGTCATGGTCAGCACATCCACATTTTTCTTCAGCATTTTAATTCTTTCTTTATGTCTGACGCCAAAGCGCTGTTCTTCATCCACCACCAGCAGACCAAGTTTATGGAAGTGAACATCCCGGGATAACATCCGGTGAGTACCCACCAGCAGATCGATGGAACCATCTGCCACTTCCTGCAGAGTTGCTTTTTGCTGGGCCGGACTTTGAAAACGGCTTAATATGCCTATTTTAACCGGAAAACCGGCCAAGCGCTGCTGAAAGGTACGATAATGCTGTTGAGCCAAAACGGTTGTCGGCACCAGAAAAGCCACCTGCATCCCATCCATGATGGCTTTAAAAGCAGCCCGCAGGGCTACTTCAGTTTTCCCGTAGCCTACATCGCCGCACAGCAAGCGATCCATGGGACGGCTTTTTTCCATATCTGCCTTTATTTCCTGGATAGCCAGTAATTGATCTTCCGTTTCCTCAAAGGGGAAAGCTGCCTCGAACTCCTGCTGCCACTCCTGATCCGGCGCAAAAGCATGACCCGGCTCCGCCTCCCGGGCGGCATACAAAGCCAGCAGCTCTTTCGCCAGCTCCTGTACCGAAGATTGGACACGTGCTTTCACACGGCTCCATTCACTGCCGCCCAGAGCCGAGACTTTTGGTTTTTTCCCTTCTACACCAATATATTTGCGCACCACATCTATCTGCTCAATAGGCAGATATAGTTTATCGTTCCCTGCATACTGAATATATAAATAATCACGCTGAACACCGCTCACTTCCAGCGTGCGCAACCCCAGATACTGACCTATACCATGCTGTTCGTGCACTACATAGTCGCCCACCTGCAGTTCCTGATAATCTCCCACGCGGACGCCTTCCCGGCCCCGCAAACGGCGGCGCTTTTTCCGCTGCGGCAAAATATCCTGTTCGGCCAAAACGGCCAATTTAAGTTCAGGTAAAATAAAGCCGCTGCCCAGGCTACCGTGCAGAAGAGTCACAGTGCGGGGAGCCAGTTCCGGTTCCGCTAAGGCATAAATGCTGGGAATATTACGTTCAGCTAAAATATCTGTGATCCCGGAGCTGCGCTGGCGCGAGGAGGTTAAAATAACAACCCGATAACCAAGCTGCCGCCACTGCTCAACCTCCTGGCAGAACAGTTCCCACTGTCCTAAAAAACGCGGCACCGGTTTGGCAGAAAGGGCAATGGTACGCCGGTAAGCTACCGGCTTTCCCTGCTGAGTAAACAGGGCAAAGGCAACAATCTGCTGCTTGGCCTGAACAAGCACCTCCTCATAACGCCAAGTCAGCTCTACCTGACGGGCTAATAATTCTCCTTGTGCAAAAAGAGTGCTTTGAATCTCACCAAGTTGATGCTGCAGCTGTTCCGCCGCCTGTGCGCAGCGTTGGGGATCATTAAGAAAGATCAGTGCGTCGGCGGGAAACCAATCTAACAGTGACTCCGGCTGCGGGTAAAAGTACAGCAAGAGTCTTTCCAAACCAGGATAATATAACCCTTCCCGGATTTTTTCCAGCTCCTGCGCCAGCTTCTCGGCCAACCGGTTATCTCCCCGCAGACCTTGACGTGCCTGGGCTGCCAGCTCCTCCTGTTCAGCTGCCAGGATAGTTATAGCCTGCCGGCGCTGTTCTGCAGCAGCAATAACTTCCCGTACCGGAGCCAGCTGCAGACTTTGTACAGCTCCCTGGGAACGCTGTGTCAGCGGATCAAAACTGCGAATTGATTCCAGTAAATCGCCAAAAAACTCCAAACGGTAAGGGGTGGCTTCCCCACTGGGAAAGATATCTATAATGCCACCACGGACGGAAAACTGTCCCGCTGCTTCCACCAAATCTACGCGTTCATAGCCGGCAGTAACCAGCAGGCTTAACAGCTGCTCCATGGCATATTCAGCATCCACCGTTAGTGTAAAGCAGTACTGCTGCCACTGCCGGCGTGGACACATTTTTTCCACAATACCGGCAACGGTAGTCACAACAATTGGTCTCTCCCCGGCAGCCAGTGCTTTCATTACCTTGAGACGTTCCGCAGCAGTATCACCGCTGTCAGACAGTACGTTGTGATAGTATAGTAATTCTTTACCGGGAAACAAATACACCTGCTCGTCACCAAAAATGTTCAACAAATCTTCATATGCTTTATTGGCGTGTACTGCATCGGCAGTGATAACCACAACCGGACGTTCTGTTTGCACATAAATAGAAGCCATTACCAGATGCCTGGCGCTGTCATCAAGCCCATATAATAGCTGACTGCGGGTTGTCTTCTTTAAACCCTCAAATAGCGGTTGTAATTGCGGCATTTGGGCAATGGCCGCAGCAATATTTTTCATTACTAGACCCTCCGGTTAATTTGCCATGCAAAGAAGGCCTTGTGTTGATGGCAAGGCCTGCTGCTGTATTATTTCCTTTTTCGCTTCCTGCTGCTCTTTTCAATGCAGTACCGGATCGCGGCTAAAGTTAATTTCACTTTCATCCTCCCGGTCTGCTGCTTCCAGGCAGTACTCGCACAGCAGACGAACGATAAGGTTTCCTGCCCGGTCACGTTCTATTATATCGTCACCGGCCTGAGCCGTCAACGCTGCCACCCGCGCGTCAAAGGCGGAGACATTAAGCTGCATCACCTGACGCTCACAACTGCTGCAGATCCAAGTAACAAACAAACTATCACCTCTTCCCTTACATCAAGGCCGGGCTGCTGATCAACTTTGCTGCTGCAGATACAGCAAACCTCGTCCTGCAGGCAAATATTTCCCCTTAGTATGAGTAGAGGGCAGAGCTTTATACATGAAAAAAAGATTAAAACCGCCCCTCAGGGCGGTTGCGTATTAAGCTTAAGTTACTTTGCAGTTTGTGAGTTAAAAGTGTTCATCGCTGCCTCAATACCTTCACGCACAAAAAGTTGAACTGCAGCAGCTGCTTTATGCAGAATGGCGCTCAATTCTTCCTCTTCGGCAGCAGGAAAGGGCTCCAGCACATAATCAATGACAGTTTGCTGCTGCGGGCGGCCAATGCCAATCTTCAAACGGGGGAAACTCTCTGTTTGTAGATGAAAAATTAGTGATTTAAGGCCGTTATGGCCGCCGCTGCTGCCTTTTGCCCGCATACGCAGCATACCAAAGGGCAAATCGAGATCATCATGAATAACAAGTATGTTCTCCGCTGTAACCTTAAACTGACGGGCCAGAGCAGCGGCAGCCAGTCCGCTATTATTCATATAAGTCATAGGTTTGGCTAAAATCACTGTGCGGCCGTCAATAGTGCCCTTACCCCAAAAGGCATGATATCCGACTTTATATAAAGGTATTTTGGTAACAGTGCTCAGCCTGTCCAGCACACGAAAACCTACATTATGTCGTGTCAGTGTGTATTGAGGCCCCGGGTTGCCAAGACCGAGTATGATAAACATCTTACATACTACTCTGTGTCAGTTTCGGCGTCAGCAGTTTCCTCTGCAGGAGCCTCTGTATCTTCCGCTTCTTCTGCAGCTTCAGCTTCTTCTTCTACACGCGGTGCAATGATAGAAACGATAACCTCATCTGCTTCGGAAATAAACTCACTGTCTGCCGGAACTGTGAGATCTGCCACTGTTAAACTTTCACCAATCGCCAGTCCTGAAATATCCAGCTCCACACTTTCGGGAATACTGGTGGGCAGGCATTTAAGGGTAACTTCCCTCAGCTGCTGCTGCAGGATACCGCCGTCTTTAACGCCTACAGCTTCACCTACGAGCGTAATGGGGACCTGTACCTCCAGTTTATCGCGCAGGGAAATACGTAAAAAGTCAACATGCAGATAACGGTCCGCTAATAAAATGTCCCTTGTTAGCTCTTTTATCATCACCGTTTCTTTGTTTCCATCCACATTTAAGTCTACCAAGGTATTAACCCCTGAGGGAGACTGCAGAATAGCTGTAATATCTTTACTATCCACCGTTACAGGGATGGGATCAGTCTTTTTTCCATAAACAATACCGGGAACAGCGCCTGATTTCCGCAGTGCTTTTAACTGCCCTTTGGTGGCGGCTGTTCTTGGTTGTGCTGTAACTTGCATACGCTCCATCGTTTATCCTCCTTCTCCTATATTCCAAGGTATTATACCCTGAATTGAGCTTTTCAGTCAAATGGGCTCAATCAAAGAGCTTGGAAACAGACAACTCCTCATGAATACGTATAATTGCATCACCAATTAACGGTGCTACTGACAGCACTTTTATCTTGTCCAGTTTTTCCACCGCATGGGGAATAGTGTTGGTTACAACTATTTCTTTAATTGGTGAATCAGCCAGGCGCTGCAGTGCCGGACCTGATAAAACAGGATGGGTACAGCAGGCATAAACATCTTTTGCCCCCTTATCAATTAGTGCCTGTGCACCGAGGGTAATGGTTCCGGCTGTATCGATAATATCATCAATCATAATTACATTTTTACCTTTGACATCACCGATGATATTCATAACCTCCGCCACATTAGGTTCCGGACGCCGCTTATCGATGATGGCAATGGGCAGCTGCAGCCGTTCTGCTAACTCCCGCGCACGTGTCACTCCGCCCATATCGGGAGAAACTACGACCCCATTACTAAAACCTTTTTCTAAAAAGTAGTTCGCCAAAATTGGCAGGCTTTTTAAATGATCGACCGGTATGTTAAAAAAGCCCTGTATCTGGCCAGCGTGGAGGTCCATGGTGATCACGCGATTAGCACCGGCAGTAGTAAGGAGATCAGCAACCAGCTTAGCTGTGATCGGATCTCGGGCTCTTGTTTTCCGATCCTGCCGTGCATAACCATAGTAAGGCAAAACGGCATTAATACTTTTTGCCGAGGCTCTTTTCAGCGCATCCATCATAATGAGCAGTTCCATTAAGTTTTCATTGGCCGGACGGCTGATAGGCTGAACAATAAACACATTGGAGCCCCGCACACTTTCACCGATATAAATGCTGATTTCACCGTCGCTAAAACGCTTGACCTCGGCTTGTCCTAAAGGAAGATCGATATGCTGCGCAATTTCCTGGGTCAGCTGCAGATTTGCTGTCCCGCTAAAGATATGGATTTTCTTTCCTCGATACACGCCATAACCTCCTGACCATAGTTCTTACAGCTATGTCTTCTTCTCCTATCTTCACACTGATTCCTGCTGCTTCGTCATTATTCGTCAGTTTTTTTCTTTAGCAGTCGGGCAGCTCGCCCCTCTTTATTAACTTGGTAGGCACGCGCTAACGATAATGCCCCTGCCGGAACATCTTTCGTAATGGTTGAACCTGCAGCCACAAAAGCACCGTCACCAATGGTTACAGGTGCCACCAGGTTGCTGCTACAGCCAACGAAGGCTTCATCACCAATAATGGTTAAGTGTTTTTTGCGTCCGTCATAGTTGACAATAATAGTGCCGGCCCCCAGATTAGCCTTCCGGCCAATTTGCGCATCACCAACATAGGCCAGATGAGCAATCTTGGTGTTTTCGCCAACGTCTGACTTCTTAATTTCTACAAAATCTCCCACTTTAACACCACTATGCAGTACTGTTTCCGGACGCAGATGTGCAAACGGACCGACCGTTACTTTATCTGCCAAGCTGGCCTTTACTGCCACTGAATGGCGAAACACAACCTCATTACCCACCTGGCAGTCGATCAGCTCAGAGTTGGGGCCAATAATACACTGCTCCCCTATTTGCGTAGCCCCCCTTAAGACAGTGTTGGGCATAATCACGGTGTCGCGTCCGATTTTTACGTCTGCATCTATATAGGCTGTCTGCGGATCAATCATCGTAACACCGGCAGCCATTAATTTTTCGTTTATATGCTTCTGCATGATGGCCTGCGCTTCTGCTAACTGCAGGCGATCATTAACCCCCAGCGCCAGCCGGTAGTCAGGTAAAAGATAAGTGGTAACCACCTTATCTTTTCTGATCAGCTCTTCAATACAATCAGTAAGATAGTATTCTCCCTGAGCATTATTTGTATGTAGTTTACCTAAAGCTTCACGCAATAACTGCGCATCAAAAATGTAGGTCCCGGTATTAATTTCACTGATTTTACGCTCTTCAGCCGTAGCGTCTTTTTCCTCGACAATTTTCACTACCCGGCCGCCGTCCCTGACGATCCGCCCGTAGCCAAAAGGTTCCGGCACTTTTGCTGTTAATATTGTGGCAGCGGCCTGCGCTTCCTGATGAGCCGCCAGCAAATGCTGCAGGGTCTCTGCTGTCAGTAAAGGAGTGTCTCCGCACAGTACAAAGACCGTACCTGAAGCCGGCAGGAGTGGTTCTGCCTGCTGCACAGCATGCCCTGTTCCCAACTGCTGTGCCTGCCGCACATAGTGCACCTGCTCACCGCAGGCTTTTTTAACTTCATCCCCCTTATGCCCAATCACAACAATAATTTGAGAGCAAACAGCATTTACCGCGCTCACCACATGCCCTAACAATGTTTTTCCGCATACTGAATGCAGTACTTTCGGCAGTGAGGACTGCATACGCTTCCCTTCGCCGGCGGCCAAGACTACAGCTACTCGGTTAGTCACACATACCCCTCCTATGCTGTTCTTCCATTTATTGTACCCTTTCTCCCTCAAGATTGCTACAATTCTATGAAAATTAAATGCTTTTTTCCCAGGCAGGAAGCAGCAGCCGGGCACAGGTAATTGCGGGCAAAAAAAAACAGGAGCATAGCTGCTCCATTATGCACCAACCAACTCTCTTTCCAACTCCTCATTATACGCGAGCAGAACTGCTGACTGAATAATTTCACGTGTTTCAGAGTTAATGGGATGCGCGATATCTTTAAATTCACCATCCGGTGTTCTTTTGCTCGGCATGGCCACGAACAACCCATTGTTACCCTCGATCACACGTACATCATGTACCACAAACTGGTCGTCTAAAGTAATTGAGACAATGGCTTTCATTTTCCCCTCATGGTTCAACTTTCTGATTCTGACGTCGGTTACTCTCATGCAAATCACCGCCTTCCCCGACAACGTTATGTACGTTGCTATTTCCACATAAGTTTAATAATTCCTGCTTTTTACTGGGAAAATATTTGCATTTGCAAAATAACTCTTACTCTTTTTTTCTGCCTAAAACGACAGTATGTTATTTTCTTCACATATTTTTACTGAGAAAAGCCCTGCTTTCACCGGCATTTTTCAGCCTTATTATCACAGGGGTTTTAAGCGCCGGCGGGCCAACTCCAAATCGCTGGGTTTATCTACATCTGTGCCCAGCTCAGCATAAGGAGAAATCACAGCTTTACCTACTGCAGAAAATAAAGCAAAAAAACGTTTTTCCAATTCTGCGATGGTCAGTCGTTTTGTCAGCAGTTTCAGCACAAAACCAAAACCTAAGGCCGCGGCCAGGCGCAGTGGGCTTTTCCGCAAAGCAAAAAATTCTTCCAGACGCGGCATCACTTTCTCTAAAGCAGCAGGATTAATCAGAAAGAGATTACCGCCTGTAAATTCACCATCAGCCAGCTTCACATAAGTACGTTTTACACCGGGAAAACAGCGGTCATTATCTTCGCGCCTCACTATGGGATAATAAACTGCTGCCTCATAAGGCCGGCAGGCTGCCAGAAAATGATTGACGGCAGCAGGCGTTAAAAAGGCGGCATCAGATGCAGCCACTAAACAATGCTTGTTTGGCTGTAATGCCTGTAATCCGCGCTGTAGATTTTCCACAATGCTGCTGCCTTCGTCAACAGCTATCACCTGCGCAGAGTCTCCGATTAAAGTCTGCAGCTCCGCCAGCGGACCCACTACAGCGATACGTTGTACAGAGCTTGTTTGCTGCAGGGCAGTCAAAACATAATTCAGCATTGCCTGCCCATGAATCTGCACAAAAGCCTTGTTCTGCACCTGTTCAGCAATTGTCAGTTCCGATGACTTTGCTGTTCCGGCTAACACAATTACATCAACCATTTTGCTCCCTCCGGCTGCTGCATAGTTTCCGTTAACCACACCTGGTACCCTTGCCGCCATAAAGTTTCCTGTAAAGCAGTCGCTGCCGTCACAGTGGGCAAGAGGGAAAATACCGTAGGACCGCTGCCGCACATCAGGGCTGCACCTGTCCCGGCCATGATTTCCTTCAATGCTTTTACCTGCGGATAGAGACGAAAAGCAGCCTTTTCCAGTGTATTCATCAAGTGCCGCATCACTGCCATGCGGTTCTGCTCAGCCAAAGCCTGCAGCATTCCGGCCACCGCAGCAGTGGGTGCCAGCTCAGCTTCCCGCAGTGTCTGGTAGACTTCTGCCGTCGCCACCGGGAAACCGGGGTTAGCCAGGACAACATAAAAGTGCGGGCAGGGCGGAAGTGGGCGTAAGTGTTCACCCCTGCCTGTACCCAGTGCCGTACCCCCAGCTAAGCAGTAGGGCACGTCTGAACCTAATTCGGCGGCAATTCTCCATAAGACCTCCGGTTCACGGGGAAGCTGCCAGAAACGAACCAGACCACGTAAAGCTGCTGCGGCATCGCTGCTGCCCCCACCTAAGCCTGCAGCCAGCGGAATTCTTTTTTCCAAGTAAATTTTTACGCCTGCCCGAACCTTGTAAAACTGCTTAAGCCTTTCTGCGGCACGCCAGATTAAATTATCCGGCCCGGCAGAAAGGCTGGGGTTGTTTGTGGCTAAAGCAATTTCCTCACCTGCGTTAGCAGTAAAGGTTAGGGTATCATGCAGTGCCAAGCTTTGAAAAACTGTCTGCAGTTCATGATAGCCATCAGTGCGCTTGGCTGTAACGGCCAATATTAAATTAATCTTGGCATACGCCCGCTCAACGACCGGCGTCTTCTTCTCCAAATTGTCCATAGCACCTGAGTATTCGCTGTCGAGGGTAAAATTCCTGCTAAGTCAGCACCGCGGAACTATCATAAGGCAGTCTTTTTTTCGCTTTTGGTGCTGCTGCCAGCGTACTTAACTGTTCCTGGCGGGCGAATATTTCCGTAAGCACAGGCTCCAGCTGTTCATAAAACACTACCACCATGTCACCGGCAGCAGCCATTGTCAGTGCCGTACGTACTGCCTCCGACTCCTGCGCTATGACCGTTATCCGAGCGGGTGCAATCCCGGCCGCTAAAGCGCCTGCTTTTAAAATCGTAGCCACTTCACCAGGCTGCCTGCCGCGCAGGTCGGCATCTTCTTTAATCACTAAATGATCAAAATATTGTGCTGCCGTGTGCCCGGCAGCAAAAATAAATTCATTGCTGCGGTCTCCAGGCACACCGATTACGGCAATAGTTCGTCCCCTTTTAATTCTGCCGACCAGCTCCCCCATCCTGGCAAAACCATCCGGGTTATGACCATAATCAACTAAAACCTGCACCTTATCTACCTGGTAAAGATTGGCCCGGCCCGGGTTGTCCTGTGGTGAAGAAGTAAAGCGGCGCAGGTAAAAAGAAGCCTGGCGAGGAGATAAACCGTAGCCCCAGCAGGCCGCCAAAGCAGCCAGGAGATTCTCGATTTGATGCTGAGCCCGGCCGGCAAAAGTTACAGCAAAATCCTTCGTTCGTCCTACCAGGATGACACGATTTCCCTGTGCCGCCACAATCGTGCCGCGACGCACAAAAAGCGCCCGTCCCCCTTTACCAAGATGACGACGCACAATAATATTGTCCTCCTGACAGCTAAAGTAAATGATTTTTTCCCAGACTCTTTTGGCGATTTCGTTAACGTTTGCCTCATCGGCGTTTAACACAACTGTCCCGTTTTTATAAACGGCTTCAGCCACTAAACTTTTCACATGCACTAAATCTTCCAGGCTGTCTATTCCATCCTGCCCGAGATGATCCTCGCGGATATTACAAATAACTGCCACATCAGCCCGGTCATAACCTAAACCGCGCCGCACAATGCCACCACGGGCCGTTTCCAGAACAGCCACCTCCACCTCCGGATGAGTAAGCACAGCTGCCGCCCCTTCAGGCCCTGTTAAATCACCTCTGCGCGCCTGCTGACCGTTATAGTAAATGCCATCTGTGCAGCACATCCCTGTAAAGAGACCGTGCTGGCGCATAACATATTCCAGCATTCTTGTTGTCGTCGTTTTACCGTTGGTACCGGTAATACTAAACACCGGTACCCGTGCAGGCCTGTCAGGTGGGAAGAGGGCAGCCACAATTTTTTCTGCCACATCACGTTTTTTGCCGACACTGGGATACAAATGCATTCTTAAGCCGGGTGCGGCATTAACCTCAATAATACCGCCTTCCTGTTCTTCCGGCGGCAGGGCAATGTTTTCCATAACCACATCTACGCCGGCAACATCTAAACCGATATAGCCGGCAGCTTTAACCGCCAATTCTATTTGTTTAGGATGGACTTCATCGGTCACATCGCAGGAGGTTCCCCCCGTTGATAAGTTGGCATTATCGCGCAGATAAACACGGGTACCCGCCGGCACTACAGTCTGGAGAGTTAAACCTTGACGCTGCAGCACTTCCTCGGCCACACTGTCAAGGGGGATTTTCGTCAGGGGCTTTTCATGCCCCTCACCCCGTAAGGGATTCTTATTCTCCTCAGCCACCAAATCGCTGATTGTCCGCAGCCCATCACCAATGACAAAAGCAGGCAGACGTTCAGCGGCGGCAGCCAGCTGTCCGTTGACAATTAACAATCTATAGTGTCTGCCGGCCAGACAGGCTTCTACCAGCACCGCAGGACTGAAAACGGCAGCCCGGCAAAATGCCTTCTCTACCTC
>JAAYKP010000075.1 GCA_012522335.1 Bacillota bacterium
AACAATAAATTTTATCATGTTCCGTATTCCTGCTGTCTCCTTAGGTTATGATAGCTTTTAAGTATGTAAATAATACGCAGGAGCCAATCGCCAGCGAAATGGGCGGACAGGAGGTTTTTTTATGTTAGAGAATAAAAAACCTATCATTACCCTGCTTTGTATCAATGCACTCCTGGCAGTAGTCTTAATTTTTTCTTCGTTTCAATCTCAGCCCACACAAACAAAAGTAGAATTTGTTGATGATCCCTTGGCTAAAAATAAAAGTGACGCACTGCTCACTCTGCTGCAGGATTCTATAGAGTTAGCCTGTAAGGTCCACTACAAAAGAACCGGCAAGGCCGAGGTTATAGTAGAGCCAAATATGATGAAAATACTGGATTTAAAGCGTACCGGCGATGACAACAATTATGTTTTCACAGTCGAGATTAAAGTAACGCCTTACTCAGGCGCACATCAGCTGGGTGAGGACCATCTGACAATGCAAATATCTAAACATAATGTTCAGCTGCTTGAGTTTACACACCTTAAAGATCTTCCCGCTCCTGCTGCGCCGGCGCTGCAGCCTTAAGGCAATTTTAATTGGCTTAAATAAGGAGGAAATAATGAAAAGCTTCTGGAAAGGATTTTGGCTGCTGGCCAATCCTAGATTTTGGGTGGCTTCAACAGTACCTATGCTGGTGGGAACCGCCCTAGCTTATGGTATGACGGGAAAGTTTAATTTTTATTGGTTCATAATTAGTCTTGTCGGATTATACTTTATTGAAATCGGTAAAATGGCTGCCAATGAACTTGTTGATTATCTTGCCGGTGTTGATTTGGCTGTAGCGGCAGATCATCTGACACCATTTAGCGGCGGACGTAACCGTGTAATTATCAATGGACGACTGCAAATAAGAGATGTACTGATAATCACCGTTGTGATGCTTACCCTGGGCGGCCTGGTAGGTTTATATATTACCTTCTTTCATGAACCGCGTATTTTTTATATTGGTACAGCAGGTCTGTTTCTGGCAGCGGCTTACAGCTTACCGCCCTTCAAGTTTTCCTATCGGGGATTAGGAGAAATTGCTGTAGGGTTGGCTTTCGGGCCATTAATAGTAAGCGGTGCTTTTGTGGTGCAAACACATTTTTTTACCGAAGAAGTGCTGCTGGTGTCTCTGCCCATCGGCTTTCTCATAACCAATGTACTTTTCATTAACCAATACCCTGACTACGAAGCTGATAAACTATGCAATAAAAGAAATTGGGTCGTCCGTTTAGGAAAAACAAAAGGGTTAAAAGTGTATAGGGCTCTGTTCGTGCTGACTTATCTCTCCATAGTTGCTTTATATATCAGAACAAATAATCCATTGTGGCTTCTTTCTTTTGTCAGCCTGCCGTTGGTGATACAAGCTGTACGCATTGCAGCAGCGGCTTTGGATGATATCCCCACTCTTGTTTCAGCTAATGTTAACACCTTATGGGCATATCAAATAAACGGATTTACTATGCTCTTATCAGCCTTACTTAATCATTACTTTTTAAGGTAAGCTTAAACTAAAATAATTATCTCAATGATAAAAAAAGGCGCGTCACAAGACGCGCCGGTACAACTTTTTTCACAGTTTTACTGCTTTTCTCTTTAGCCCTCCAGAGTAGCTGCAATTACAGCTTTAATATTTTCAAGCGGAGCATGGGGCGGTACTGAACAACCTGAAGACATGATAAAACCACTCTTGCCAAACAGCTCAATTAGTTTGCGGGCATAGTTATAGTTGTCTTCCGGTGTACCTAACTCCAGGATAGCAGGGGGAACATCTCCTGTAACACACATGTGACCGCCCAGAACTTCCTGGATCTTAACGATATCTGTTAAGCTGTCCGGGTCAAAGATGCAGGTGCCCTTGGGGAAGTCACGCCAATATGACAGGTAGCTGTCCCACTTGCCATCCATATGGAATAAAGCTTTCGTGCCTGCAGCAATAAAAGCATCTGCTATCTTCTTGGTAAACTGCCAGGTAAACTTCTCAAAGTTTTTCACATTAAACAGATCATCACCAAACCGACCATGCCCTAAAAAGACGGATAAAGGTTTCTGTTCGCGGATCATTTTTGTGCCGGATTCAATATACTCCTCAGCAATAACTTCCATTGCTTCTAAGACCTTCTCCGGCATCCGATACAAATCCCGTAAAAATTTCTTTAAGGACCGGGCTGCGCTTAATATTTCTACCGGCATGACATAAGCACCGCCGGACATGGTAACCAGCCCCAGCTCTTCCCTGACCTTCTTATTAATCTCTGCCATATATGCAAAATCGGGTGTCAGCTGTTCCTCAGTATAACCTAATCGATCCAATAACTCCTTACCTAAGGCAGACCAGCCTTTGTTAATGATCGTGTCATAATCATCTTCTGTCATGGGGCCAACCTCGACAATTTGCCACAGGGTATCTTTCGGCAGTTCCCTGCCCGGCAGCTTAACCTTAGCATACCACATTGCCCCCATGCCTTCATTATTACCACCAAGCATAGGTGCCGTATCAATTTCCGGCAGCATCTTATATGAACGGAAAACGGCATCATCAGCCCATTTCGGCCGCAAAACATAATCGGAAAGCGTAGCCTCCGGCTCCGCATATCTGATAAAACTTGGACCACCTAAATGAATGGGAATGCGATCTGGCGTCCCCAAATCCATTGCCGTTTTAATGCGCTGTAAACGCTGATTATACAGCTCTTCTACAGTCATCATCTTTCCTCCTCTTCTCTTCTAATCTCTTCAATGCTCATGCTGATGGTCAGCCTGTGCTGTAAAAATCTCCATTTCTCCCCCTGCTTCGGCCGCGGCAGCTGTACCCACCTGCCGCACAATTTGCTGAGCTTCCTGCAGCGGGAGACCATAGACCAAGACATTTAGTGACATCTGCAGTTGGGCAAAAGGTGACGTCCCACCTTTTACTTCTAAATCTGCCGGATAGTGTGGGCTGATCTTACTGCCCCGCAGATAACCACCATGCGGCAAACGAGCAAAAAACTTGATATGTCCTAAGACACACTTACTGTCTGCTGTACAGGCCATCCCCAGATTATCCAAAAAGGCAGTTAACATTTGCTGCCAAGTTTCCGGGGGCCGCGCTGCGGCAAAGTGCCAATGCACACTGGCAGCGTAGGGTTCTAATTCCAGTTCTGCCATGGTAAAATCTCCTTCAGGATCGCTTCATCCAGCTTTTGGCGTAAAGATATCTCTACAGGCTCCGTGCCAGGATTTATCTCGGCAGCAATATGCCGCGCCTGCCTGATTTGTTCTGCAGCAGCCACATCTGATTTCGTAATTAAGATCAAATTAGCTTCAGCTATTTGCTTAGTAATTAATGGTGTAACAACTTCGTAAAGCTCCGCCAGCCGCAACGGATCAAGTAAAGTCACGATATAAACAGACTCTAACGGCCCCTTGTAGTAGCGGAGGTTGCGCAGAATACTGCCCGGTTCAGCTGCCCCTGATGGTTCCAATAATACTAAATCAACAGTATATTCCTCAGACAGTTTCTGCAAAGTCGGAATAAAATCTGCAGCGATAGTACAGCAAATACAGCCATTAACCATTTCCCACACGTTGTAATCCAGTTCACGCAGCAGCTGACTATCTATGCCAATCTCACCTATTTCATTGACCAGTATAGCTGCTTTGCGACCTTGTCGAAGGCATTCAGCTGCCAACTGCATTGTCAAAGTTGTCTTACCTGACCCCAGAAAGCCTGTAATGATTAACAAATGCATAACATATCCCTGCTTCCATTTCTGACACTATTGCTGTTTCGGCACCCCTTACCCTAGCCAGTTATTGCAAAATTCTACCGCATCATGAGCGGTACCAAAAGCATCAGCGCCTACATACTTACAAACATCTTCTGTTACGGGAGCACCACCTATCATAACTTTAACGTCTAAGCCGGCCGCTTTTAGTGCTTCTACACACTCTTTCATTGGGGGAAAAGCTACTGTCAGTAAGCCGGAGATGCCGACAACGGAGGCACCTGTCTCCTTAACAGCATTAACAAAATTTTCAACCGGCACATCTACTCCCAAATCAATTACTTCATAGTTGGCGCTGCGCAGCATAGTAACCACAATATCTTTACCAATATCATGGATATCGCCGATGATGGTACCAATAACCACCTTGCCCTTAGATTTTGTTTCCTCTCCCTCCGCGAAGTATGGTGTGATCACTTCGCTGACCTGCCGGAATACTTCCCCGGACATGATTAAATCGGACAGGAAGTATTCGCCACTTTCAAAACGACTGCCAACTACAGACATGCCTTCCTGACAAGCATCAAAAATCGCCTGGGGATCCTCTCCTGCCTCTAACAGCTCTTTAATTTTCTGCAAAAGCTCGTCTTCTTTCAGATCTGCCATTAACATTTTAAGCTCTTCCATGAGATAACCTCCCACCACATGAATTTTTAACTGTTGTTCTCAGTACAAGCATCTGCCGGATTCCATTTAATTTTTACATCGCGCCTGAAGCATACATCGCTAACCCTATACTACTCCCCCTTTTACCCTACAATCTTCTTCCACCACACTTCCAGGGCATCCAAACTTTACTTGCGAACGACAGTTCAGCGTTTTGGCAGATGTTCATCCCCCTTATCAGGTAATAAC
Source organism: Bacillota bacterium (assembly GCA_012522335.1). Taxonomy (GTDB): domain Bacteria; phylum Bacillota; class Dethiobacteria; order Dethiobacterales; family Dethiobacteraceae; genus UBA9865. The sequence continues at coordinate 4,651 of JAAYKP010000075.1, forward strand.
CTGTCCTGCACCCCCATATCCTGACAAATAAGTGTATGCATTCTCCAGCCGCTTTAACACACTTAGCAGACACCGCAGATAAACTTTCCCTACAGATTGAATTATTACATATTTTTGAATATTCTACACTGAAGCTACCAGTTCCTGCCTTCCCCTAAATTTTTACTGTCGCAAATCATTACCATAGATATGCTAAAAGTTCTGACCTTTATACCTTTCGTAACAAATAAAAGATCCGCTTTCAGATTCTAGTTTAATCTGGATTACCACGCAGGTTATGCATAGATGTTTGTCGAATATAATTTTTTTAAGAAAGAATGAAATGTCTAGTAAAGGGGATGTCATCTTGCTGATTAGAAAAGCGAAAATTTCGGATGTAGAAGCCATCCACCGGCTTATCAACTATTATGCTGCTGCAGGAGAAATGTTAGCCCGCGCCCGCGCCACTTTATATGAGGGCATCAGGGAGTTCTCTGTGGTCGAAATAGACCGGCAGATAGTTGCGGTAGGATCCCTGCATATCTTATGGTGCGATTTAGCAGAAATACGCGCTCTGGCGGTCGATCCGGCTTATATCAGACGCGGTTTCGGCACAGCACTGGTAAAAACATTCCTGGCCGAAGCCAGAGAGTTAGAACTACCGAGAGTTTTCGCCTTAACTTACAAGCCGGACTTTTTTAAAAAATGTGGTTTCCGTGAAATAGAAAAAGAAGATTTACCGCAGAAAGTTTGGCAAGAATGCGTTAACTGCCCTAAGTTTCCTGATTGCGGTGAAAGTGCTGTCATTATTGACCTTGCTTAATCAAAACAGCCTGCAGTTCCCGACTGCAGGCTGTTTTGATATTAATATTTTATTTGATATAAGTAAAAACATCTGTCTTTCTGACCGGGGCGGCCTGATTCTCCTCTGCTTTATAGCCTAAAGCCACGGAGATAATAAACTGATAACCATCAGGAATGCCCAGCTGTTTACTCAATGCTTTCCTCTGGTCTGAGGCAAAAAGCAGCCGGGTAAAACCAATAAAACAGGAACCAATATTCAGAGATTCAGCGGCTAAACAAATGTTTTGGGCAGCAGCGCCACAATCCAGATAATTAAAATGCTGCCCGTCGCCGGAAATAATAATCAGTGTAGGCGCATGATGAAAGGGGTTGAAGTCCTCCATCTGCGCTCTTTTCGCCAGCTGCTCATTTCCGGAATTGAGGAGATTCTCTTTAATAATCACCACCATCTGGTCCAGCAAGTCCTTATTTTGGATCACAGAAAAGTGCCACTTTTGCTGATTGATAGCACTGGGGGCATAGATGGCAGCTTGTAAAATTGCCTGCAGTTCACTATCTTTGATTTGCTCTGGCTTATATTTTCTCACACTTCTTCTTTGCTGAATAATTTGTAACGTTTCATTTAACATCAATCCCAGCTCCTTTGTCATAGTAATTATACTGATTACCGGCGCGCCATACCAATATTAATCTTCATTAAAACAGCTGCCCAGACAGGAGTTTATACAATAAAGCCATGCGCACATACATACCTAAGTGCGATTGCTGAAAAAAAACAGCCCGGCTGTCTTGATCTACTTCAGGCGCAATTTCATGGCGTCGCGGCAGAGGATGCATTAAAATTGTCTGCGCTGAAAACTGATCCATAACACTTTGGTCAACAATAAACTCTTCAATCTGCAGTTCAGAATCCTGAAACCGTTCAGTTTGTGTCCGTGTATGATAAAGCACATCAACTTCAGCCGGGATATCGGCAAAAGAATTACAGGCAATATAGCGTACACCTCTGTTATGTAAAAAAGACACATATTCATCCGGCAGCGCTAAAAGATCACGACTCAAACCATATATAGTTACGTCTTCATACAGGGTTAATAATTTAACCAAAGAATGTACTGTCCGGCCAAAACGCAGATCCCCTAAGACGGCGATTGTCAAACCGTCCAATCTCTGCTTGTATGTATAGATAGTATAAACATCTAAAAGCGCCTGCGTAGGGTGTTCGCCGGATCCACTACCGGCATTAATAATCGGTACCGCTGCCACACCGGCCGCCTTCACGGCAGCCTGGTTGTCCGGATGACGCAGCACTATGGCATCACAGTAACCGGCTACAACTCTAATGGTATCCAGCAGGCTTTCCCCTTTAATGGCTGACGACATCTCCTTGGCGTTTTCCGTGCTGATAATCTGCCCACCTAAGCGGGCGACCGCAGCCTCAAAGGAAAGACGTGTCCGGGTACTGGGTTCATAAAAAATGGTGGCAACTATTTTGCCCGCTAATGCTGTGCTAAATTTGCTGCTGTTGTTTTGCATTGCATCTGTTAAGGCAAATAGCTGCTCCAGGTTGGCTCTTGTAAATTGATCACAACTTACTACATGACGCATAAGCTTCCTCCCTAACCGGCATTAACCTTTGATGCTTTTTGTATCACTTAACCCTGTCTTTACTATACGCCAAGCCTCTGCTAACTCCAGCTCCGGATTTATTTCGTAACTGCGGGCTAAACCAACGGTTATCGCCGCAGTGGCGAAAAACATTACTCCACCCTGCGGTGTCATAATAATAAAATCAACAACGCCATGTGTAACCATAAAAACCTGCATTGCCACTAAAAGGGGTACAAGCTGTTGTTTATTATTATACAGCAGAATTAAACTTTTATAAATATAGTACTTTATCCACAAGTAGAGGGAAAAACCCACTACACCTAACATCGTTAAAATTGTAAACCAGATATTATGCGTATGAATCTTCTTGGTCTGAGCCAGAATGCCAAAAATCCCCCACCCCAAGAAAGGCTTTTCTAAAAACAGTTTAAACGATTTTAACCAAATGGGGAACCTGCTGTTAAGCGGATGGTTATAGTTTATTTCCGGAGATAAGACAGCCAAGATAATTATCAAAAAGAAGGTTGAAAAGATTACCGTACGCGTAGTTTTATTTTTTGACAGCAGAGCATAGCTCAACAAAGCTGCCTCTAATGCTAACGTGGCTCCCCTGGAACCACTAAACACCAGCGCCGTTAAAAAACTAAGCAGGTAAAATAAATATTTACGCTTATTTTGATAATTATCATGCTCAAAAAAATAAAATGTCAAAATTATCATGGCGGCAAACCAACCGCCGGCCACATTAGGGTTTCCGTATGTACTGTAAATGCGGTAAACGTATTCAATGGGATCGTTAAGATAATAAGAAGCAATCCAAGTTAAGTCGAAGAAATAAGAGGCTATTTTCTCTACAATGCCTAACAGAGCAGTGAACAGCGAGAAGCGCCATACTTTAGCTAAAAATAGAGATACACTTTTTTCTTCCTGCAAAGTGTCCTGCAGATATACTGCCAGGCACCAATGAAGTAATAGCCCTAGTGAGGCAATTGTAGAAATAATTGACATATTAACTATCCCGGCGATAAACGCCCACACAAAAAGCAGAAATAAGCCGGTATTAAGCGGGTTTAAATAGATCGGCACTTTTTTTTCACTTAATACAAATAAAATTGCCATACCGGGAATAAATGTTAGATATGGAGAGCTGATGGTTAAAACAATACCTAAATCAGTCATTTTCTTCTCCTAGCATTATAAACTGTTAATTACTCTTATTCTATCATAACCATAAAAAAATCTACTGCTGCATTCCCTGGTACC
>JAAYKP010000076.1 GCA_012522335.1 Bacillota bacterium
ATTGCATAAGACTTCACCTCTTGAGTGACTAGTTTTTAGTTACTCGTCCCCGAACAGGACGGTGAAGTCTTTTTCTGTAATTAGAAGTCAATTCCCTTCTAAATCCCTACAGTAATTTTACACTAACTTTTGAACTTAATCAGCTATCTGAAAAGTGCACGTAAAAGCGTGTCAAAGAACCGTCCCCTGTCACCCCTTAACTGCTAAGACCTAGGAGAAAGCGTGTCAAAGAACCGTCCCCTGTCACGCTAGCAGGGCTTTATGGAAGGTTTTCTTACCTTTACGGATCTTAACTCCAGTCTGTAATTGGGCTGCAGTGATAATGTGTTCAATGGTTTCCACTTTAACATCATCAAGATGGATACCGCCCTGCTGCACCAGGCGTCTTGCTTCACTTTTCGAGGCAGCTAAACCGGTTATGACCAACAGATCCAAAACACTGATTCCGCCCTCGCTTAGCTGTGCCGCCGTTATTTCTGTAGTCGGCATCGCAGCATCATCAGCACCACCAACAAAAAGGGCGTGAGAAGTTGTCTTTGCTTTTTGCGCATCTTCTTCACTATGAACCAGTTTAGTTAATTCAAAGGCCAGAATTTCCTTTGCCTCATTAAGCTGACTTCCTTCCCATTTATCCATTTCTTCAATCTGTTCCAGCGGCAAGAAAGTCAGCATACGCAGGCATTTGAGGACATCAGCATCGTCCACATTACGCCAGTACTGGAAAAAGTCATAAGGTGAAGTTTTATCTGGATCAAGCCAAACTGCGCCGCCGGCCGTTTTCCCCATTTTCTGACCGTCAGCAGTCAACAGTAAGGGAATTGTCATGGCATAAGCATCCTTACCCAGTTTGCGGCGGATTAGTTCCGTACCGGCCAGCATATTGGACCACTGATCATCGCCGCCAAACTGCATATTGCAGCCATAGTGCTGGTAGAGATGATAGAAATCGTAGGCCTGCATAATCATATAGTTAAACTCCAGGAAAGACAGGCCTTTTTCCATCCGCTGTTTATAACACTCAGCACGCAGCATGTTATTAACAGAGAAATGGGGGCCAACTTCCCGCAGGAATTCAACATAATTCAGCTTTAAAAGCCAGTCGGCATTGTTCACCATCAGTGCTTTATCTTCACCGAAATCAATAAACTTTTCCATCTGCTTCTTAAAACATTCACTGTTATGCTGAATAATTTCTGTCGTCATCATATTACGCAGATCTGTTCGCCCAGAGGGATCACCAACATGTCCGGTACCGCCGCCTATTAAAACGATAGGTCTGTTACCCGCCATCTGTAACCGTTTCATCAGGCTGAGCGCCATAAAATGTCCAACATGTAAAGAGTCAGCTGTGGGATCGAAGCCAATATAAAAAGTTGCCTGACCATTATTAACAAGTTCCCTGATTTCTTCTTCATCGGTCACCTGGGCAATCAAACCACGCGCCAGTAGTTCATCATAAATTTTCATTGTTAACATCTCCTTTAGCTAAAATTAACATAATTAATAATGCCCTCTGTTCCCTAGGGAACAGAGGGCAAATAATTGCGGTACCACCTCTGCTTCGGAAACTCCTCACGGAATTCCCCTCACCAAGTGCAATCACACTCGCACGCTGTAGCGGGCGTACCCGTCAAGCCCTACTAGATAATTCAGGCCGCAGCTCCAGGATGTATTCGCCTCAGTCAGTATCTGCATCCTTTCACCAACCGGATGCTCTCTGCAAGACACAAAACTGCGCTACTTCTTCCTTTCCTCGCCTTAACATTATTGAGCGGGATATTAACTTACTATACCCTACGCTATTTGTAATAGGTATTTAAAGCACTAACGTTCCTCTTAAAATTTTATTTTGCCATCAATCATACCTATTATACTATTTTACCAAGTTTTTTGCCAGTGCATGAGTTAAAAAATGTGGTTACTTTTAAATATGCCAGACCAGGACTTTCTCCAGAAAAGTTTGCAGTGCTGTGCTTTGTGGATTGCTAAACAGTTCGCTGCTGAGACCGCTTTCCACGATAGTCTTATCAGCAACAAAAATTGCTTTTTCACAGGCCTTTTTGGCAAAGCCCATCTCATGCGTAACGATAATGGTGTGCAGGCCATCGTTTTGCAGCTCATCCAGCATTGCTAAAACTTCCGCCGTCAATTCCGGATCTAAAGCTGAAGTTGGCTCATCTAACAATAACAGTTTGGGTTTAACAGCAACGGCCCGGGCAATCTGAATACGCTGCTGCTGACCACCAGAGAGTTGAGAAGGATATTTATGACCTTCTTCCGCCAGGCCAAAACGATGAAAAAGCTCGTTGGCTGCCTCAACTGCACTTTCTTTATCCATGCCAAAGGCATGAATTAAAGGTAAAGTAACATTTTCCAGCGCCGTTAGATGTTCAAATAAGCCCCGACTTTGAAAAACGAAACCTATCGTACGCCTGTAAGCTATTAAGTCATTTTCTGCAAAATTTACTTTAGCAGAATCAATATAGAGCTCTCCGGAGGTAGGTGTCAATAGGCCGCCAATAATACGTAATAAAGTTGACTTACCTGCACCAGAGGGACCAATAATGGCTAAAGATTTAAAATCCTCATCAAAAGAAACATCCTCCAGTACTACTCTGCCGGAAAAACTTTTGCAGATATTATTAAGTGTTATTCGCATGCTTATAAATCCTTTCTAACCAACGCGTTATCATGGAAACAGTAAAAGTCATCACAAAATACAAAAACCCCAAAAAGAAATAGTTTTCAAACATGCGAAAGTTTTGTGCTGATATTTCCTGTATTGTTTGCGTCAGCTCAATGACGGCTATTACCGACAGGAGGGAAGAGTCTTTAATAATTGAGGCAAACTGACCGGCCAGGGCGGGTAAAATATGTGACATCAGGATAGGGAAAGTTACCAGGCGGGTTGTTTGGGCAGGAGTTAAGCCAATGGCTTTAGCAATTTCGTACTGCTGGCTATCAATACTCTCCAGTCCACCGCGAATGATTTCAGAGATATAAGCCCCTTCAAAAATAGATAAAATTAAGGCACCGGCAATATAGCGATTACTAACTCCCCAGGCGGTGCCAATAATATAGTAGAAGAAGTAGATCTGTACCAATAATGGCGTCCCCCGGATAATCTGCACATATGTTTTGGCCAAATAAGAGACTACCAAGACCTTCGACTGCTGTGCAATCGCCGCAAGTGCACCAATCAGCAGGCTGAGAATTAAACTGAGGACAGCAATAACCAGCGTCAGCAAGAAACCTTGCCACAAACGTTGTTTAAACGGCAGCAGTGTGGCAAAATTCATTTCATGCCCAATCATATGTAGGGATAGCGTTAGAAATATATACAGGATCACAGCTACTGCCAGTCCACTCAGCAGCTTTTTGGCGATTGACAGTCTATCTGTTGTCGAGCGCATCATGATTATTCAAAAAACCAGGGAAAACCCAACTCGTCAAAAGTTGTTTTTTCTGCTGCCAAATGTTTTGCCGTTAAAGTTTCAAACCCACCCTCAGCGCGGAAATCTTCGATAAAAGCATTGATCTGAGTTAACAGTTCTGTATTACCCTTTTTAACAGCCATTCCCCATTTATCACTTTCCTGGAAAGGAATTAAGACTGCTTTGGTAATCTCCGGATTAGCCTGATTCTGCCGATAAATTGTCAGTTGATCATAAATAAAAGCATCCGCCTTACCCTGAACAACCTCGGTAACACATGCATTTTCCGACGACAAAGCATTAATTGTAGCCTTAGTTAAATTGTTTTGCGCATAGAGATGTCCGGTAGTACCTTTCTTTACTGCTACCACCATCCCCGGTTGATTTAAGTCGTCAATATCTTCCACAGCAGAGTTTGTGTTGACCAGCAATGCTAAATAGGCATGCGCATAAGGTATAGAAAAATCCACACTTTCAGCACGTTCATCTGTAATGGTCATTGAAGAAATTACTACATCCACCATCTCAGTTTGCAGGGAAGGAATCAATCCATCCCAGTTTATGTTTTCAATCCGGACCGGTCTCTGCAAATATTCGCCCAAAGCTTTTGCTAGATCTACGCTAACGCCGCTGGGCTCACCCTGCGCGTCCTTTGTTTCGAAGGGTGGGTAAGCAAGCTCCATCCCCACTACCAACTCGTCTTGTGCTTCTTCCTGCTG
>JAAYKP010000009.1 GCA_012522335.1 Bacillota bacterium
CTTTAACAAAGAAAAACTTGACATGAGGATTGGGTTGAGTCGGTCCGCTCACTACTTTAATGCCCTTACTTTGTACAAATTCAATCATTTTATCAACAGATTCTACCTCAAACCCTAAAGAAATGCCATCAATTACACCTGGGGCTTTAGCTTTCGGATTGTACAACAGCTCTACTTCTGTTCCACTATCACCAAGAAAGGCAATTTCCGTGCCTCCGCCGGCTGAAAAGCGCCGTGTAACAGAGAGGCCGACAATTTCCTGATAAAACTTTATCGATGCATCTAAATCATTAACGGTAATTGTGCACCAACAAAATTTCATTTTACCCCTCCTTATGTTGGTAAGAATAAGCTATCAATTTTAATTATAGCATAATCCTGATCAGAATAGCAGTAATATGACAGCCGCAGGGCAATTTTGTCGTTGTGTTTCAGTATAACTGCACCGTGCAGCGGCTGATAATATAATAATCACAAATTAATAAATAATGAATAATGATCATACCCTGCAGGAATAACTTAAGAATCCTTGACGATGTATGGTGCATGGAGTACAATCAAAAAAGAAAAGGATATGGCTAATTATCAGGAAGGAGGATTTGCATGCAGACAATCACTCAAGATATGACGATCGCACAAGTGTTACGCCTTAAGCCTAATTCTATAAAAGTATTTATGGAAGTTGGTATGCACTGCTTTGGCTGTGCTGTTGCAAATAAGGAAACTGTCGCCGAAGCTGCTGTAGCACATGGTGTAGATGTTAATAAACTGTTGGCTGATCTCAATAATGTACAATAAAAAACCGCAGTAGCGGTTTTTTTTTATCGGTAGAAAGTTTACAGCAGCCTTTCTTTCTGAAAAAACGCAGGTCCTTCTTGTGCTAATAAATTATAAAAATGTCTGAAACCCTATTGTTTTAATCAGTTAAAACGTTATATAATCAAAATAGTTGGAATAATTAGAAAATAGATTCCAGCTGCCGTTTTGCCCTGGGCAGAATAACAGACCGGGTGCAGTTAATTAAACAGCCAACAGCTCCAGAAATGCTCGTCCTCTTGCTCAACTTTTTTATCTTAACACTGTCCAGATCAGACAGCACCTTTAAGGGGGGATGGAATGCGCAGCTAAACCATGTGCAGCTGATCTGTCGTTACTGTGTTTCTATCTGAATAAAAAAGGAGCGTGAGTTGTTTGAAAAAACCGTTAAGCCCGGCGCTTAAAACATTCTACGGTTTCGGTGACATGGGGTTTTCTTTGATGGCTTCCGTAGAAACTTTCTTCTTTGTTTATTTTCTGACCAACGTGGCAAAGTTTTCCCTACCGATGGTAGCAATTATTGGTACCATTACCAGTGTCGCTGATGCTGCCTTATCACCATTTTATGGTGGTATCATTGACGGTACAAAACCTATGAAGTGGGGGCGTGTTCGCTCTTGGATACTGATTTGTCCGCCCATTGTTGTGCCATTTTACATCTTCCAATACAGCCGTATTGGTCCTAACGAAGCAGTAGCTGCGGCCATTGTCTGTGCAGGATTTATCATCAGCCATATTTTCTGGAATCTACCCTGGGTGGCCAACCTTTCTTTAATTTCCGTGTTGGCTAATAATCCGGAAGAAAGAGCGCTTTTATCTTCCCGCAGAGCAACCTGGACCATGTTGGCAGGGATGATTTTCTCCTTTATTGGTTCTCCACTGGCGCTCAAAATTGGTGAGCTGACCGGTAATGAGGCTTTGGGCTACCAGGCATTGGCAGGAATAATGGGGCTTGTTTTCCTCATCGGTTACTGGACAATATTCAAACTTACAGATGGTTATGAAGAAACAGGTGAGCAGGCACAGGCCAGCGCAGCAAAAGCTAACAAAGTTTCAGTCGGAGATATGCTGAAGAGTGCCCTGCAGAATCCTCCCCTCATTGTACTGCTGATAGGTGACTTTTTCCGCTACATGGTGAACTTTATTATGTCATCGGCGGCTGCTTACTACTTTACCTATGTGGCTAAAAATATGGCACTGCTTCCCATCTATATGTTTGTCGGCTCCTTAGGGGGCGTCATCGGTGCTTATTTTGCCGGTATTCTCTGCAATAAGTACTCTACCAGGACAGTTTCTATCTGGGGTCTCTTTGGCATGGCGCTATCTTTAATTGGCTGTAAGTTTGTGGCTTTCAGCATTATACCTTTCTTTGTCTTAATTTTGGTGGCTAGATCAATCCTGGGTGTGCTGTCTGCTTCCGTCGTAGCGCTGTATTCAGATGCCGCTGTCTACAGTGAGTGGAAAACCGGTAAGAGCGCCGCAGCTTTTGTGATGGGTTTAATGACCATCTCCTTAAAAGCTGCTGTGATTTCCCGAGGAACCGTTATTCCTTTCGTCTTAGCTACAGCAGGCTTTGTGGCTACAGCTGATCCGGCAACGGCTTCCTTAGAGCTGCAGAATGCTGTTGTTAACGTCTTTGTCTTTATTCCCGGCATCCTGGCACTGATCTCTGCCTTTATTATCGGCTTTGGCTATCGCCTCACCAGAGAACGACTGGCCGAATTACAGGCAGAAATTGATGCCCGTAAAGCCGCTGCACAATAAGATGGGGGAAAATTCAATCATAAAAGAAAGGCTGTTAATAACTGATCTTATTAGCAGCCTTTTTTTGTTTTGTGTCAGACAGCGGTGCAGGCCTAGTACTTAAGTCCTATTAATAAGTACGCGGCAGGATAAAAGGATAAATCTGTCGAAAAAGGTAAAAAAGCTTCTATTCAGCATCCAGGGGGTAATGTTAAGTGGAGTTTGAGCATACTGTGTCATTGGTAGTTCCCTTGTTTGCCTTTTTTTTGTATACAGGGTTAATGATTTTAAGCATAAAATGTTCCCAATCTAAAATTACCAAGCTCTTCCAATATTATTTATTGTTAATGATGGATTGGAGCTTTGGATCCTTTATGATGCGGACAGGCTTCGCGCCGGGCCCCGTTTTTTGGAACCGTATGATGATTGTCGGTATGGCCGGGGTTCCCTTCATCTTTTATCGTTTTAGTGAAGCGCTCCTCTGCCGAGCGCAGTCCTTAACGGCAAGATTGGGTTATTTTTTTTACGTACTCTTAATTTTCGCCAATTTTAAGGGCCTCATTGTGCAGGACGTCATTTTGACAGCGGAGGGTTTTGATTATACTCTCGGTCCCTTAGCGGTCACATTCGCCCTGACAGCCGGCGGCTATGTTTTACTGTCAACCATCCTTTTGGTGGGTGAAGCTTTTAAGAACCCGGATTCTTTTTGGACTAACCGCCTGTTTTATCCTTCCGTCGGTGCAGTCTTGATGTTTATCGGCTGCACACTAAACTTATTTCCTGCCATTGGCAAATATCCTCTGGACATTCTGACAAACACCATTAATGCCTTTTTACTTACATACGCCATTTACCGCTATCAGCTGCTTAACGTTACAATTTCCATCCGCAAAGGTTTAGTTTATTCCGTACTAACGGCAATGTTAACGGGGAGTTATCTCCTGCTTGTTTATCTGTTAGAAACGGTGATCCGCAACAACTTAGGCTATACAGCCTTTATCGTTGCCGTGATGATGGGGGCCGTTATTGCCCTGATTTTCGAGCCGGTAAAAAACTGGCTGCGTGTGCGGATCGATAAAGTGATGTTCGGTGACATTTATGATTACCGGGAAACGCTAAAGCAGTTTAGCTACCTCAAAGCCTCTATTCTTGATTTGGAAGAATTGACTTATTCAACTTTAGATCTGTTAACAAAGGCCCTGCAGGTTAATTCTTTAGCTCTGTTGGTGTTAGATAAAGAGAGTAACTATTTTGTTTATGCCAGTGTCAATATTGATGAGACTGTAGCCAAGACGATGCGGCTTGATAAAACCAGTCCTATTGTTCGCCGCTTGGCCCAGCACAGTCCCATTCTAACCTGGCAGGAGATTGAAACGGCTCCGGAATTTCAGGGATTATGGCAGCGGGAGAAAGATTTTCTCACAGCAATGAAAATTTCTCTTTTTGTGGGCATTAAATTGGGGGGAGAACTAATTGGCATTTTAGTTTTGCCTGATAAAGCTTCCCGGGATCCTTATTCAGATGATGACCGTGCGATGTTATTAATGCTGGCTAACGAAGCCGCCGTTGCCATTCAAAACGCGCAGATTTACAGTGAAGTAAAACGGCAGGCTGTGCATGATGAGCTGACTAAACTATTTAATTATCGCTTTTTTCAGGAGTTTCTGGATAAAGAAATAGCTCGCTGTCAGCGCACGAATCAGATCTTCTCCGTGATTTATTTAGATTTAGATTTTTTTAAGGCCTATAATGATATTTTTGGTCATTTGGCGGGTGATGAAGCTTTAGTTTATGTCGGCCAGGCGATTAGCCAATCGATCCGGCCGTCTGACATTGCTACCCGCCTGGGTGGGGATGAGTTTGGTATCATCCTGCCCGGTGCCGGGGAAAAAAGCGCGCTGGCGGTAGCCAAGAGCATCAAGAACGCAGTACAAACTTTTTTCCCGGGTACCAGTAGTGACAGTGTACTTACCATCAGCCAGGGCATTGCCACTTTCCCCGTACACGGTCAGAGTAAGCAGCAGCTGCTTTCCTGCGCTGATGCTGCCTTGTATGAGGCCAAAAGTATGGGACGCAACCGGATCTGTGTATATAATCTGCAGTTGGTGAAAGGCAAGACAAGCACCGACAATCTGCATGCCGAATTTGAAAGGGATTTTCTCAGACAGCAGGTGGAAGATGCTTACCTCTCAGTAATTTATACCCTGGCGGCGGCTATCAACGCCAAAGATAACTATACCTATCAGCACTCCGAAGCTGTTACATATTATTCCGTGGCCATAGCAGAAGCTTTAGGGTTTTCAGAGGAACAAAAGAAGATGCTGCGTTACTCTGCCATGCTGCATGATATCGGCAAAATAGGTATCCCCGAGTATATCCTCAACAAACCTGCTGCTCTGACTAAAGAAGAACGGGAAATTATTGAAAGCCATGTGCTTGTCGCTGAAGCTATTGTCAGTCATACCCCTTATCTAAGAGAAGTGGCGCCGATTATTTTGCATCATCATGAGTTTTATGACGGCAGCGGTTATCCGGATGGCTTAAAGGCTGAAGAAATACCCTTGGAAGCAAGAATCTTAGCCATTGCCGATGCTTATCACGCCATGACCAGTGATCGTCCCTATCGTAAAGGAATGCCGCCGGAAGCAGCGCTGCAGGAAATGGAGCGGCTGGCAGGGAAACAGTTTGACCCTCAGCTGCTGCCGGTTTTCGTCAGTATTATCAGGGAGCAGCTGACAAAAAAAGCAGCCGGAGGAACTCATGCTTAATACGGCGGAAAAAATTATCAGCGCCGGTGTTCTTGGTTTTCTGTTTTTATTAATCTATGACCTGGTTTCTTTAAAAAAATTGTCAGACCGTTTTCTCTTTAGTTTGTTGGGCTACAGTGTACAGGCTTATGCCGTGGTCAGGGCAGCTTGTTATGACCGCCGGCTGATGTTGGGCAGTTCTCTTCGCTGCTTAGCCTGGCCGCTGATGTTAAGTGGCTTAGGCTGGCTGCTTTACTGTCTTTTCCTTTATCAGCCGCTGCGAAAAACTTATTTTGACCGGCAGGGGCCCGTCTTAACAACTGAAGGCCCATATGCTCTGGTCAGGCATCCCGGTGTTTACGGCTACACAGTCTTTATTTTGGCACTGGCGGTGGTGTGCCGTTCCCGGCTTTTATTGTCAGCCGGCTCCCTTTGGAGCCTGATCAATATCATCTATGTTTTTATCCAGGATCGTTTTATTTTTCCAGTTTTACTGGTTGGTTACGATGAATATCGTCGTCATACACCAATGTTAATTCCTACTGCCAAAAGTTTCCGCCGCTTTTGGGCCACTAAGTAAATATTCGAGGTGCAACTATGGTTACTTTAAAGCAACTGCTCAATGAAGATCGCCGTAAAGATGCTTGGCTTAGACATTGTGGTTTTATCGATTTGTCTTTAAGTGAGTTCCAACAGGTGCAGGAAAGATTACTGCTGGAACAGCTTGAACTGCTGGCCAAAAGTTATCTGGGGAAAAAACTTTTACATGGTACTTTACCGCAAAACGGTGAAGAATTTCGTCAGACTGTTCCGCTGACTACTTATCAGGACTATCATCCCTATTTTAAAGATAAGCAGGAGGATGTGCTGCCGCTAAAACCTAGTTATTGGGTCTGTACTTCCGGCGCCATCGATGCTTATGAATACAAATGGGCTCCCTTCCCACCAGGCTTAGCCCAAACCCACATAAAAAATTTTTTGGCTGCTGTCATTTTTGCTGTCTGCACCAAAAAGGGTGAATTTTCGCTCAACGAGTATGATAAATTTTTGTACGCCATGGCGCCCCCGCCATATCTGACAGGTATGGTGCCGTATGGCGTTGAAAAGGAGTTCCCCTTTACTTATCTCCCCTCCCTGGCAACGGCAGAAAAAATGAGTTTTGAAGAACGTAATGAAGTCGGTTTCCGCTTAGGGTTAACATACGGCATCGATCTCTTCTTCGGCGTGTCCAGCATTTTAGTCAGAATGGGAGAAAAGTTTGCGCAGACAAAGGAAAAATTTTCACGCCGGGAAAAAATGAATTTGCGTGCGTGGCTGCGCCTGGCAAAGGGGCTGATGCGCAGCAGGCTGCAGAGCAGAGAACTTTTGCCCCGTGATCTTTGGTCTTTAAAGGGAATTATTTGTGCAGGAACAGATACCCACTTTTATAAAGAGCGGATTGAATATTACTGGGGTAAAAAGCCGTTGGAAATTTATGGCGGCACGGAAATTGGTATTGCCGCTACGCAGACCTGGGATTATGAAGGGATGACTTTATTCCCTGATGCTAATTACTGGGAGTTTATTCCCGAAGATGAATATTTTCGTTCCAAAGCAGATAAAAACTATCAGCCGGCCACAGTTTTACTGCCGGAATTAGAGGCAGGCAAAAGATACGAAATAGTAATTACCAGCCTGAAGGGCGGGGCCTTTGTTCGTTACCGTGTTGGTGATATGATACGTGTCCTCAGCCGGAAGAACACAAATTTAGGCATAGATTTGCCACAAATCGTTTATGAAGACCGCATTGATGATGTCATAGATCTGGCGGCCTTTACCAGGATCTATGAACGCACCATTTGGGAAGCGTTGAAAGAGGCCGGTATTACCCACAGCAATTGGGTGGCTGTCAAAGCATTTGCAGGTGGTCATCCCCTGGTGAAGTTATACCTACAGCTGCCGGCCGGCTGCACGCAGGAAGTAATGGAAGACAGAATTCATCAGGTGCTCTGCACAATTAATGATGACTATGCTGATTTAACGCAAATGATGGCCTATCGTCCGCTGCAGCTGGTACCGGTAACCGCTGCCGCTTTTGCCAGGCTAAAAGCAAAACAACGACAGGCGACCGATCCGGCTCTCTGGAGAAAATTTAATCCCCCGGAAGACTTAATCAAGGAGATTTTAACAACAACCTGACCTGAGTTCAGGTTGTTTTGCTTTTTTAGACCCTATTTACCATTGGTAATGCTCTCTGTCAGCAATAAGAAAATTCTTGACTAAATCTGAATTTTGGAGTAATTTAATATTACTGGTTAGCTTGTTTAGTTTACTATATAAGTAAAAAACTGTAAGGGAGGCGATGTGTTGAGGATAGCTATTGTCACTGATCGCTCAAGAATGGATTTTCTGCCGTCGGAAGAAGCAATACAGGAAGATGAACAAAAGCGCCGGACTGTGGAACAGGTGCAGGAGATACTGGCTGATCATTATGATTGTATTGCTTTAACGGCTGATGATGAAATTATCAGCAGATTAAGGGCGGAAAAGATTGATTTAGTTTTTAATCTATGTAACGGCCTCAGAGGTGACAGTAAAATTGCCCAGCTGCCCGCCATGTTAGAGTTTGCCAATATTGCTTACAGCGGTTCAGCGGTAGTGGGACATACACTGGCCATCAATAAGCTTCTTTCCCTACAGATGTTCCAGGCTGCAGGAATACCGACTCCTAGATTTGCTGCTGTTTACTCCCTTGCAGACCTTGATGACCTAAATATGGACTTTCCCATCATCGTGAAGCCTAATGATGAAGGCTCAAGCAGGGGGATTCATCAGGACAGCCTGATCTTTGATCGTGATAGTCTGCGGAAAAAAGTAGCGGAAGAGTTGGAACTTTACCAGCCTCCGATTCTATTGAATGAATTTATAGAAGGAAGAGAGTTTACCATTGGTGTTGTTGGCAACGGAGATGCTATAGAGGTACTGCCAATTCAGGAATTAGATCTTTCCGCTCTTCCGGAGGAACTGAGTAAGTTTTACAGTTTTGAGGTGAAAACTTATTATAAGGAGAAGACTATTTATCATCTTCCCGCTTCCCTGACAGCTGCGGAACAGGATTTAATCGCCAAAACAGCCATCAGAGCTTACCAGGCCTTAATGCTGAGGGATTATGGCAGAGTTGATATTAGGGTTAAAGATGGTATCCCCTATGTTCTGGAGATAAATTCACTGCCGGGATTGCAAAAAGGCAGAAGTTCTCTGTGGAGAATGGCTGAGGCTAAACCCGGTTTAGGTTATGCAGGTTTGGTCTTAAGAATAGTAAGCACAGCCTTAAAGAGATACGGCAAATTATAAGCCGGATGATATTAACCAAGTTTATGTGGGCGCTTCGTTGTTTTAGATAGATTATCTTTATAGGGGGTAATATAGCAGACCAGTCTCAACCGGCCTCTGCTTGCGGTGGCGTATGCAGGCTGCTTCCGAGCTTGTCCGCGCACGATGTGGGAGAGGTTAAGCTTGAGCTGAGAGACTTATTCGAGAAAGGAAGTAATAGTATGGTTATGAGTGGAGTATCTTTTCAACCGGCAGTGCCTGCCGAGTCGCCTGACGCTCCCCGTTTTGCAGTGTTGGGAGCCGGGCACGGCGGGTTGGCTATGGCCGGTCATTTATCCTTACTGGGTTTTCAGGTTTCCCTGTTTAACCGCAGCGATGAACGCCTGGAACCTATTCGCCAAAGTGGCGGCATCGCCTTAAA
>JAAYKP010000077.1 GCA_012522335.1 Bacillota bacterium
ATGCTTTGACGGTTTGTCCACTACTGCGGCATTCAGAGATAATTTTAGCCCATTGATTTAGCCGATAGCGTCTCGCAACTTCCCTAGTATTCATGTCTAAACCTCCTTTGGAGTTTTTCGACCAGGTTAAAAAACTCCAAATACTCTAATTTAGAGTATTGTCTCAAAATCCAAGGGAAGTTTCTAGCCACCGTTTTATTTTACGCTTACTTTCTTGACGCCGCAACCCCGTTTGAGAATGATGTAAATTTATATGGGAATAAAACGGTAACAAAGAGCTAACACCTAACAATAATGTTTGAGAATGATATAAATTTATATGGGAATAAACCTATAAAGAATTGATGCAAGTGATTTCTAGCTTTCTCAACATTGCAGTAAAGGCTGGTTTGTAGTTGAAGCTTGCTTTCATGGCTTTTTCTGAAGTCTGTTTTTGCAGGAAAAGTCATCCTTTTGCCGAATTGTGGGGTGGAAGGAGGTATTATCATGGCTGATCAGACTGTTAGGTTGGCTGCAGATCATCTGAATACATCTGAGATTGCTGCGGAGCTGACAAAAGCGTTAATTGAGAACGGTTTAGTATTGACTGTAGAGGACGCAGTGAGTGCGTACCAAAAAATGTTTGATGCTGTTAATTTTGCAGATAAGAATACGAGGAATCCATGTGGATAGATTCCCGGGGGATTGTCATGTAGTAAAAAAGGAACCTGCTTCCGTATAGAGGAAAGGTTCCTTTTAACGATAGGGATTGATTAGGATAAACGTAGGGTGCTGAGGACGTGTTCGCGCTCGGAGAGTTCAAGGTTGTAATTGTTGATGCTTTGTTTGAGCCAGGTACGGTAATCGAAGTCGCGGCAGTGTTGAGCTAGTTTTTCGGAGAAGAGTTCGATGTGTTTAAGTTCGTCTTTGATAATCCTGCGCAGCAGGGTTTGAATGTCGCGGTTGGGAATCAGGGCAATGTGCCGGTAGTATTGGCTGATGGCGTCAAGTTCGGCAACGATGTCGGCTCTGAGGATGTCGCAGACGTTATATTGGTAGTTTACATAGTTTCCCGTCCAGTATTTTTTATGGGTATTATAGATGCGGGGATCGATTCCGGCATCACGCAGAGCTTCACCCAGCATTTCAAAATGACGCATTTCGACCAGGGAAATTTCCTCCAGTAATTTGGCAACGTCTTTGTAACCGACTACGAAGTGGTGGTGTAGATACTGGGTGATGGCTGTCAGTTCACTGACTTCTCCTGCATAATCGTTCAGCAGAAGATGAATATTTTTATGGGACATGTGGGCACCCCCTAGCTTTGGTTGTAGTTCTGTATATCATATGCTGCAGTATCTTTTTCTGTCAGTTGTGATTAATTTAGGCTGCCGGTTGGATTTGGGGCTATGGTTGACAAGGCTATGGTGATTAGCTAGAATGAAATTGTTAAATTCCTACTCCCGACCGCAGGGCGGGGTTTTTTTGTAACAAAGGGGGCAGTGATGTGCTAACAAAAGCACCGCGAGGAACGCGTGATATTTTGCCGGCTGAAACTGGAATGTGGCAGTTTTTTGAAGAAAAAGTGCGGGAAGTCAGTCGGTTGTTTGGCTACAGTGAGATCAGAACACCGATTTTTGAGCATACAGAGTTATTTCTAAGAGGCGTGGGTGAAGTTACAGATATTGTTTCTAAGGAAATGTATACTTTCACTGATCGGGGTCAGCGTTCTCTGACTTTGCGTCCGGAAGGGACGGCTTCGGTGGCCAGGGCTTATCTGGAGCATAAAATGCAGGGGGAAGCACAGCCGGTGAAGCTGTATTATGTAGGACCGATGTTTCGTTACGATCGGCCGCAGGCGGGCCGCTACCGGCAGTTCCATCAATATGGGGTGGAAGTCTTTGGTGCCAGCGATCCTACGGTAGACGCGGAAGTTATTGCTTTACCCTTATCTTTTTTCCGGTCTCTGGGTTTAAAAGATTTTACTTTACATATTAACAGTGTAGGTTGTCCCAAGTGCCGGGGCGAATATCGTCAGCAGCTGCAGGCTAGCTTAAAGGAGATAGTGGGAGAACTGTGTAAAGATTGTGCCGAGCGTTATGATAAAAATCCCATGCGTATCCTGGACTGTAAGAATGAGCAGTGTCAGGAGTTGACTAAGGATGTGCCGGCGCAGCTGGAGCTGCTGTGTGAGGAATGTGCGGATCATTTTGCGGCTGTGCGGGAAGCTTTAGACGCTTTAGGGGAAAGCTACATAGTAAATCCACGCTTGGTCCGGGGTTTGGATTATTACACAAAGACGGCTTTTGAAATTATGTCGTCGGAGTTAGGGGCACAGAGCACTATCTGCGGCGGCGGCCGTTATGATCATCTCCTGTCTACCATTGGCGGTCCCGATGTTCCCGGTATTGGCTTTGCCATGGGCATTGAACGGGTGCTGCTTGCTATGGAGGCAGCCGGTGTGCAGCCGCGGGCAGACAGGGGAACTGATGTCTTTGTGGCAACGGCCGGTGTAGCGGCGGCTGAGGCTCTGAAGGTGACGCTGGCTTTGCGTCAGGCGCAGGTGGCAGCGGATAAAGATTATTTGGGACGCAGCCTCAAGGCGCAGCTGAAATATGCGAATAGGTTGGGTGTGCGTTATTTAGTTATTCTTGGTGCAGAAGAAATGCAGAACGGACAGGCCACACTGCGGGATATGCAGACAGGTGAGCAGGAAACTGTAACCTTGGCTGCGCTGACGGAACGGGTGGTCGCATTGGTGAGGGAGGCAAAGTAGATGGAATATCGCAGTCATAAGTGTGGAGAGCTTCGAACGACGGAGATTGGACAGGTAGTTACTTTAAGTGGTTGGGTGCAGAGACGCCGTGATCACGGCAAATTAATCTTTTTAGATTTGCGTGATCGCAGCGGTCTGGTGCAGGTAGTTTTTAATTATGAACAGGACGCAGCAATGTTTGCCTTGGCTGAAAGCATCCGCAGCGAATTTGTGATAACGGTACAGGGTAAAGTGGTGCCGCGGGATCCGGAAGCGGTTAACCCGAAGCTGGCTACCGGTGAAATTGAAGTGCAGGCAGAGGCTCTGACAATTTTAAATAAAGCAAAGACACCGCCTTTCTATATTGAAGACGGTGTAGAAGTGGATGAAAATGTGCGCCTGAAGTATCGTTATTTAGATTTGCGGCGCCCGGAAATGCTGAAAAATATTACTTTACGGCATCGTGTCTGCAAATTGCTGCGTGATTTCCTTGATGCCCAAGGTTTTCTGGAAGTAGAAACGCCGATTTTGACCAAGAGTACACCGGAAGGCGCGCGCGACTATTTAGTACCCAGTCGTGTCAATCCTGGTGAGTTTTATGCTTTGCCGCAGTCACCGCAGTTGTTTAAACAGCTGTTAATGGTTTCCGGTGTGGAGCGTTATTTCCAAATTGCCCGCTGTTTCCGGGATGAAGATTTACGGGCAGACCGTCAGCCGGAATTTACCCAAATTGATATCGAACTGTCTTTCTGCACCCAAGAGCAGATTCTGGAACTGATGGAGCAGATGATGGTCTATCTTTATAAAGAAGCGCTGGGGATAGAGCTGACTGTGCCGTTTCCGCGTATGACTTACCAGGAAGCCATGGAGCGTTACGGCAGTGATAAGCCGGATACTCGTTTTGGTTTGGAACTGCGTGACATTTCGCGGATTGCAGCTGACGCAGAATTTAAAGTTTTTCGGCAGACTGTGGCTGCCGGTGGTGTAGTGAAGGGCATTAATGCCAAAAGCTGCGGTACATTCAGCCGACGGGAAATTGATGAGTTGACTGCTTTTGTCGCTCAATATGGGGCGAAAGGCCTGGCTTATCTGTTTGTGGAAGAAACAGGTGTGCGTTCACCAATCGCCAAATTCTTTACCGAGGAAGCGCTGAACGAGATTGTTCAGACCCTGGAAGGTGAACCTGGGGACCTGCTGCTGTTTGTGGCAGACAAGTTTGATGTGGCCAGCCAGGCACTGGGTGCCCTGCGCCTGCATTTGGGTAAACGTCTAGGCTTACCGGCTGAAAATAAGCTAAATTTCTTGTGGGTTGTAGACTTCCCCTTATTCATGTATGAACCGGATGAAAAGCGTTATGTTTCGGTAAACCATCCTTTTACCAGACCGCATGAGAACCAGCTGGATCTTTTGGAAAGTGAACCGCTGCAGGTATTGGCCAAAGCCCATGACCTGGTACTGAATGGGGTAGAAATCGGCGGCGGCAGTTTGCGTATTCACGAGCGCGAACTACAGGAGCGGGTCTTCAAACTGCTGGGGTTAAGTCCGGAAAGGGCACGTGAACAGTTTGGTTTCCTGCTTGATGCCTTTGATTACGGTACACCGCCTCACGGCGGCATTGCCTTTGGCCTGGATCGTTTGGTCATGCTTATGGCCGGTGAAGATTCTATTCGTGAGGTTATGGCCTTCCCGAAAACAGCCAGTGCCAGTGATTTAATGACGGGTGCTCCTTCCCCGGTGGCGCCGCATCAGCTGCAGGAATTACATATTCAGCTTGCCGCCAAAACAAAGAATTAAGATTTAACGTTAGCCATATTCAGCTTGGACACTAAATCATGCAGAATGTTACTGCCGCGGGATATAATTAAACCGGTTATGAAGTAGTCTATTTGGGGAAAAACAACGGGCTGCAGCTGGAAGATTGCCAGTAACCCGCTGCGGGTAATGAGGCAGAGGGTTATCCCGAGCAGAATAGCAACCAGGCGACTGTATTGACCACGGATTACAGGAAAAATTGTTTTGACGATTTCTGTAGTAAATTCGACAATTATGGCGAGAACAACAATGGTTGAGAGCGCTTCGAATGTCAAAAAAACTCACCCTTTCTCCTTTTTGCTCTATATTTATGGCACGGCGCTGTCTGTTATGTTGATAACTTTCACTTGCGAGGGTCGAAAAAAATTGTTATAATTAGTTTACACATTAGAGGTAATAATAATAGAAACCCTGCGATGTTTGTGTAGCCGTTAAAAGTTTTGAGCTAACACTTAGAACTTGGGAGCTTGTCTCTGGATGCGGCACATATGCCTTGATCACAAAGGACATGTAAAGCAGCCAGGAAAGTACCCACCTGTGGGGAGAGAGTTCAAAACAAAACGGTTATCACGGCATAGTGGGGTTTTTGCTGGTAAGAATTGCAAGCGTACACTTCGGTAGTCTGAAGTGTACGCTTTTTTTTAAAGTTTCGCGAAGTTGTCTTTATCTGGGGATCACGATATAATTTAGGTAAATAAATACAGGTGGTGTTATTATTGTCTGAAGAGCGTCAATCGCTGCTTAATCGTCTTAAACGTATTGAAGGTCAGGTTAGAGGTATCAGCAAAATGATTAGTGAAGAGCAGGACTGCGCGGAGATTCTCATGCAGATAGCGGCGGTGAAAGCTGCCGTCAATAAAGTTGGTACCTTAGTGTTTCAAACCCACTTTCGTCACTGCTTGGAGACAGCGCTGCAGGAAGGTAAAACAGATTATGTTGCTGAGGTTATGGAGTTGTTGGATAAATATATTAGTTAATTGTTTTGCGTGGCAATTATTACATAAATAATGAAAAAATGATCATGAATATAGGTAAGGAGGAAGCAAGATGATCTTTGCGCAAAAAGGTCCGGTAAATACAGAACAAACACTACAACTGGCTGTCCAACGGGGGCGTGAGTTAGGGATCCGTCACTATGTGGTAGCGTCAAACACCGGTAAAACGGCGCAGCAGCTGCTGGATTTAGGTGTATCTGTAGTCTGTGTAACGCACCATACAGGCTTTCGCAGTCCCGGTGAGCAGGAAATGGCACCTGAAGTGCGGCAGGAACTGGAAAATAAAGGGGCTAAAGTATTAACCACCACCCATTTGTTTGGCGGTATCGATCGGGGGGTAGAAAATAAATTTGGCGGTACTTATCCGGGAGGTTTAGTGGCCGCCACGCTGCGGATGCTGGGACAAGGCGTCAAAGTGGGTGTAGAGATTGCAGTGATGGCCCTTGATGCCGGTTTAATTCCTTACGGAGAAGACATTGTGGCCATCGGTGGCACCGGCCGTGGGGCAGATACAGCTCTGGTTATACAGCCGGCGCACGCCAAGGATTTTTTTGCTACATGCATTAAAGAGATTATTTGTAAACCTGCTTAAAGAGCAAAAAGTATTCTAGGAAAACCTTTTTGCAGCATATACTGGTATTAACCTTTGCAGGTTTGAAATGGGTAAAAATTAATTCATAAAAATTTTAAATTAACAGGAAATTTCTTGGCCGGTGGCGAATCTGATTGATAAGTTGGCTGAAGTCAGTTTTTACTGAACATCACTTTAAGGAGGCGACTCATGGAGGCGTTGGACAGTAAAGTAGAGTTCCTGTGTCTGGGATGTGGTTTGCAGGGGCTGCTGGGTTGGTCGGAGTTAGATGTGGAAAACATCATCTGTCCCAAGTGTGGTGACCGGTTAATTACGTCCCATCTCCTTAAGAAAAAAGAAGAGTATGAATTAGTCACCCTGTAGAGATAAGAATATATAGGTAAATGGAGACCCGAGAAATCGGGTCTTTTTTTGTTGGCTGCAGTCTTTAACCTGCAGTGATTATTTTTGGCTGAGGAGAGATGGTAAATAAATAAGGTTATTTAAATATTTTGAGAAAATTTTCATTTCTAAGCAGGAAAAAGAGAATGGTCGTTGAATGTAGTCAAAAGTGGTTGGAAGTGGTGAGAAGTGGGGGAAATGTCATTGAAAGGGGGTGGCTGTCCATGTTCATGGGTGAATATCAACATACCCTTGACAGCAAGGGGCGCTTAATTATGCCTGCTAAATTTCGGGAAGAGCTGGGCGATAAGTTTGTTTTGACCCGTGGTTTGGACAACTGCCTCTTTGTGTACCCGCTGGAGGAATGGAATAATTTAGAACAAAAGCTAAAAAACCTTCCCTTTACTCGCTCCGATGCCCGGGCTTTTACGCGCTTCTTTTTTTCCGGAGCCACAGAATGTGAACTGGATAAACAGGGACGTGTTTTAATCCCCACTAATTTGCGCAGTCATGCCAAACTGCAGAAAGATGCGGTAATCATTGGTGTTTCCAGTCGTGTAGAGATTTGGAGCCAGGAAGAGTGGCAGCGGTATAGTGAGGATACAGGCTTATCTTTTGAGAATATAGCTGAGAAGATAATGGATATAGAGCTTTAAATTGAGGGGGATACTAGGCAAGAAAAGGAAGGTAAGGAAGTGTTAGCGATGCGGTTTGCTCACGAACCGGTCATGCTGCAGGAGGTATTACAGATCTTAAATCCACAACCGGGCGAAATTTTTGTGGATTGCACAGTTGGCGGAGGCGGCCACAGCCGCGCCATAGTGGAGAAGATTATGCCGGGCGGCCGCTTAGTCGCCATTGATCAGGATAAAGAAGCCATTAAAGCAGCTAAAAAGAATTTGGCTGCTTGGTCTGACTCTATACATTTTGTGCAGCGCAACTTTTCCGCGCTAAAAGAAATTCTGACGGAGCTGGGCATAGAGGCTGTAGACGGTATTTTGCTTGATATTGGTGTTTCCAGTCATCAGCTTGATGCAGAGGAAAGAGGTTTTTCCTATCGTGCTGATGCGGCTTTAGATATGCGGATGAGCCGGGAAGACAGCAAAACTGCGGCTGATTTAGTCAACAACCTGGATGCCGCGGAGCTTACCCGCATCATTCGCGACTTTGGCGAAGAATTATGGGCCAAA
Source organism: Bacillota bacterium (assembly GCA_012522335.1). Taxonomy (GTDB): domain Bacteria; phylum Bacillota; class Dethiobacteria; order Dethiobacterales; family Dethiobacteraceae; genus UBA9865. The sequence continues at coordinate 7,705 of JAAYKP010000077.1, forward strand.
CGAATTGCTGACTTTATTGTTGCTAAACGTGTGGTCAACGGTCCCATTGAAACTACGGGGCAGCTGGTAGAGATTATTAAAGCTGCCATTCCCGCCCGGGCCCGGCGGCGAGGGCCCCATCCGGCCCGCCGCACTTTTCAGGCCTTACGTATAGCAGTCAATGATGAGTTAGGGGTTTTGGAAAGGGCGCTGGAGCAGGGGATTGCCTGCCTGAAACCAGGCGGCCGTCTGGCAGTAATCACCTTTCATTCGCTGGAAGACCGCATTGTGAAGAAAATGTTCCAGCATGCCGCTGCCGGCTGTGAGTGTCCCCCGGGTTTACCGCAGTGCGTATGCGGGAAAAAGCCGCAAATAAAAATTCTAACGCGCAAGCCCCTGCAGGCTGGTGAACATGAACTGAAAGTAAATCCTCGCGCACGCAGTGCAAAATTGCGCGCCGCAATCAAAGTTCTAAATGAGGGAGAGGGTGAATAAAGTTGTTAGTAGCAAATAAACGTCCCCAGGAATACCGGCATTATCATCGACAACGTGAAAGTTTGCGTGCGCAGGCTCGTCGTCAGCATAATTTACATGCTGCAGCCTATAAAGTAAAGGTATTTGCTGCCATCTTTCTCTGTGCTTTGATGGCGATTAGCGTAATTGCGCATTATACGCAGGTAGTTGAGATAACGCGCCAGCTAGAACTGGCCAGATCGGAATTAGACGCTTTACAAGAAGAAGGGAAGCATTTAAAATTGGAAATAGCGTCTTTGAATTCTCCAGAGCGCTTGGAAAAAGAAGCCTATGAGCTTGGTATGCAGTATCCCGGCAGGGAGCAGATGATTATTCTGACAGCCGGTGCCTCAAAAAATTAGCCGCAGTTTTTGCATGATTAAACTTGATAGGGGAAGTACTCCGGGAGGGTTGGCTTTTGAGCAGGTATAAGTTTTCTAAGATAACTGTGAAAAAAAGACTGCTCCTCCTTTTTGTTTGCATCTTCTTGCTAGTAACAGCTCTAATTCTGCGCCTGGCTTGGTTGCAGTTGGTACGGGGACCGGAGCTGCAGGCTAAAGCCTGGGAGCAATGGACACGGTCTAATCCGGCTCGTGCCCAGCGTGGTGACATTTTGGACCGTCACGGCAGACTGCTGGCGGGCAGTGCCAGTTCTTTATCGATCATGGCACGGCCAAATCAAATTAAAGAGGAAGACAAAGCAGAAGTTGCAAAAAAACTGGCACCGATCTTAGAGATGCAGGAGGAACGCCTGCTGGAGTTGCTGCAGAAAAAGGCCGATTCCGTGTATCTCAAGCGTCAGATGCCGGAGGAAGTCGCGCAGGAGATTCGCAAGCTGAATATTCGCGGCATTCATTTTTCCCCGGAACCGAAACGATATTACCCTCATGGCAGTTTGGCCTCCCAGTTATTAGGGTTTGTGGGTCTTGATGAGGGCCTGGCCGGCCTGGAAAATCAGTATGAAACAGAACTAAAGGGTCAGGACGGCCGGATTGAGATGCAGACAGACGGGCGGGGACATCAGCTGCCCCAGGGCATAGAAAAATTTATCCCCCCGGTAGATGGCTATACGCTGGAACTGACCATTGACCAGAATATCCAGTTTATTATGGAGCGGGAAATGGAGCGGGTGATGTTAGAGTCACAGCCCAAAGGGATCATGGCCATTGCCGTTGATCCGCAAACGGGTGAGGTCCTGGGGATAGCCGGTAAGCCGGATTTTGATCCTAATAATTATGCTGATTACCCCCAGGTAAACTGGAAGTTGACGCCCGTTACCAATACTTTTGAACCCGGCTCTACTTTTAAGCTGGTAACTTTGGCTGCCGCCATTGAAGAGGGCAAATTTAATGCTGCTGAAGGTTTTTACTGCAGCGGCTACACTAAAGTTGCCGGTACATCCATTGGCTGCTGGACCCGGGGACGTGGCGGTCATGGGGCTATCGATTTTACCAAAGTGGTGCTGGGGTCCTGCAACCCGGGGTTCATTGAGCTGCAGGAGCGGATTGGCGCCGTTACATTAATGAATTATGTGAAAGCTTTTGGCTTCGGGCAGAAAACAGGCATTGACATCATTGGTGAAGGAACGGGAATTTTATTTTCACCGCAGCAGTATGGGCCGGTGGAAGCAGCTACTACTTCCTTTGGGCAGGGTGTTTCCGTAACGCCTATTCAGCAGGTGATGGCCGTTTCCGCCATGATTAACGGCGGCTATTTATTGAAGCCGTACATAGTGAAAGAAATACGTGACAGCGAAGGTACAGTGTTAACAAAGAAAGAACCGCAGGTAGTTCGTCGCGTTATTTCCAGTGCTACCTCGGAAGAAGTCAAACGCATCATGGAATTGGTAGTAACTGAAGGCAGCGGTATTAACGGTTATATTGAAGGCTACCGCATTGGTGGTAAAACCGGTACCGCACAAAAGGTTGGTCCCAACGGCCGCTACATCAGCGGTGAATATATTCTATCTTATATTGGTTTTGTGCCCATGGAGGACCCCCAAATTATCTTATATATTGCGGTCGATGCACCGCAGGTAGGGCCGCAGTGGGGTTCGCAGGTTTGTGCGCCGATGTTTAGAAGGATGATGGAGAGTATTTTAAACTACCTTAATATCCCACCCTCCACAACACCGGAAGAAGCCGTGCCCAGTATGGTGGAGGTGCCAAATCTCATTGGGCTGCCTCTGGATGATCACACTAACGCTTTATTAGAAAACAACGGTCTGTTAGTACGCTTCATTGGTGAAGGTCCTACCGTTTTAAATCAGACACCTAAAGCCGGCGCCAAGGTGCCGCTGCATACACAGGTTTTAGTTTATTTGGGCGGTACAGATGAAGAAGAAATTACCGTGCCGGATCTTTCAGGCAAAACAATGCGTGAAGTAGGTGAAGTTTTAGGCTGGTTAGGGCTGCGTTTAAACAGCAGCGGTTCCGGTGTGGCAGTACAGCAGGAACCTAAAGCCTATACAAAAGTAGCACCCAATAGTGTCATCAGTGTGGAGTTTGCCGCTCCCGATGCCGAACAGCGATAAAGGGTGAAGATTACTTCACCCTTTTTGTGCACTGCTTGCTGAGCTTTAGCAGCCTTTATGTTAAATGAATATTTTTTGTTTTTGCCCATAGGTTGGTAAATGTAGGTGTGACAATTAAATTAAGGGGGTATACTAGCAGGATGAAAACGCTTGCGGAACTAGTCGGCTGCCTGCTGCATGCAAAGGTTAGGGGCCCCCTCGATCGACCGGTCACGGGTATTTCCTATCATTCCGCCCGTGTCCGTTCAGGTGATTTGTTCGTCTGTTTACCCGGAACACGTTCACACGGCAAGCGTTATGTACAAGAGGCTTTGGCTGCCGGTGCGGCGGCTGTAGTCACCGATGCTGACGATGTTGCTGCCGAGCAGGCAACTGTGATTACAGTGCCGGATACCCGTTTAGCTTTAGCTTTGCTGGCGGCCTGCTATTATGATTATCCTGCGACAGAGTTAGTTTTGACAGGCGTTACAGGCACCAATGGGAAAACTACTACCACTCATCTCATTGATGCTCTGCTGCGCAGTACCGGTGCCGTAACCGGCCTGCTGGGCACAGTGGGCTATCGTATCCGTGGGCAGGAATATCCTTCACTGGCTACAACTCCGGAAGCTTCTGATCTGCAGGCGCTTTTACGCCAGATGGTTGATGCCCAGGTAACGCATGCCACGATGGAAGTATCTTCACATGCCCTGGCCTGGTATCGGACGGTTGGCTGTGACTTTGATACCGTAGTGCTGACCAATATTACTGAAGATCATCTGGATTTTCACCAGACCTTTGAACATTATCTGGGCAGTAAGAGTAAGTTGTTTGCCTGGTTAGGCTCACTGCCCGTCAAAAGGAAGCGTCTGCGCCGGGCTGTTTTAAACGGTGATGATCCGCACTGGCAGCACCTGGCGGAGCAAACACCGGCAGAAATACTGCTTTATGGCCTGTCAGACCATTGTCACGTACGGGCTGCCAACATCCGGGTGACCCGCGATGGTGTCAGCTATCACCTGGAGACACCGGCAGGTCAGCTTGATTTAGATCTAAAAATGACGGGATTGTTCTCGGTTTATAATTCCTTAGCAGCCCTATCCGTTGCTTTAATGGAAGGCCTGGCTTTAGAGCAGATCAAGGCGGTTTTAGAGGAGATTGCCGGTGTGCCGGGCCGGTTTGAAGTGATAGATGAAGGACAGGATTTTACGGTAATTGTTGATTACGCCCATACCCCGGATGGGTTGGAAAACATTTTGCGGGCAGTACGGGAGTTTGCCCAGGCCCGTGTGCTGACAGTATTTGGCTGCGGGGGTGAACGCGACCGCAGCAAACGACCGCTGATGGGAGAAGTGGCGGGTATTTACAGTGATTTTGTCATTGTAACCTCTGATAATCCCCGGGGGGAAGAACAGACACAAATTTTTCGCGAAATTCTGCCTGGTTTACAAAAGCAAAAGAGTAAGCGTGAGTATCTGGTGTTGTTTGACCGTAAAGAGGCTATTGAATGTGCATTGAATATGGCTCAGGCCAATGATGTGGTAGTGATTGCGGGCAAGGGACACGAAACAGAACAAATCTTTTTAGATTATAGAATTCCCTTTGATGATCGTTTGGTTGTCAAAGCATGGTTGCAGAGGAGATTAAAGAAAAATGGAGATCAATTGTAAGACGATAGCAGCGCTCGTACAAGGAGAAATAGTTACGGAGGCTGACCAGACGGCAGAGGTTAACCGTGTAGTTATTGATTCCAGAGAGGTACAGCCGGGAGACTTTTTTGTGCCCTTGGCCGGTGAACATACAGACGGCCATCGTTTTCTGGCCCAGGCTGCTGCCAAGGGGGCGGTAGGCTGTTTTGTGAACCAAAACGCAGAAGTGCAGCTGCCGCCCGGGCTGTGTGTCATTGCTGTTCCCGATACCCTACAGGCACTGCAGCAGTTGGCGCATAAATATCGTCTGCAATTTTCTCTGCCTGTGGTGGCGGTGACAGGTTCTGTCGGTAAGACGACTACGAAGGACCTGATTGCCGCTGTTTTGGCCGGACGTTATCGGGTGTTAAAAACAGCAGGTAACCTGAACAATGAAATTGGTTTGCCCATTATGCTGACCCGGCTCACGGCCGAGACAGAAGTGGCGGTACTGGAGATGGGGATGAGCGGCTTTGGTGAAATTGCTGCGCTGGCAAAACTGGCCGCACCCTCCATCGGAGTTATCACCAATATTGGTGAGTCCCATTTAGAAATGCTGGGCAGCCGGGAAGGAATTGCCCGGGCAAAATGTGAGCTTTTGCAGTATCTGCCGGCAGACGGGGTGGCAGTTGTTAACGCTGATGAACCGCTGCTGGAACCCTACTGGCGGGAGCTGGACTGCCGGGTGATAACTTTTGGCTTTAGCAACAAAGCAGTGATCCGGCCGGCTGCCGGAGGGAAAAGGGATAAAGTACAGCTTGAGCAGGCCGGTTATCCTCCCCTGCTGGTTACGCCGCCGCTGCCGGGTCGTCATAATATTTATAATTTGTTGGCGGCGGTGGCAGTAGGGCGGGCTTTAGGTTTAGACAATGAGGAGATTACGGCAGGATTAACGCAGCTGCAGTTAAGCGGCATGCGTTTAGAAATTACAACTCTGCCCACAGGGCTGACGGTGATAAATGATGCTTATAACGCCAGTCCTACTTCGACAGCGGCAGCTTTAAATGTTTTAGTGGAAGAGGCCGGTGAGCACGGTAAGCTGGCCGTCTTGGGTGATATGCTGGAGTTAGGTGAGCTGGAGGAAGAGGGGCACCGCCAGGTGGGCAGATTGGCAGCGGCCAGTCAGCTCAGGGCGCTGATTGTGCTGGGCTCCCGTTCCCGTTGGATTGCCCAAGGCGCGCAGGAAGCGGGCATGCCGGCAGACAGGATCGTACAGTGTATGACCCATGCCGAGGCTGCTGAAGCTGTAGAGACTTGGGCACAGCCAGGAGATTGGGTTTTATTAAAAGGCTCCCGTGGTATGCAGATGGAAAAGGTACTCAGGGTGCTGCAGAGGGTGGAAGCATGAGACAAAGATTATTCATTACCGCAGTAACTGCCTTTTTGCCGGGCTTGCTGCTGGCGCCCCTCTATATTCGGCAGGTGAAGCGTTTGGCGTTGGGACAGCAAATCCGGGAAGAGGGACCGCAGAAACATTTAAAAAAAGCAGGTACTCCCACCATGGGTGGCGTTATCTTTTTGCTGGCCAGTCTTCCGGCGACTTTCCTCTTTGCCCCCAAAAGCACTGAATTGTACCTGGTGTTATTGCTGATGCTTGGTAATGGCTTGATTGGCTTTATTGATGATTATTTAGGCGTGGTACGGAAACAGTCACTGGGCTTACGAGCCAGGGATAAACTTTTTGGTCAGACCATAATTGTGATGCTTTTTTATCTCGGTTGGCGTACCCTGGGTGCCTCAACGGAAGTAATGATACCTTTTACTGACTATGTACTGGATTTAGGTGTACTATATCTGCCCTTTTTACTTTTCTTTATTCTGGGTTTTACCAACGCCGTTAATCTGACAGACGGTGTTGACGGACTGGCCGCCGGTACGGCGATTTTAACTATCTTAGCTTATATGCTGATTGCTGTGCTGCAGCAGCAGTGGGGGTTGGCCTATTTTGCTGCCGCCATGATTGGTGCTGTTTTTGCCTTTTTAATGTACAATCTGCATCCCGCCCGCGTATTTATGGGCGATGTGGGTTCCCTGGCACTGGGCGGTGTGCTGCCCGGCCTGGCGGTACTCACCAAAACAGAACTATATTTGCTGATTATTGGCGGCATTTTTGTAATTGAAACTTTATCAGTCATTATTCAGGTGATAGTTTTTCAAAGTACGGGTAAACGCGTTTTTCGCATGAGTCCGCTGCATCACCATTATGAGTTGGGCGGTTACAGTGAGTGGAGTGTTGTCAGCGGTTTTTGGGCCTGCGCCTTTGTGCTGGCCGTTTTAGGTCTGTGGCAGTTAGGTGCCCTTTAAACATGCAGCCTGCAGGGAGTTAACATCAGACACGAAAAAGTCGCTTTATTGATCATAAAAGACGAAGTAGTACTGAAAGGGAGAGATGGAGTTGGATTTGCTGGGAAAAGAAGTGTTGGTGATTGGCTTGGCACGCAGCGGTATGGCCAGCGCGCTTTTACTGCTGCAGGATGGAGCTCGGGTCACTATTAATGATAAGCGCTCTGAAGCAGAATTAACTGCGGAAGAGCAGGCCTTCCTGGCGGCTAATCCGGCACTTCGTTTTGTGGGCGGCGGCCACCCGGCAAATCTGGTGACGGAGCAGACGGCTTTAATTATTAAAAACCCCGGCGTGCCGCTGCAGCTGCCGCCGCTGCAGAGGGCAGTTAAGTTGTCGTTGCCGGTTATTACTGAGGTGGAATATGCGGCCTGGCGTCTTAACGCTCCCCTGGTGGGGATTACTGGTACTAACGGCAAAACGACTACTACCGCTCTGACGGGAGAAATGTTCCGGGCAGCCGGCAGAAAAACATATGTTGCCGGTAATATTGGCTTACCATTATCTGCCGTTGTTAACCAGGTTAAAAGCGATGATGTGGTGGTGGCGGAGTTAAGCAGTTTTCAGCTGGAAGCTACACTTTCCTTGCGGCCGCGGCTGGCAGCTATCTTAAATATTACGCCTGACCATTTGGATCATCACGGTACGTGGGAAGCCTATCGGGAGGCAAAAGCAAAAATCTTTGCTCATCAGCGTGCCGAGGACGCCATAGTACTGAATGCCGATGACCCGGAAGCATATGCACTGCGACAGCGACCGCACAGCCGCGTATACCTCTTTAGTCGTCTGGGTGAAGTAGAACGGGGGGCTTTTGTCCGGGAAGGTCTGATAATTTTGCGTGACGGCGCAGAAGAAACTGTTCTCTGTCCCACAGCGCAAGTAGCCATTCCCGGCAGTCATAATCTGGAGAATGCTTTGGCGGCTGCTTTGCTGGCCTGGCTGGGCGGTGTGCCTGTGTTGGTGATCGCTGAAGCGCTGGCTGCTTTTCCCGGGGTGGAACATCGCCTGGAGTATGTGCGCACTGTGGATGGTGTTGTTTATATTAATGATTCCAAGGGTACAAATGTTGACGCATCATTAAAAGCGCTGGCAGCTTTTCCACAGCAAAAAGTTTTAATTGCCGGCGGTTATGAAAAGGGTGCTGACTTTGCGCCGCTGGCCCGGGCTCTGGTCGGTGAAGTTTCCCATGTTGTCCTCCTGGGTCAGGTAGCAGAACGTTTGGCGGCTGCCCTGCGGGAGGCAGGCTATGAAAACTATAGTTTTGCTGACAGCTTGGCGGAAGCTGTACAGATGGCACAAGCAAAGGCAAAGGCAGGTGAAGTGGTTTTACTGTCGCCCGCCTGCGCTTCCTGGGATATGTTTCGGGATTATGAGGAGCGTGGAGATTTGTTTAAAGAGGCAGTTTGGCAGCTAAGGGGGCAGGATGATGGCCGGTAGATCTGGTCGTAATCTCCGGAGGAAAGAGGCAGATTTCATTTTACTGTTTACTGCCATGACACTTTTGGCTATTGGTATTGTCATGGTCTTTAGTGCCAGTTATTATATCTTACGTGAAAATAAAGACCCCTACTATCATCTGCGCCGTCAGGTGCAGTGGGCAGTTTTAGGTTTAGCCGGCATGCTTTTCTTTAGCAATTATGACTACTGGAAGTTGAAACGCTGGACCAATTTAGTTTTGCTGTTTAGTTTCCTTCTGCTGGCAGCCGTTTTTATCCCCGGTATCGGCGTAGAAATATTAGGCGCCAGACGCTGGATTGGTGTTGGTTCCTTAACTTTCCAACCTTCAGATTTGGCGAAGGTAGCCATGATTATGTTTACGGCGGCCTATCTGTCACGCCGTGATATTCAGGTGCGTAAATTTACTGAAGGCGCTCTGCCTATTCTCATTATCCTGGGTATCTTTTTTGCCCTGATTATGAAGCAGCCCGACCTGGGTACAGGGGTGGCAATGGCCGGTTCGGTCATGCTGCTGATTTTTGTGGCGGGGGTACCGATGCAGCAGCTCTTTTTGGTTGGCGCCAGTGCGGTGCCGCTGCTCCTTTATTTAATTTATAGTGAGCCTTACCGCCTGCAGCGCCTGATGTCTTTTCGTGATCCCTGGGCTGATCCGCTGGATACCGGTTATCAGATAATCCAGTCCCTTTACGCCATTGGTCCGGGGGGGCTCTTTGGCGTTGGCCTGGGACAGGGAAGGCAAAAAATGTATTACCTGCCTGAACCGCACAGTGATTTTATTTTTGCCGTAATTTGTGAAGAACTGGGCTTCATTGGCGCCAGTACCGTACTGATTATTTATTTTCTTTTATTTTGGCGGGGCTTTAAAATCGCTTTGTCAGCGCCGGATGCTTACGGCAGTCTGCTGGCGGCAGGCATTGTCAGTATGATTGCCCTGCAAACACTGATAAATATCGGCGTAGTTACCGGTTCTATACCGGTTACGGGGATTAACTTGCCCCTGATTAGTTCCGGGGGTTCTTCACTGCTGTTTACGATGTGCAGTCTGGGTATTTTACTAAATATCTCTAAATATGCAAAATAAGTAGGTGGACACGATGCGCGTTATTTTTACCGGCGGAGGAACCGGTGGACATATCTATCCGGCACTGGCACTGGCCCGCTACGTCCAGGCACATGAAGGGGCGGAAGTCCTGTTTGTAGGGACGGAACAGGGGATGGAAAAACAAATCGTACCGGCCGCAGGATTTGAGCTGCACACTATTCCTGTTATGGGACTGGAGCGGCGTTTATCGCTGCGCCTGGGACGAGCAGTTTTTCTGGCGGCGGCGGCAGTATTGAGGGCACGGCGGTTAATCCGCTCTTTTCGTCCCGATGTTGTCGTCGGCACCGGAGGGTATGTGGCCGGTCCGGTGGTGCTGGCTGCCCGTTTGGCAGGTGTCCCCACCGTCATTCATGAACAGAACGCCATTCCCGGCCTGACTAATGTCTGGCTGTCACGTATCGTGGATCGGGTCTGTTTAAGTATGCCCGGCAGCGAGCAGTATTTTCCCAATCCCCGCAAAACTATCCTGACCGGTAATCCCAGGGCAACAGAGGCAGCCCAGGCTGCCGGAGCTTCTCCGCCGCCGCAGCCGGTGCTGCAGCCCCGGCTGCCGCTGCTGTTATGTGTGGGAGGCAGTCATGGTGCGCTAAAACTAAATGAGGCTTTTGCCGGCAGTTTAAGGCGTGTTTTGACTGAAACTAAGGCCCAGGTTGTTTATATCACGGGGCGGCGCTACTATGAAGAACTGAACCGGCAGCTGACAGAGCTGCAGCAGCAGTATCCTGAACGCCTGCATCTTTTGCCCTACCACGATCAGCTGCCGCTGCTGCTGGCGAGAGCCGATCTGATGGTCAGCAGAGCCGGAGCCACAACTTTAGCGGAACTGACAGCTTTAGGTGTACCCTGTATTGTGATCCCTTCCCCCAATGTTACCAATAACCATCAGGAACATAATGCCCGTCTGCTGGCTGACCATGATGCTGCCGTGCTCATTCGCGAGCATGAATTAACGACGACTGTGCTGGCTGCCCAGCTTGTCGCTTTATTAAATGATCAGCAGCGGCTGCAGGCTATGGCTGCAGCCAGTCAAAGGCTCGGCATGCCTGACGCCGCAGCGCGGATGACTGCGGTAATGCGTGATGTCTGCCGTTAGTATAACTGCCGCCGGCAGCAGCACACTCTCGAGCCATTTGCATACTATAAATTACGGCAAGGGTTGTGCGTGGAGGTCTATATGAAAGACGTGGCTGAGATAATTGCTGAAAAGATAGCAACGGTAAGGCTGCAGGAGCCTTTAAGCCGGCATACTTCCTTCAAAATCGGCGGTCCGGCAGATTTATACCTGGAAGCGGAGAATGTGGAGCAGCTCGTTTTTGCGCTAAGCTGTTTGCGTAAACACAAAATTCCTTATTATGTTTTGGGCAGCGGAACTAACATTCTTGTCCACGATGACGGCTATCGCGGCGCTGTCATACGCTTAGCCGGTCAGTTTCGTGAGTTTAATTTTCAACAGCGGTTGGTGACAGCCGGTGCGGCGGTACCGCTGGCAGTGCTGGCTCAAAGAGCACAGGAGCTTGGGCTGCGCGGTCTGGAATTTGCCGCCGGAATACCGGGTTCTGTGGGCGGTGCCTTAGTCATGAATGCCGGTGCGCATGGCCATGCGCTGGGAGAGCTTGTGCTTGAGGCACAAATACTTGACGCGGCGTTAACTTTACATACCTACCAGCCGCAGGATTTGGGGTTAAGTTACCGCAAGAGCAATATTGGTCCCCCCCAGGTTGTTTGTGCTGTAAAATTACAGTTAGCAGCAGGGGATCGTGATGAGTTAAAGCGGCAGAGCCGGGATGCTTTAACATTTCGGCGGAACCGCCAACCCCGTCAACCCAATGCCGGAAGTATTTTTAAAAACCCTCCTCATGATGCTGCCGGCCGTTTGATTGAAGCGGCTGGGTTAAAAGGTCAGCGGGTGGGAGGAGCAGCCATCTCTGATGTTCATGCCAATTTTATTGTTAATGAGCAAAATGCCACGGCTCAGGATGTGATGACATTGATTACCAAAATACAGCAGGAAGTCTGGTGTCAGTTTGGCATTGAGCTGGAACTGGAGATTCGCCTGCTCGGCTATTAACGGGGAAGGTGGAAGTATGGACAAATATATTGTGCGTGGTGGGAAAAGGTTAGAAGGTGTGGTACAGATTGGCGGTGCCAAAAACTCTATTTTGCCTATTCTGGCTGCAGTTTTGCTGAACAGAAGCAGCGATGAAGTTTTTCTGACCAATGTACCGCGCATTCGTGATGTTATCAAAATGGTGGAAATTTTGCGCAGCCTTGGTGTGGAGATCACCTGGAGCGGTGCAGATATGGCAATAAAAACCGATAATCTCACCGGTTATGTCATTGATGAATCCTTGATGCGCGAGATGCGCTCCACCATCTTTTTAATGGGAGCCATCCTGGCTCGCTTTGGTCATGTTTGTATTTCTTATCCCGGTGGGTGCGCCATCGGCCAGCGCCCCATTGATTTGCATTTAAAAGGTTTAGCGGCTTTGGGGGCACAGCTGCGGGAACAGCATGGTTATATTTATGCTTCCTGTTCACGCTTAGTCGGTGCCGATATTCATCTGGATTTCCCCAGTGTAGGGGCAACGGAAAACATTATGCTGGCGGCTGTCTATGCCCGTGGTGTTACTGTGATCAGTAATGCTGCCAAGGAGCCGGAAATTGTTGATCTGCAAAATATATTGAATAAAATGGGAGCCAGAATCAGCGGCGCAGGGACTGATCATATCCGGATCGAGGGTGTTTCACAATTACACGGTGCGGAACATGCTGTGATCCCTGATCGTATTGTTGCCGGCACCATGATGATGGCTGCCGCCGTCACCGGCGGGGAGATTGTTCTGGATAATGTGATCCCCAGACATTTAGATGCGGTGATAGCGAAACTGCGGGAAGCCGGGGTGCAGATCCGTGAAGAAAGCGGACGTTTAATTGTGCAGGCGCCACCCAGGCTGCGTGCTCTGGAATATGTACGCACTCTGCCTTACCCGGGTTTCCCTACCGATTTGCAGGCACCAATGATGGCAGTTCTGACACGGGCTCAAGGTACCAGTATTATTGTGGAAAATGTTTTTGATTCCCGCTTCAAACATGTGGCTGAGTTAAACCGAATGGGAGCACAAATCATAGTTGCTTCAGACAACCGTACGGCCATTGTCCATGGTACTGAACGGCTGATGGGGGCTTCCGTGACGGCTCCCGATCTTAGGGCGGGCGCTGCGCTGGTGATTGCCGGCCTGGCTGCCGAAGGAGAAACAGTTGTTTCCGGGCTGGAACATATCGTCCGCGGCTATGAAGATTTAGAAGGCGATTTGAGCAGACTTGGTGCTGATATTAAACGTATTAGTGAGGGGTAAGCGGGCTGCCGGCAGTCCGCTGTACCCGTGGTCAAAACAAGTGGAGGTAAAAGATGGGCAAGCTGCAGCGAAGATACCGCAAACGTAAAGCACCACCGGCTGCAGAGACAGCACAATTTCGCAAACTGAAACGCTATCTGCTGCTGGTGTTTATAATTCTCCTTATTGTCTGGACAAGCATTAATTTTGTGCGCTCTGACTTTTTTAGCCTCGAGCAGCTTGATATCACCGGCAATAAGTTTACGCCGGAGGCTGAGGTGCGTGATGCTCTGCAGATAACAGAGGGAGAAAATATCTGGCAATTAAGTTTACCTGTATTGGAAGCAAGGGTAGCGGCGATTCCCCGGGTAGAAGCGGTAACTGTTACCCGCAAGCTGCCGCGCACCCTGGAGATTACAATTAAGGAGAGAAAAATGCTGGCCCTCATGCCCTTCCAGGAGTATTTTCTGGAAATAGGCTGGAACGGACAAATCCTGGGGGCCGCACAAGATACACAAAATTATGATTTGCCTTTACTAACCGGTGTGGTACCTGTCTCAGGCGCTGTCGGGCAGCAGCTGCTGACGGCGGAGATTTTAGAGCAGGTCCAGCAGTTAAGCAAGGCCTTAACAGAGGAAGGAGTGATGGTTTCAGAAATAAATCTTGAGCAGGCAGACAATCTGATTATTGTAACCATGGACGGCCTATGTGTCTGGTTAGGCGTAGACAGATTTGCCGAAAAAGCTAATATTCTGGTGCAGATTCTTGGACAGCTTGCCGGACAGCAGGCAGAAGGTTATCTTGATTTGCGGGCAGTAACGGCACCGGTATTTCATCCGACAAAAGATTAATACAATCAGGAAAAACAGTTAGTATAAAAAAAGGGAAAACCTAACTCTTGTTGAATAAAACATTAATGTGAAATTTGTGAGCAAGAAGAGCGGCGAGGGGGTGTTGTGTGTGAAACGGGACTTAATCTGCGGTTTGGATATTGGTACGTCTCATGTTCGCGCAATCGTTGGCGAAGTAAACATCGACAATTCACTCAGCATTATCGGTGTGGGGACGAGCCCCTCCGAGGGTCTGAAAAAAGGTGTTATTGTCGATTTGGATAAAACGGTAGAAGCAATCACGCACGCTATGGATGAGGCTGAGCGGATGGTGGGCACAGCAATACCTTCCGCTTTTTTAGGTATTGTGGGCTCACAGGTAGGCCTGATTAACAACCGCGGCGTAGTAGCAGTGGCCGGTGCGGACAAGGAAATCACGGAAGAAGACGTGGAAAGAGTTTTGCAAGCGGCTAAAGTAATTGCCCTGCCGCCTGATCGTGAAATAATTGATGTTATCCCCCGCGAGTTTATAGTTGACGGTTATGATGGGATTCGTGACCCTGTCGGCATGGTTGGTGTGCGTTTAGAAGTTGATGCCATGATTATTACCGGGATGATTACTTCTTTGCGCAATCTGTATCGTTGTGTAGAACGGGCAGGCATCGCCATTGAAGGGACAGTGCTGAACTCCTTGGCCAATGCAGAAGTAGCACTGACGCGTGATGAAAAAGAATTGGGCGTAGTGATGCTTGATATTGGCGGCGGTACTACCGAAATTGCGGTTTTCCAGCAGGGTCACCTGAAAAACATTGCCGTGCTGCCTGTGGGCGGTGACCATATCACTAACGATATTGCAGTGGGGCTGCGTACCACCTTGGTTACAGCGGAAAAAATTAAGCTGGAGCATGGTGCTGCTTCCATAAAAGCCATCGGGGAACAGGCGACCATTGAACTGCCGCAGATCTCCGGCAAGGAAGCACGCAAAGTGCCGGCACAAGATTTAGTTTTGATTATTGAAGCCCGCCTGGCAGAGATCCTGCATATGGCGCACGAAGAACTGCTGCATTTAGGCTATCAGGAACCACTCCCTGCCGGCGTCGTCTTAACAGGCGGAGTATCTTTAATGCCGGGGATTGCGGAACTGGCGGAACAGATTTTCCAGACTACGGCCCGCGTGGCCCAACCTGGTTATGTGGGGGTGAAAAGCCCTATTTATTCCACAGCAGTAGGTATTATCCATTATGCACAGCACACACATCTGTACGAGGCAAAGGAGTATCGTGGCCGCAGAAATGCCATACCTGGATTTTTTAATAAAGTAAAAAGCTGGTTCATGGATATGTTTGAGTCTTAATCTGCGCTGAGAGAAGGGGAGTCTGTCTTTTGATTGAGTTTGATATTGAAATGGAACAATTTGCCCAAATAAAAGTTATTGGTGTTGGTGGCGGCGGTAGTAACGCCGTTAAGCGGATGATTGAGGCCGGCTTACGCGGTGTAGAGTTTATTTCTGTGAATACAGATGCCCAGGCTCTTTACATGACTGAATCAGGTTATAAGCTGCAAATTGGTGAGAAATTAACCAAGGGACTGGGAGCCGGGGCTAATCCCGAAATTGGGAGACAAGCTGCAGAAGAAAGCAGAGAGGAAGTTAAGGAAGCGCTCAAAGGCGCTGATATGGTATTTGTTACTGCCGGCATGGGCGGTGGTACCGGTACCGGTGCTGCCCCGGTGATTGCTGAGGTCGCGCGTGAACTGGGAGCCCTGACTGTCGGTGTGGTAACCAGACCTTTTACCTTTGAAGGTCGTCGTCGTCAAGCCGCGGCAGAAAAGGGTATTGCCGAGCTGAAGGAAAAAGTTGATACTTTGATTGTTATTCCCAATGATCGCCTGCTGCAGGTGGTTGAGAAACGCACACCAATGGTGGAAGCATTCCGCATTGCAGACGATGTGCTGCGGCAGGGGGTGCAGGGTATTTCTGATTTGATTGCTGTACCGGGTTTAATAAATCTGGATTTCGCTGATGTGAAAACGATTATGAAAGAAACGGGAGCAGCTTTAATGGGAATCGGCGTTGCTTCAGGTGATAACCGGACAGTAGAAGCAGCTAAAGCGGCCATTGCCAGTCCCTTACTGGAAACTTCCATTGACGGCGCCCGTGGTGTGCTTTTAAATATTACAGGCAGTGCTGATCTGGGTCTCTTTGAAGTTAATGAGGCTGCCGATATTGTGGCGGAAGCAGCAGATCCTGATGCCAATATTATTTTTGGTGCGGTGATTGACGAAAGTCTGCAGGACGAGGTGCGGATTACCGTCATAGCTACCGGTTTTGATCAGCGCGCCAGTGAACGCAAGCAAATTATAGAAGAGCTGACACAAAGAACATTTAACAATGATGATATTGATATTCCAGCCTTCCTGCGCCGCAAACGCTAGCCTAAAGGTAATCTAAACAGCACCGGGATGATAATGCCCCGGTGCTGTTTCTGTCCCCAGGCAAAAGATTGCAGCAAAAACCTACAAATCAGAGTGGTGAAGTGTTTATTGTTTGTTAATGGTTGCCGCCGCAAACTATGCTACACTGTTGTCAAAGCTGAAAGTCGGATGGAAGCAAAAGTCAAAATTGCGAAAAAATTTACTGGGGAGCGTGATGAGATGGCAACGGTACTGTATATTAAGGCTAATGCCAAGCCTGACCACCTGTCAAGAACAATGAGGATTGCCAATGCGTTTGTGGAGAAGTATCAGGAACTGCATCCGGAAGACGAAATTATCACTTTGGATCTCTACAAGGAGAAAATTGGTTTTCTGCAGGAAGAGCAGGTGCTGAAGCATCTGGAACCCCCGGCAGCAGGCAGCCAGGATCCGGTGCTGCAGTATGCCTACCAATTCCGTGATGCCGACAAGTATATTATTGCCGCGCCGTTTTGGAATTTAAGTTACCCGGCTATCCTGAAAGCCTATATTGATTATATTACCGTTGTCGGTGTAACTTTTAAATACACCTCTGAGGGAGCGGCAGGCTTGTTAGAAAACAAAAAGGCTGTCTACTTTGTCACGCGCGGCGGAAACTATTCAACTCCTCCTTTTAGTGAGTTTGAATTGGGCGAAAGATATCTGCGTACCATTCTGGGCTTTATGGGCATCACCGATTTTACAACATTTGCTGCTGACGACATGGATCGGAGTGCCACAGATGTGGAAGCAGTTATTGCTGACTATATTGATAAAGCTGCACAATTTGCCGCTGAATTCTAATGGCAGGATTTGACATCTGCATATTACGCTCAAAACAAGTGCTGACTCGTTTGCCGGACGAGGCGGCACTTGTTTTTTGGCATTATCACATAAACATTATTCGACAACAGGGTCTGACAAATTATTAGAGGCTGATAGTTTATAATGGTATAGATGGATGGAGGCAAGCATATAATGTAGCGGTTTGTCCGGAAAGGGCAGGTGAGCGTATGTATATCGAGGACCTCCTTGCTCTAAATTTTATGATGAATGCTTCCTTGCTGTATTTGACAGCTCGCTTAACAGGACGGGAGGTAGCAAGAATCCGAGTTTTGGCCGGTGGATTTGTCTCGGCGCTGTACAGCCTTGCCATTTTCCTGCCGGCCTCTGCAGTTATTTTTTCCTGGGCAGGAAAAATTGTGGCTTCCATTGTGGTGGTCCTGATTACTTTTCAGCCACAGCGGCCCGTTGAATTACTTCGTTTATGCGGTGCCTTTTTCCTGATTTCCTTTTTTGTGGCGGGAACAATCTTTGCCCTCTACTTCTTTGGCAGTGCACCGGCCACGGTTAAGGGTGGTATTTTTTATCTTGAACCACCACGGCCGGGAATACTCTTTGGCGGTGTATTTACTGCTTTTATCCTTTTATTGGTGGTATGGCACTTTAGTGAACGGCAGCGTAAAGGAAAGGATTTTGCTTTTCGTCTGCAGATTCAGGATGCCGACCAGGCAGTTACGGTACAGGCTTTAGTAGATACCGGCAATCAACTGCGTGATCCTATTTCGGGGAAACCGCTATGTGTCGCCAGTTACCGGGCACTGCGTCCGCTGCTGCCGCAGGCGCTCTGTGCAGCCTATGAGCAGGGTCAGGACCCGGTGGCAGCTTTAGGGGAAGTAGATTGTGGGGAGCCGGTACGTTTCGGGGTAGCCCTCTATCGCTCTTTAGAGCATAGTGGTATGCTGGTAACTTATCGTCCACCGCTGGTCATAGTGGAACATCTTAATGAGAGAGAGGAGAGAAGCGATTTGGTTTTTGCCCTGACAGCCCGTCCGCTGTCGCCGGATAACAGCACCGAAGTCCTGCTGCACCCCTTTATCCTCGAAACAATGGGAGGTGTGGCCGGTTGAGTTTACTGAAACACTGGAAATTAAGGCTGCGCCTGCTCTATCTGCGCCTTTTGCACCGTCTGGGCATGGAAATTTTGCCCGAAATATATTATGTGGGCAGTTCGGAAACATTACCGCCCCCCTTAACCCAGGATGAAGAAGTTTTTTTGCTGGAAAAGCTAAAACTGGGTGATTATGCTGTTAAGACAGTTTTAATAGAACGTAACCTGCGCCTGGTAGTTTATATCGCCCGCAAATTTGAAAATACCGGTATTCATATTGATGATTTGGTATCAATTGGCACCATTGGTTTAATTAAGGCTGTCAATACTTTCGATCCCCATAAAAATATTAAATTAGCTACTTATGCTTCTAAATGTATTGAAAATGAAATTTTAATGTTCCTGCGGCGGAATAATAAAGTTAAAGCGGAAGTATCCTTTGATGAACCGCTTAATGTGGACTGGGACGGTAACGAGTTACTGCTGTCAGATGTTTTGGGTACAGAAAATGACTTGGTATTGAAAAATATTGAAGCAGAAGTGGAACGGAAGCTTCTGTATTCAGCCATTGAGAAGTTAAGCAGCCGTGAAAGAAAAATTATGGAACTGCGCTTTGGCCTCCTGGGGCAGGAAGAGAAAACGCAGAAGGAAGTGGCGGTATTATTAGGCATTTCGCAATCTTATATTTCCCGCCTGGAAAAAAGAATTATTAAACGGTTGAAAAAAGAGATAAAAAAAATGGAATAGTGCCGGGGCATGTTAAAGCTGGGAATCTTTAGCTGAATAAAATTACCCTCCCAGGAAATAATGCAGATAGAAAGGACAGGGGATTTATTCCTTGTCATTTTAATCCGGGAGGGGATGAGCTTGATGAACAAGGTAGAAATTTGCGGTGTTAATACATCAAAACTGCCCGTCCTGAAAAACGAAGAGATGCGTCGTTTATTTGTACGCTATCAGGCCGGTGATGAGAGCGCCCGGCAAAAGTTGGTCAATGGTAATTTACGCTTAGTCCTGAGCGTGATTCAGCGCTTTAACAATCGCGGTGAATATGTAGACGATCTGTTTCAGGTCGGCTGCATTGGACTAATTAAAGCCATTGATAATTTTGATCTTAGCCAGAATGTCAAATTTTCTACGTATGCCGTCCCCATGATTATTGGAGAAATTCGCCGCTACCTGCGTGATAATAATCCTATCCGCGTCTCACGTTCCCTGCGCGATATTGCTTATAAAGTACTGCAGGTACGCGACTCTTTGGCCAACCAGTTTGGTCGCGAACCGAACATAAGTGAAATCGCTAAAGAATTAAATTTAAAGCGTGAAGATATTGTTTTTGCTTTAGACGCCATCCAGGAACCGGTGTCTTTATTTGAACCGATTTATCATGATGGCGGCGACCCGATTTTTGTCATGGATCAAATATCTGATGATAAAAATCAGGATGAAAAATGGTTAGAGGTTTTAGCCATCAAGGAAGCATTACAGAAGCTTAATGAAAGGGAGAAATTAATTCTTACCTTACGTTTTTACCGTGGCAAAACGCAAATGGAAGTAGCTGATGAGATTGGTATTTCCCAGGCACAGGTTTCCCGTCTGGAGAAAGCTGCTTTAGGTCATTTGCGTAAACATGTGCAGTAAGCAGACAAAGGAGGTGGAGAAAGGTGCACAAGAGATTTTTTGGGCGTGTAGGGGTTAGTATGCTCCTGGCGTTCTCACTCTTGCTGGTATTCCTGTCTCCTCCCGGCGAAGTCGTGCAGGCTTTTAATCAGTCGAACCTCATACGGGTGACTGAAGTCCGTGAAGTAGACGGTCAGTATTACTATCGGCGTGCTGCTCCTGTTGCCGAATTTTGGCCGTAAAAATGTGAGCCTTTTTTAGCAGCAACTGATAATCTAATGTTTTCTCAAGAGGGTGCAGACCCTCTTTTTGTTTTATAGTCCAATGGACAGACAGTCCGGCATATACTGTAGGAAAAGGATCTGAAAGAAGAGGTGTGCCATGATTAAGATCTCCGACCTGCGCAATCGTGAGGTAATCAATATCGTCGACGGAAAAAGGCTCGGGGTGATTTGCGATCTTGATCTAGATCTGGAAAACGGCCGTATTGCTGCCATTATCGTTCCCGGCACCAACCGCTTATTTGGCTTTTTGGGAGGTGCCCGTGATTATGTTATACCCTGGGAAAATATTGTTAAATTTGGTGTAGACACGATCCTGGTGGAGCTGACAGGGCCGGCCGGTCACACACGTTATTAGGATTTTGGCGCGGGCAAAGAATAGTCCTTGCTATACTATATCTGGTGTTGTATAATTGTACCAGCACTATATATAGTGCCTAATCTGGTGAAAGATGTTATTATTTTCCAGTTTTAACCAGTCCCGACAGGGGGTGAGGAGTTAATGAAATGCCCGCACTGCGGTTGCGTAGAGAGCCGTGTTGTAGATTCCCGCTCGACAGATGAAGGTAGTGCAATTCGCAGACGCCGGGAATGCACTGTTTGCGAAAAGCGGTTTACAACTTACGAAAAGTTGGAAGAAATACCGCTCATTGTGGTGAAGCGCAATGGTAACCGCCAAATGTTTGACCGCGCCAAAATTTTAAACGGCCTGATTTATGCGGGGGGTAAGCAGAATATTCCCCTTCATGTTTTTGAACAGTTGGTAGATGAGGTGGAACGTGAACTGCGTAATAATTTTTCGCAGGAAGTAAGCTCGGATGAAATCGGCAAGCGCGTTTTGGCCAAGCTGTATGAGATTGACGAGGTGGCCTATGTACGCTTTGCTTCCGTGTATCACAAGTTTACCAGTATTGATGATTTTAAAAAGGCGTTGGCAGAAATGCCGCCCAAAAACAGCACAAGTTAACTAGCGACCGGAGGAAGAGTAATGTTTACAGAGATTCGGAAAAGAGACGGACGTGTTGTCCCCTTTAATGCAGAAAAAATTACTGATGCCATTATCAAGGCGGCAAAGGCCGTGGGGGGAGATAACCGCAAGATAGCAGAAAACCTGACCGCTCAGGTTATCAAAGCTCTGCGGGAGTCAGGCTTTAACGGTATGATCCCCGCAGTAGAAGATGTCCAGGACATGGTAGAAAAAGTGCTCATTGAAAATGGACATGCCCGGACAGCAAAAGCTTACATCCTGTATCGCGATCGCCGCACCCGTATTCGCGACGGAAAAAGCGATTTGATGGATACAGTGAAAGAAATCTTAATTGAAACCAGCCGTGAGAATGCAAATGTTTCTAACTCACCCTCTGCCAAAATGCTGCAGATTGCCAGTGCGGCCAGCAAGCATTATTATCTCACCAATTTACTGCCTGAAGAATATTCGCAGGCTCATCTGGATGGGGCTTTTCATATTCATGATCTGGATTACTACGGCAAAACTTTAAATTGTCTGCAGATAGACCTGTTTAAACTGCTTTCTTCAGGCTTTGACACAGGTTATGGCTACATTCGTCCGCCGAAACGTATTGCTTCCGCTGCTGCTCAGGCAGCCATTATTCTGCAAAGCAACCAAAATGATATGTTTGGCGGCCAAAGTTTTCCGCATTTTGACCGTTCCATGTCGCAAATTATCGCCACCATGCCTAAGGAACCGGATGAGGATGAAATCTTTCAGGCCATGGAAGGTCTTGTTTATAATTTAAATACCATGCATTCCCGTGCCGGCGCCCAGGTGCCCTTTTCTTCCCTTAATGTCGGTACTGATACCACTGCGATGGGACGAGCCGTTACCAGAGCGCTGCTGCGGGCCTTTGAGAGAGGTTTGGGCCGCGGGGAAAGTCCCATTTTCCCCAATCTGGTTTTCCGGGTAAAAAAAGGCGTTAACTTTAATCCCGAAGATCCCAATTATGATTTATTTGTGTATGCTCTCAAAGTGGCAGCGAAACGTTTAAATCCCACTTTTAGTTTTATGGACAGCTCCTTTAATGCTAAATATGGTGACGAAGTAGCTTATATGGGCTGTCGTACCCGGGTTATCGGCAATCGCCATGGCGCGGAGGTTGCCGCGGGCCGCGGCAATATTGCGCCGGTGTCCTTAAACCTGCCGCGTTTGGCGCTGCAGACACGGGATATTAATACTTTTTTTGTGGAGCTGGATCGTCTCCTGCGTCTGGCTGCGCGTCAACTGCTGCATCGTTTTGAAATTCTCGGCAATATACGGGCGAAAGATCTGCCTTTTTTAATGGGGCAGAGGCTGTATATGGGTTCAGAGGAGCTGGGTCCTAACGACCCGATTAAAGAGGCTATTAAGCACGGTACGCTGTCTGTAGGCTTTATCGGCTTGGCTGAAACTCTGCAGGTACTGTTGGGAAAACACCATGGCGAAGATCAGGAGGCACAGGAACTGGGTTTAAAAATTGTCTCTCATATGTCCAAACGTATGCGGCAGTTCTCGGATGAATTTGATCTCAACTTTACACTGGTGGCAACACCGGCAGAAGGCCTGTCAGGCCGTTTTGTCAAGATTGACCGCGAGCAGTTTGGTATTATTCCTAATGTGACAGATAAGGAGTATTATACTAATTCGGTGCATGTGCCTGTAAACTACTGCATCTCTTTATTTGACAAATTAAGTATCGAAGGAGTATACCATAAATATTGTGATGCCGGGCATATAGCCTATGTGGAGCTGGAGGGTCCTCCTGGGGAAAACTATGAAGCTGTGGAACAGATAGTACGTCATATGGCTGCCAGTGATGTCGGTTATGGCGGTATAAACTATCCCCTTGATGAATGCCGTGACTGCGGCTATAGTGGGATTATGCATGACTGCTGTCCCGGCTGCGGCGGCACTAATGTACGCCGTATTCGCCGCATTACAGGTTATTTGTCTACAGAGGAGCGCTTTAACAGCGCTAAACAGGCTGAACTGCGCGACCGCAAACCACACTTACACTAACCGATAATCGGGGGTAAAAATAATGAAGCTTAATCTGGCAGGCTTACATAAATATAGTGTTGTGGATGGTCCGGGGATCCGCAGCGTAGTGTTTACCCAGGGCTGTCCTCATCACTGTCCCGGCTGTCATAACCCGCACACCCATGATCCTGCCGCGGGAGAGTGGGTGGAGATTAGTGAAGTGGCGCGGCAGCTTTTAACTGACAAAAATGTCCGTGGGATCACCTTCTCGGGTGGGGAGCCTTTTTTACAGGCGCGTGCCTTGGCCGCATTGGCAGCGCTGCTGAAAGCGCAGCTGCCGGGTCTGCATCTGACAGTGTACAGCGGTTATACTTATGAACAGCTGCAGCAGCAGGCACGGCAGGATGCCGGTACCGCCATGCTCTTAGCTGCCAGCGACCTGCTGATTGACGGTCCCTATCTGGAAGGGCAGCGGGATTTATCATTACTTTATCGTGGTTCACAAAACCAAAGAATCATAGATGTGCCGGCAAGCATCAAATCAGGTAAAATAGTACTGTCAGAATTACACTATCGTGGGGTGCAGGCTCGTGCCTAAAGAGGAGATTTATCAGGCAGGCTCTGTGCGTTATCTGCAGTTTCATCATTTGCAGTCTGCCGGCCTGCTGCATGGCTTTACACTGCGCCAGGGCGGAGTGAGCAGGCCGCCATACGCCAGTCTGAATATGGGACTGCATGTCGGGGATGATGAGCAGGCGGTGCGGGCAAACCGCCGACTGGCAGCCGCGGCTCTGGGTTATCCAGCGGCTTCCGTTGTTGTCGGAGAACAAGTACACGGCACTTTAATTGCCCATGCTACCCCGGAGCTGGCCGGACGCGGTCATGCCAGTATGACAGATGCCCTGCCGGGAACCGATGGTTTAATTTGTACTGACCCGGGAGTTGTACTGATGGCCCATGCTGCAGACTGCACCATCCTTTTCTTTTTTGATCCGGTAAAGCGCTGTATAGGCTTAGCCCATGCCGGTTGGCGCGGGGCAGTGGCAGGGATGGGGCCACTAATGGTAGAGGCCCTGCTTAAACTGGGCTGCCGTCCGCAAAACATTCGGGCAGCTTTAGCCCCTACCATCGGACCATGCTGCTACCAGGTTGGAGAAAATGTGATCGAGCAGGTGCCGCAGGAGTGGCGGGCTCAGGTGATCCACCGGGCTGCCGCTGCTTACTATTTTGATTTACCGGAACTGCAGCGTCTGCAGCTGCAGGCAGCAGGTATCAAAGCGGAAAACCTGATTAAGAGTGATTTTTGTACAGCCTGCCGACCGGATTTATTTTATTCGTATCGTGCAGCCGGTGGGCAAACCGGTCGGATGGCCGGTCTAATTTCAATGAAGTGGTAGGGAAAAGATGCAAAAGCGTAGAAGTTTTAAAGTAATTCAAGGGCATAAGGGTACCAAAAAACGCCCGAAAATATATAATCTGCTGCTCCTGACGCTGCTGCTCCTGCTGCTGCGTATTGCCTGGCCCTTTGCCCATCAGGCGCTGGCCGCTGCCTTTGTCCGTACCGTTCCAGCCCAGACGGGAGTGCTGGAACATATCGTGGCAGCCCATGGTGTAATTGTACGTCAGGAACATGTGGTGGCGGCACCTTTTACAGGCACCATAAAATGGCTGGTCGCTCCCGGTGAACGTTTGGCCACCGGCGCAGCTGTAGCCACCATTACTTCTGACGGGGGAATTAGCCGGACCGTCACGATGCCGGCAGCGGGAATAGTGATCAGAAAACTGGATGGCTTTGAAGGAGCCCTGCAGCCGGCGGTGCTGGAAAAGCCGGCATCGCTAAATGTAGCGGGATTAAGAAGATCAGAGCTTAACCGGCAGGAGTTGGCAGACGGGGCTGAAGTACAGCGTGGCACCTTTATTTTTAAATATATTGATGATTATCATTGGTACCTGGTGGCGCAGTTTAAGCCTGATGCCTTTGCTGCCTTAGAGGAGAAAAAAACGGTTAGTCTGCGCCTTTCTTTGGACGAAGCCGCTGCTGTTCGTGCCCGGGTTGAAAAAATCACGGAAAAGGACGGCCTTGTTACTGCTGTTTTTGCCCTGCAGGAGCAGCTGCCGGGCTGTTATGAAGAGCGCTTTGCCGAGCTTCAGATTATTACCCAGAGTACCAGAGGCTTAATACTGCCCACCTCAGCCCTGCGGCTGCGGGGTGAAAAGACGGGTGTCTATGTCTTAGATCAGTCATTGGTGCAGTATCGCGAAGTAGAAGTAATAACAGCTGAAGCTGAACAGATGGTGGTGCGCGGTTTGCCTACCGGTATACCGGTAATTACTAATCCGTTTTTGGTGAAAGTGGGACAGAAATTATGAATGAGCTGGCACAGCAAATTATCAAGGTACGGCAGCGTCTGCAGCAGGCAGCACAGCGGGCCGGACACAAACCTGTACAGCTGTTGGCGGTAACGAAACAAGTATCCGTGGAGCGTATTGAACAAGCTTATACTTTGGGTTTAACAAAATTTGGTGAAAGCAAAGTGCAGGAAGCTCTGCCTAAACTGGCACGTCTCCCCCAGGCTGAATGGCATTATATAGGGCGTCTGCAGACAAATAAGGTTAAAGATGTGGTCGGCAGGTTTGCCCTGATTCATTCCTTAGATCGCTGGAAATTGGCAGAAGCTTTAGAAGGGGAAGCCGCCAAAAAAGAACAGCAGGTAGGTGTTTTAGTCCAGGTGAATATCGGCAGGGAGGAACAGAAGGGCGGCCTGGATCCGGCAGAGGTGTCAGATTTTATCCACGAGCTTTCCTCTTTGCCCCACCTGCGGCTTGAAGGTCTGATGGCCATTCCTCCCCAAACTGCAGACCCGGAGGAGGCACGTCCATATTTTAGAGCAATGTTCCAGTTATTCAGCAGCCTGCGCAGCGGCGGGTTCAAGCTGAAGCTTCTTTCCATGGGCATGTCTCAAGACTTCGAGGTAGCGGTGGAGGAGGGGGCTAATCTGGTACGCATTGGCAGCCTACTTTTTGGTGAAAGAGCCTAATTAGGAGGAGTAAAAAGTGGCTTCATTTTGGGAGAAAGCATTAGCATTTTTTGGTTTAATGGAAGAGGTAGAGGAAGAAGATACTTATGAGGAGTTGGATGATGTCAGACAAGTGACTCCACGGACACGCAAGGGTACCGTTGTCAATCTGCATACTGCAAGTAGTAAGAATATGCGTCTGGTCATAACCAAACCTTATGAATTTGCCGAGGCGCAGACAATTGTAGAGCATATTAAGAACCGCAGGCCGGTCCTGGTGAATCTGGAAGATACGGAAAAGGATGAAGCTAAACGGATTATCGACTTTATTTCCGGTGCTACTTACGCCTTGGACGGCAATATGCAGAAAGTAAGCCAGCAAATCTTTATTTTTGCCCCGGCGCATGTCGAGGTAAATGCTGACATGCGTCGTGAGTTAAGTGACCGCGGCGTAGTTACAGATATAGAAGAATAAAAGGTCGCTTTGGGCCGGGTATAACGCCGCGAAAGCAAAGTTTGGAGGCAGATAATGGAGCGGGAAAAAATACTGAAGCAATTTGACACGGAAGTGGAAAGGATTACGGCCTGCACGGTTCTGGATAAAATCAAACAAATTGAGCATTCCGGCCAGGCGCAGATGACTAATTTTTTTGACCCCCTGCAGCAGCGGATTGCCGACCGTGTCCTCCATCACTTTAAGGATGTCAAACAGATAGTTTGGGGAGGTTATGAAGGAGCGGAAAGAGCACGCCTGCTGCTTTTCCCGGCGGTGCTGCAGCTGACCGTCGCTGATGTGCCCCTGGCCTTTCTGGCAGCGGCAGCTCCTGCTCAGGCGTCTGCCCTCAGTCACCGAGATTGGCTAGGATCCCTGTTAAGTTTGGGCCTCAAGCGTGAGAAAGTGGGCGATATTTTAGTAACAGGCAGCTCGTCGGCCCAGGTTGTGGTGCATCCGGAACTGCTGAACTATCTGCTTACCAATTGGCAGCAGGCGGCAAAATATAGGCTTGAGGTGCGTGAGATCACTGCTGCTGAATTAACACCGACAACAGGTCGTGTGCGTGAAATTAAAGCATCGGTTGCCAGTTTACGCCTGGATGCCGTAGCCAGTGCCGGTTTTGGCCTGTCGCGCAGTAAGCTTACGCCGGCTATCCGTGCCGGCCTGGTGAAACTTAATTGGCAGTCTGTGAAAAGTGCCAGCGCAGCGGTCAAAGAAGGTGATGTGATTGCTGTCAGCGGACGGGGAAGAGTAGAGGTGGCGCAGATTTTGGGTCAGAGTAAAAAAGGACGCATTCAGCTGCTGCTAAAAAAACATCTTTAACCGGCAGGATTTCTTATCCTGTAAAGAGAAATATTGGCTGTAACGTCTCAAGCAGACTGGATAGATACTGCAAGGGCGCACTTTGCAGGGCAGCAATCACGGAAATAAGCGGGGGTGGATAAAAGTGCCGTTGACACCAATTGATATCCAAAATAAAGAGTTTAGTCGTGCGATTCGCGGACTGGCCGCACACGAAGTGGAGGAGTTTCTTGATCGGGTTGCTAAGGAGTTTGAAGACCTGATTAAAGAAAACCTGGCTGCGAAAGAGCAAATTTCGCAGTTGAAAGAAAGACTTTCCCATTACCAAAAATTAGAGCATACATTACATAATGCCATTGTTGTGGCCCAGGAAACAGCCGAGGAAGTAAAGAGAAATGCTTCCAAGGAAGCAGATTTAATGCGGCGGGAAGCAGAAAAAGAGGCTGCCCGTATCCTGGATGAAGCGCGCTATAAGGCCAGTCGGATACTTTCCGAACATGATGAAGTGTACAAACAGGCACAAATCTATAAAATGCGTTTCCGCTCCCTGGTAGAAGCGCAGCTTGCAGCGTTGGAGATGGAAGATTGGCTCTCGCCGGATGAAGATGCTGATACCCAAAGGGGAGCTTAAGCAGTTTCATTCCTGCTGCCGTTAGGAAGCACTGAGGGGAATGGTCACAGCCATTCCTTTTCTTTGTGCCGGTTGCTCTGCTTGACACGGCAGGGCATGTTGTTTATACTAGTAGTACTAAATTTATATGCATAAAAGCTATGAACGGGACGAGTACACAAATTCTGATGCTGCAGAGAGCCGGAACAGGTGGAAACCGGTGCTAAGGTTTGTGGAAAATCACCCGGGAGCCGCAGGTGAATTTATTAGTAACCGCAGCCGGCGAAAGCCGTTAAAAATTTCAAGAGGCCGTAATTTATTTGCGGCTAGCGGGGTGGTACCGCGGGAAAAACCCGTCCTCTGGCAGGACGGTTTTTTTATTGATACTGCTTATGATTATTGCTTAATTAATAGAATTTGGAGGTTACAATATGGAAGCAAGAGATTATGGAAAGACGCTTAATCTGCCCAAAACAGATTTTCCCATGCGAGCCGGTCTGCCCAAACGGGAACCGGAACAGCTGCGGAAGTGGCAGGAGATGGATATTTACGGCCTGGTAAAAGCCCATCGGCAGGGTCGCCCTAAATATATTCTCCACGATGGCCCTCCCTATGCCAATGGTGATATCCATATCGGGACAGCCATGAATAAAGTGTTAAAAGATATTATTGTAAAACACCGCACCATGCTTGGTTATGATGCTCCTTATGTACCGGGCTGGGATACACACGGTCTGCCCATTGAGCATGCATTGCTGAAGTCGGGTAAAGTAAAGCGGGAAACATCAGTATTGGAATTTCGTAAGCACTGTCGTGACTTTGCCTTACATTATCTCGATTTACAGCGGGAACAGTTTAAAAGATTAGGAGTACGCGGTGATTGGGACAATCCTTATATAACCTTAAACAAAGAATTTGAGGCTATCCAAATCGGAGTATTTGGTGAAATGGCCAAGAAAGGCTATATTTATAAAGGGCTCAAGCCGGTTCACTGGTGTCCCCAGTGTGAAACAGCCCTGGCCGAAGCAGAAATAGAATACCATGAGCATCGTTCCCCTTCCATCTATGTGCGCTTCCCGGTGACAGAGGCACAGGGCAAAATTGCTGACCCTGAAAATACCTGGTTTGTGATTTGGACGACCACACCCTGGACTATTCCTGCCAACCTGGCCATTTGTTTACACCCGGAATACACTTATGTGCGAGTCAGTACCCCGGAACACGGTGATCTAATTGTGGCTGAAGAGCTGTTGGCAGAGGCCCTGCAGGCTTGTGACATAACAGATTATACAATCAAAGAAAAATATCTCGGTAAAGAGCTGGAAGGTGTGCAGTATCGGCATCCGCTTTATGAGCGTACTTCGCCAATCGTGCTGGGTGACCATGTAACTCTGGAAGCAGGTACCGGTTGTGTGCATACTGCTCCCGGTCATGGACAGGAAGACTACGAGACCGGTCTGCGTTATGGTTTAGATATTTTTGCTCCCATGGATAATAAAGGCCATTTTACCGCTGAAGCCGGTCAGTTTGCCGGGCTGCATTATGACGAGGGTAATAAAGCGGTAACCAATGCGTTGGCTGAGCAGGGTGCACTGCTGAAACTGTCATTCATTAAACACCCCTATCCCCACTGCTGGCGCTGTAGACAACCGGTTCTCTTTCGGGCGACAGAACAGTGGTTTGCCTCTGTGGAAGGATTCCGGGAAGAGGTTTTGGCGGCAATTAAAGAAGTCAGGTGGATTCCTGCCTGGGGTGAAGAGCGGATTCGCAATATGGTAATTGACCGCCATGACTGGTGTGTTTCGCGTCAGCGTGTCTGGGGCGTGCCTATCCCCATTTTTTACTGCACTGCCTGCAATCAGGAGCTGATTAATGAAGATACAATCCGTAAGGTGGCCGAAATTTTTGCCCAGGAAGGCTCAGATGCCTGGTTTGCCCGGGAAGCCAGTGAACTGCTGCCGGAGGGAACGACTTGTCCTAACTGCGGTCATCATGAGTTCCGTAAAGAAAACGACATTATGGATGTGTGGTTTGATTCCGGTTCCACCCATGCCGCCGTTCTGGAAACACATCCGGATTTAGCTTCACCTGCCGATCTGTATCTGGAAGGTTCAGATCAATATCGCGGCTGGTTTCAGTCTTCATTGTTGACTTCTGTTGCCACCAGAGGACGTGCTCCCTATAAGGCAACCCTTACCCACGGCTGGGTTGTTGACGGTGAAGGCCGGAAGATGTCTAAATCACTGGGCAATGTTGTGGCTCCGGAACAGATTATTAAACAGTACGGCGCCGACATTTTGCGTCTCTGGGTGTCTTCCTCTGATTTCAAGAGCGATATGCGTATCTCGCACGATATCCTGAAACAATTATCGGAAGTCTACCGCAAGATTCGTAATACAATTCGCTACATGCTGGGCAACTGTGCAGATTTTGATCCGGCCCGTGATGCCGTGGCTTATGATGAGCTGGATGAACTTGATCGTTACGCCCTGCACCGGCTGCAGGTCTTAGTAGAACGGATCAGCAAAGCTTATGAAGACTTCGATTTTCATGTAGTCTTCCATACCATCCACAACTTTTGTGTCGTGGAAATGTCTAATTTCTACCTGGATGTCTTAAAGGATAGATTATATACTTCTGTGGCCGACTCCCCGGCACGCCGCTCGGCACAGACCGTTATTTATGAGCTTTTAGTGACCCTGATTAAGCTGATTGCTCCGGTGCTCACCTTTACCGCGGAAGAAGCGTGGAATTACCTGCCCGTCAAAGATGCGGTATCTGTTCAGCTGACAGATTGGCCGCAGGTAAACCCGGCTTATAAAGATGAAGAGCTGGACCGCCGCTGGCAGGCTTTGCTGAGCTATCGTGATGTGGTCATGCGTCGTTTGGAAGAAGCACGTAAAGAAAAACGTATTGGCTCGTCCTTAACGGCAGCTTTGGAGTTATATCCTGATGAAAAAGCGTATGCTGCTTTACTGCCCTTTAAGGAGCGCCTGGCCGAAATATTTATTGTCTCAGCTTGTACCCTCCATGAGGCCGGTGCGCAGGCAGCGGGGACAGTCGTCGAGCAGGGATTAGGGGTAGCAGTGAAAACTGCAGAAGGGGAAAAATGCGATCGCTGTTGGATGATTCATCCTCAGCTCGGGACCGATCCTGCTCATCCCACACTCTGTCCGCGCTGTTCCGAAAACGTCAAGGCACTCTAAGATTAACTGCGGGTGAACGAAAAGTTCACCCGTTATTTTTTTCTGCTTGATCTGAGGTAGATTGGGAAAACTGTAATATAACAGTAAGCGGGAAATTTTAAAGAGGAGGCAGTCTGATGGAGGGTCCGGCCAAGTCAGATAAATTTCTGCTGAAGCGGTTAAACCATAAAGCAGCCCGGCTGCTGCAGGAAATTGATAAATTTAATATCGCCGAGTATCTGGAGCTTTTAAATAACCCCGCCCGCTTTTTTTGGGTGAATTTTTTAGGTGGTGTGGGACGAGGTGTCGGAGCCGCCATTGGTGCCACCGTGGTGGCGGCAGTCGTTCTTTCTCTGCTCAAACGTTTGGTTGTGTTAAATCTACCGATTATTGGTGACTATATTGCCGAGTTAGTTCAGATTGTACAAAATCATTTGTAGGAGGAATTAAGAACGTGGATGCGGAAATGAAACGCCATAAACTGCAGTTAGTACAGCTAAAAAGAGATTTGTTGGCACAAACAGAGTTTACTGAGGGACTGCAGAAACACCAAGGCCTGCGTGACGCTACGCAGGAATTATCTGTCGTAGATAATCATCCTGCTGATGTGGCTACGGAAAATTATGAGCGGGCTAAAGATATTTCACTGCATGAGAAGAATCAGCTGCTGTTAAAAAAGGTTGATGAAGCTTTAGAAAAAATAGCGGTAGGAACTTATGGTATTTGTGAAAACTGCGGTCAGCCCATCCCGGCAGAACGTCTCGATGCGGTGCCTTATGCTGAATTCTGCCTGGAGTGCAAAAAGCAGGCAGAGGGACCGGCGCATGATTATCCCCGCCCCATCGAAGAATTAAATTTGCTGTCACCTTTTGCCCGTACTTTTATGGATGACAAAGATTATACAGGTTACGATGGTGAAGATGCCTGGCAGGATGTAAATCAGTATAATAAACTGCCGCATGTTTTTTACCAGGAAACGGCAGATGAAAGCGATGAGACGATTGGCGCAGTGGAAGATGTAGAGCGCATCTCCAATGAGGAATATCGTCAACAGCTGCCGGGTGATGAGCTGTAGTCAGTTGTCTGCAGAGCACCCCATATGATAAAATAAAAAAATGAGGAAATATATT
The DNA here is from genome assembly GCA_012522335.1 of Bacillota bacterium. Classification (GTDB taxonomy): domain Bacteria; phylum Bacillota; class Dethiobacteria; order Dethiobacterales; family Dethiobacteraceae; genus UBA9865. The sequence continues at coordinate 39,919 of JAAYKP010000077.1, forward strand.
TGGGGTGTTAAGCAATGCAGATGCTGCTGCTGATGGCTGCCTTGGTGTTTTTGGATCAGATAACAAAGTGGTATGTAACGCAGAAACTAAATGTGCGGCAAAGTATTCCGGTGATTAAAAATGTGTTTCACATCACCTATATTCGTAACCCAGGTGCGGCCTTTTCCCTGCTGGCAAATCAGACCGGCTTTTTAATTGCCGTAAGTGTGGTGGTAACGCTCGGTTTGCTTGTCTTCTTTTTCCGTATGCCCGTGGAGCAAAAACTGCTGCGTTTCGCCCTGGCCCTGGCCATTGCCGGAGCCCTGGGCAATCTGATTGACCGGCTTCGTCTGGGTTATGTGGTGGATTTTTTAGACTTCCGCATCTGGCCTGTTTTTAACGTGGCCGATATGGCCATTTTTCTTGGTGTAGCTTTGCTGGCACTCGAGTTAGCCCGTACACCGCGGGGGAAAGGATTTTGAATGTTTCCCGTAATCCTGCAGATAGGCGGTTTTAAGGTTTATGCTTATGGTATGATGCTGGCCTTGGCCTTTGGTGTCGGCACCCTGGGTTTTATCCGCGCCGGACAGCAGCAGGGCCTGTCAGCAGAAAAACTACTGAACCTGACATTGCTGATAATAGTGGCAGCCATGCTGGGCTCCCGCCTCTTATATGTTATTTTGGCGCTGCCTGCTTATCTTGCTCAGCCCGGAAGCATTTTTAATTTGCGCAGCGGCGGGCTTTCTTTTCACGGCGGGTTGGCTGCCGGAGCGGCGGTAGGTTTGTGGTATGCGCACCGTCAGGACCTGCCGCAGGGACGGTTAGCAGATACAGCCGCGCCTTACGTGGCTTTAGGGTATGGGATTGCACGTCTTGGCTGTCTGCTCAATGGCTGCTGTTATGGACGAACGACAGCTTTGCCTTGGGCTTTGCCTGCTGCGCATGCAGATGATTTGTTAAGGCATCCAACACAGCTGTATGCTGCTGCAGCCGGCTTTCTGCTCTTTTTTGTTTTGCGCCGGCGCCAGGAAAAGACGCGCTTTGCCGGACAGTTATTTTTAGAATTTTTACTTCTTTATGGTGTTTACCGTTTTTTGATAGAGTTCTTTCGGGCAGCTAATTTGTTTGTGGGTTTTTTGACGTTGGGACAGGCTGCCAGTTTAGTAGGTGCGGCTGCTGCCTTTACAGCTATTCGTGTCTGGCCGCTGGGACGGGGTGATGGTGTTTGAAAATCTCTACCTATCAGGTGACGGATGATTTGGTGGGTGAACGTTTAGATGTGGCTGTCACCAAACTGGCACCGGAGCTGACAAGGGCACGTATACAGAAGTTAATTGCCGCCGGCCTAATTCTGGTTAATAATGCTGCACGTAAAGCTAATTATCGGCTGCGGGGAGCAGAAGTAATCACTGTTTCTATTCCGGAAGCAAAGCCTTCCCCGCTGCAGGCCCAGTCAATCCCGCTTGAGATTCTTTATGAGGATAGTGAGCTTTTAGTTGTTAATAAACCTAAAGGCATGGTAGTGCATCCGGCAGCAGGGCATGCTGAAGGCACCCTGGTGAACGCGCTGCTTTATCACTGCCAGGATCTTTCAGGCATTGGCGGGGAAACCAGACCGGGCATTGTGCACCGTTTAGATAAAGATACTTCAGGGCTACTGGTGGTGGCCAAAAATGACCGGGCTCACCTGCAGTTATCACGTCAGTTCAAAGCACATAATGTTACCAGGGAATATGTAGCTATTGTGCACGGCCGGCTGGCGGCAGCAGAGGGCACCATTGACGCGGCCATTGCCCGTCATCCGCAGGAGCGAAAAAAAATGGCGGTTACAAAACGAGGGCAGGGACGTCGCGCCGTGACACACTTTAAAGTGCTGCAGAGATTTAAGGAGTATACATATGTGGCTTTGCGCCTGGAAACCGGTCGTACGCATCAGATTCGTGTACATTTAGCCGCAGTGGGACACCCTGTGGTTGGTGACCCCGTTTATGGTTATAAAAAACAGCGCTTTAATCTGCGTGGTCAGGCTCTGCATGCCCGTTTGTTAGGTTTTAACCATCCTCTTACCGGTCAGTATCTGGAGTTTAGTGCTGAGCCGCCTCAGGAGTTTCAAGCGCTTTTAAACAGTTTATACCGGCAGGAAAGTGAGGGTAGTTAAATGCAGGTAAAAAGACAAATTATGGATGCTGAAGCCATACGCCGCGCCTTAATGCGCATTGCCCATGAAATTGTGGAACGCAATAAGGGTACTGACGGATTGGTTTTAGTTGGAATTCGCACGCGTGGTGGTCCCTTAGCCGCACGCATCGCCCGCAATATTGGTGTCATTGAAGGGGTTGAACCTCCCGTAGGCTTTGTGGACATTACGCAGTATCGGGATGATCTGAGCCGCTTACCGCACAGGCCGCAAAGCGCGGATACTAAGATCAATGTACCGATCACCGACAGCAAGGTGGTTTTAGTTGATGATGTGCTCTATACCGGCCGCACCATCCGGGCGGCCATGGATGCTTTAATTGATCTGGGACGGCCCCAACTGATTCAGCTGGCAGTTTTAGTCGACCGCGGCCACCGTGAACTGCCCATTCGGGCTGATTATGTTGGTAAGAATGTGCCCACCAGTCGTGCGGAAAGTATCTCCGTGATGCTGCGTGAAGTAGATGGAGAGAGCGATAAAGTCTTGATCACCGAAACATAGGTTGTTACATAAAGCCGTTTATCTGGGCAAAGCTAGTAGTTAGAATACGATACTGGAGTGTGCTGTAGTTTTGCATTGGGTGTTGTTATATCGGACTGTTGTTCTTTACCTGGCAGTCTTACTAGCTGTCCGGATTATGGGTAAGCGTGAGGTAGGAGAGTTATCAGCCTTTGACCTGGTGGTGGCAATTATGATTGCTGAATTGGCTGCCATGTCAATGGAGCGCATAAATATGCCGCTGCATGAGGGACTGGTGCCCATTTTTACCCTGGTTGGGTTAGAAATTCTCTTATCTTATTTAAGCTTAAAAAGCCATACCATTCGCGGTTTAGTTGACGGTGCTCCCAGTATAGTTATTGCCAACGGAAAAATTGTGGAAAAAGAACTGCGCAAACTGCGCTATAATGTTTCTGATTTAATTGGCCAGTTAAGGGAGAAGGATGTAGCCAATATCGCTGATGTCGAATATGCCGTTTTGGAAACATCAGGTGAGTTAAGTGTGGTGCTGAAGAGCAGTAAACGGCCGGTGACGCCGGAAGATTTAGGCCTGCCGACCAAATATGAAGGGCTCCCGGTTCCTTTGATTTTTGATGGGCATATCCACTACAACAACCTTCGCAGTTTGCGTTTAGACCAGGCCTGGTTGTTGGCAGAAGTGCGCAAACAGGGACTGGAAAGAATTGAAGATGTCTTGTATGCCAGTTTGGATACTGATGGTAATTTGTACATCAGTGAAAAGGAAGGAGTAAAAAGGAAAGAGCCTGCCGGGTAAAAATGGCAGGCTTTCGCCATACTATATTGTGGAGGGTGAGCTGTGAAAAAACCTCTTCATTTTGCTCATGAATTAGTGCAGGCTGTTGTCAAAAAAGGTGATCATGTTGTTGATGCTACCTGCGGCAACGGACACGACACGGCCTTTTTAGCAGACTTGGTAGGTGCTGAAGGACAAGTTTATGCTTTCGATATTCAGCCGCAGGCTCTGGCTGCTGCCAAAAAGAGACTGCTGGCCGGCAACCTGCTGAAGCAGGTCGAGCTGTTGGAGGCAAGTCATGCTGAGATAAGCAAATGGCCGCCGGGACCGCTGGCAGCGGTGATGTTTAATCTGGGCTATCTGCCGGGTGGCGATCATGCGCTGGTAACTAAGCCGGATACTACCGTCAGTGCCCTGCAGATTGCGGTAGAACGCTTAAAAAGAGGCGGCATCATCACCATCATGGTCTATACCGGGCATCCGGGAGGTCAGGAGGAATACCGGGCAGTGCGAAACTACTGCCGGTCTCTGCCGCAGCAAGCATATACAGTCTTAGAATATAAGTTTATCAACCAGCGCTATCACCCGCCCCTCTTGTTAGCCATCAGCTGTATGTAAAAATATGTGAAATTTTTACCAGCAGTGCGCAGGAAATAGCACACACAGCTTGAATAATAATATATATAGTCCTGGAGTCAGAAATATCATCTTGGCAAAGATGTAAAGTGTTGTTTATCGAATTTTATGAAAAGTAAACAGATATGACTTTAATTCCTTAATTATCTATGATACAATGGTCAATATGCAAAACTTTACAGCTTTGTTTTAACGATGGAGAAGAAGGGAACGATAACATGTCTAGACGAAAAGCACCTAAGTCAGTTGTGAAACGTCTGCCTGTTTACTTAAGGATACTGGATAATTTAATTCGTCGTGATATTGAGGTTGTTTCCTCACGTGTGCTCAGCGATGAAACAGGTTTTACTGCAGAGCAAATTAGAAAAGATCTGGCCTACTTTGGCGCCTTTGGTACCCGGGGTACAGGCTACAATACCCATTATCTCAGGGATAAATTACTCCGCATTATTGGCTTACATCGTGTCACCAAAATTATTGTTGTTGGCTATGGTCATTTAGGTAAAGCGCTAACTCGTTATAATGCCGTGAAGAATTCTTATGTAGATATCGTGGCGGCCTTTGATATTAATCCGGTGGAGGAAGAAGCAATAGAGGGCTTACGTGTACTGGAAATGCAGTATTTACCGGAGGTTATCAGGGAAGAGGAAGTTAAAGTTGCGATTTTAACGGTGCCTGCTGAAGCAGCGCAGGAAGTAGTAGACCTGCTGGTAGAAAACGGCATTACTTCAATTCTTAATTTTGCTCCTACTAATATCAGCGTTCCGGAAGGTGTTTATGTACATAATACAGACTTAACCCTTGAACTGCAGACTTTGATTTACTATTCATTTGAAGATGAAGCACTTCACTACGGGGAATAAATTTCCTTGGTGCGGCCTGTTGACTTTTTCGTGTCTCTTGTGTATACTATAAAAGTGTCATGACTGCGGAGCTGTGGTGTAGAGGCCTAACATGCCTGCCTGTCACGCAGGAGATCGCGGGTTCGACTCCCGTCAGCTCCGCCATAAAATGCCGAGATAGCTCAGTAGGTAGAGCAGCGGACTGAAAATCCGCGTGTCCCCAGTTCGATTCTGGGTCTCGGCACCATGATGCGGAAGTAGCTCAGTGGTAGAGCATCGCCTTGCCAAGGCGAGGGTCGCGGGTTCGAATCCCGTCTTCCGCTCCATTTGATAAAACACCAGGGCGCACGAGGTGCGCCTTCCTTATCAATAAAATCAATAAAAAAGGGCCGGCTTGACGCCCGGTCACCGATATGCTATCATATTTTTGCTGCAGCTGAGAGTTAAGGCGGCATAGCCAAGTGGTAAGGCAGAGGACTGCAAATCCTTTATTCCCCGGTTCAAATCCGGGTGCCGCCTCCATTTATAACCTGCCGGAGTGGCGGAACAGGCAGACGCAAGGGACTTAAAATCCCTCGGTCCCTCCATAGACCGTACCGGTTCGATTCCGGTCTCCGGCACCATTTGTCTACAAGGCTTGATGCCATCTTAAAGACCACCAACTGGTTTGGTGGTCTAAATTTTTTATCTGAGCAAAGCAGCAAAGCACTGCTTTGATCGGATAGAGAGAAATATTATGCGGCCCCTGGAAAGGCAAGGCCATTGATTACGTTAATTAATCAATGGCCTTG